>JALYHT010000080.1 GCA_030776225.1 Acidobacteriota bacterium | reverse complement strand
CCGCATAGCTTCGGCGGGAGCAACGCGGGCTGCTTCGCGGGCCGGCATCAAAGCGGAAAAGAAAGCCACTCCGGTCCCGGTCAGCAAAGCGGCGATGATTGAGAGCGGCGACAAGGCAATCGCGCCTGGGGTGCTGGTCGTGAAAAGCGCGTTGACTGTATCGGAGATCATCGCCAGCAGAGCGGAGGCGAGCATGCGCCCCAGCACGATTCCGAGAGCGGACCCGGCGATTCCCAGCATCGTGGCTTCGCCGAGGAACACCAGCAGAACCCCGCGCGCGCTGGTCCCGAGAGCCCGCAGGATGCCGATCTCCGCGCGGCGCCGTACCACGCTGACTGCCACTGTGTTGTAAATGAGAAACGCTCCGACCAGCAGTGAAATGTAACTGAGGATGCGCAGATTCCACCGGAACGCCCGCAGCATGCGCCGGTTCTCTTCACTGCGCGCTCCAGGGGTTTGAACGTCCCAGGTGGCCGGAACCGTTGCTTTGATCAGTTGTTCCACGCGCGCGGCGTCTTCCGCGGGATTGATGAAGACTTCGATGCGGTCCAGCTTGCCGTTCATCCCGAGAAGCTGCTGCGCCGCGGCGATGTCGATGCCGACCCACTCCGTATTCTGATTTTTAGCAACAGTGCGTATGGTGAAATCCCGCATCGCGTCCCGACCCCTGAGAGTGATTCGGCCGCCTTTCAAAAGATGCAGCCGCGCGGCCAGATCGTCCGAAACAACGACGCTGCTTTCAAGTTCGGTGGCATCGAACGAAGTCGCAGTGGCGGAGCCCGCGGTGATCAGGTCGATTCCGTAGAGTGTCGTCGCACCCCGGCCGGCGATGACGACGGGCTGTTCGATCACCGGCGAAAAACGGGCATTGACAGGCAGCGCGGCCAGTTTTCCGATGTATGTCTCGTCGATACCGCCATTCGCAGTAATCTCGTAGTCCACTTTGCCGACCAGTGTGGTTAACGAAGACGCGAATGAGCCCGTCGCCGCATCGCCCGAGAGTTCTATGGCGATCACAACCGCCACCCCGAGAGCGATGGAGAGCAACGTGAGGATGGTGCGTGTCCGGTCGCGCCGCAGAGGGCGGAGGATGAGCTGGCGGAACAGCTTCAAGACTCGAACGCCTCAATCCTGCCGTCACCCATCCGCACCCGGACGTCTGCAATAGCGGCGGCTTCCGCGCTGTGGGTCGCGATCAGGACGGCCGCGCCCAGCTCGTCGGCGGCACGGCGGATCAGTTTCAGAATGATTTCCCCGCTGGCATTATCCAGGTTGCCGGTAGGCTCGTCGGCAATCAGAATGGCCGGATCGTGGACCAGCGCGCGGGCGATGGCCACGCGCTGCATCTGGCCGCCCGAAAGCTGATACGGCAGAGACGCCGCCTTCTCAGCCAGGCCAACCCATTGAAGACGTTCACGCGCGGCGGCTTCGGTTCGTTTGGCGCCGGCGAGCAGCAGCGGCAACTCCACGTTTTCGAGCGCCGTAAGCGAGGGGAGCAGTTGGAAGAATTGAAAGACGAACCCGATACGATTCCGGCGAAGCTGGGTCAGCCCGGCATCGTCCAGTTTTGAAGTGAGCTGGCCTGCCAGAAGAACCTCCCCGGTGGTCGGAAAATCCATGGCTCCGCACAGATTCAGCAGCGTGGTTTTACCGCAGCCGCTGCGTCCGAGCAGGGCCGTGACTTTTCCCGCGTCGCATTCGAGCGAGACGCCGCGCAGGGCTTCGACGCCGCCTTCGTAGACTTTCGTCGCTTCGCGTATGGAGATGGCAGACAGGGCTTTACTGTATTATGCGGTTGAGTGCTGAGCAGAGTTTGTTTTCTGGTAATGGCGCCGGTCTGCCTTGCATACGGGCACGACGTCATTACCACGAAAGTCACCTTCGACCGCGAAATCATCCGGCTCTTCAACACCCACTGCATTTCCTGTCACCGCGAGGGCGGAACCGCGTTTCCCCTATCCACATATAAGGACGCCCGGCCCTGGGCTAAGGCCATCGGCGAAGAAGTGCTGCAGCGCCGGATGCCGCCCTGGGGCGCGGTCAAAGGCTTCGGTGATTTTCGAAACGACACCGGGCTCACGGCGGAACAACTGGAGCTGATCGTCGACTGGGAAGAAGGCGGCGCGCCCGAAGGCGACGAAAAGGATCTTCCTCCACCCCCGAAACCGGCTGCCGCGGCCTCGCCGGCACATGCCCGGCGCCAACTCACGGTCAGCGGAGAACTCAGGCTGACCAGGCCGATGACGCTTGACGGGTTGTTGCCGCTGAAGGTCCGCGACGGCGAATCCTTTCAAATGACCGCCGAGCTGCCGGATGGCAGCGTCGAACCGTTACTCTGGCTGCAGAATTACAAGAAGACCTACGCACACGCGTTTTTACTGCGGAGACCGCTGAAGTTGTCCGCGGGCACCACCATACACGGCGTTCCCGCCGGATCCACCGTGGCGCTTTTGCCGAAGTGATCTACTTCAATTCCTGAACGGGAACGTCGAACCGCGCCGTGTTCACGACGCCCCTGCGCTGGAACTGCACCCAGATTCGATAGGTCCGCTCGCGAGGAAAGTACAGGTTGAACTGCATCTGCTGGCCGCCATCGGCGAGGAACGGATGGGTGTGGATCATGTCGACCAGGTCGTCGCTCGCCGCGAGCATGTGCCCCCAGGCGCCGATATATTTCTCGATACCGTCGGGGGGCTCCAGATGGAAAAACATCATGGTCTTCTGCCCGGCGATCGGCTGCGGCGGATCGGTGGTCAGCGAAATGCGCATGTTCTCGGTTTGTTTCGCCGCGTAGTCGGCGGTAAGCACAGGCGTGGGTTGCGGCGTCCCCGGAACAATCACGGTCTTGGCGATCAATTGCGGGGTAGCGCCTTCCGGATAAAAATCCGCCAGAATCCTGTACATCCCCGATTTGGGGAAATCGAGATCGTAATGAAACTTTTTGTCTTCGCCGTAGACCGGGTGGTCGTGAAGAAAAAACTCCAGATCTTTGCTGATGACGAACATGTGGAAGAGCTTTTCATGCACAAGCTCGAAATGCTGGATCTCTCGATCGTTCTGCGGATCGCGAACGGAAAACGCCAGTTGTTCTTTGGCGCCGAGTTTCGGAACGCGCGGCGTGAGGGTCAGATCGACAGGAAACTCGACGGGCTCCGGGATGCCGGCACGGAGCTTCATCCCGCACCGGGAGCAAAAGCCTTCTTTATTCGATCGGACGTCCGGGTCCATCGGGCACTGGTAAACCAGATCCTGCGCGCTCAAAACCATTGCCAGAGCCCCGGCGGCCATCGCGAATATCAGCAGGGACCAACGCAATCGAAACGATTTCATATTGCCGCCGATTCCATTATGCTCGATATTCAATAGCCGGCGTGTTTGTCGACCAGATTCCGAAGAGGTTCGCCGTTCCGCCATCGGTTGAACTGTTTCAGAAAAAACACCACCGCCGATTCCACCCAGCCTTCCACGTGATCGGCGCAGTGCGCGGTGAGAAGCACATTATCGAGCGACCAGATGGGGCTTTCGGGCGGCAGGGGCTCCGTTACGAAAACATCCAGAGCGGCGCCGCGAATGCGTTTGGTTTGCAAGGCATCTATCATGGCCTCTTCATCGATTACGGGACCGCGGCCTACGTTCATTACGATCGCCGATGGCTTCATTCGTTCGAATTCGGCCTTGCCGATCATGCCCTCCGTCTCCGCCGTCAGCGGAGCGGTCACTGCAATGTAATCGCATTCGGGCAGCATGGCATGCAGCTCGCTTACAGGGTAGACGCGGTCCACGTGCTCGTCTCCGGCTCGTGGGGCGATGTTCTTTCGAAGCGCGAGGACCCGCATCCCGAAAGCCTTGGCGCGCGAGGAGACTGCGCGCCCGATGTCGCCGTGTCCCACAATGCCGATGGTCTGTCTGCCGACTTCCACATTGTCGAAAACATCCCACCGGCGCTCTGCTTTTGCCTGCACGCGGCGCGGGACGTCTTTGGCGAAATAAAGGACCCCGAGCATGACAAATTCGCCCAGCGACTGGCTGAAGACGCCCGAGCCATTCGTGAGCGGAATCGGGCTGGCAATCAGTTCCGGAAACAGCGAACGATCAAGCCCCGCGTACATCGCGTGGATCCATTCCAGCCCTGGAGCCGTTTGCATGACGAGATGAACGTCGGGTTTGGAGCCGGTCCAGTTGAAGAGCACGCGGGCGTTTGCCACTGCTTCGCCCAGCGCTTCCGCCGTCTTGCCGATCTTCAGCGTGACTCCCGGTCCGATGGCGTCCAGCTTCTTCAGGGCTGGGGCGGCAGGGTCCGCTAATACCAAAACCGTGATATTGTCCATGAAAAAGCAAGCTACCATGTCGCCTGAGGTCGTGAGGCCTGCAGAGAGGCAGGCATGCTGAGCAAGCCTGCTACGATGGCGGTCTGCGAATCGGCATTCACACGTCACGGTCTAAATCGCTCGAAAACGCCGCGGTTACGGCGCACGAGCTGGGCGCGAATACTTTTCAGATTTTTTCTTCGAGCCCGCGAATGTGGCGGGCGAGCGTGCCCGATCCGGCCGACGTCAGAAAACTGAACGAAGCGCGGGTGCGATTCGATCTGCACCCGCTGGCGATCCACGCGAATTATCTGGTGAATCTGGCGACGCTCGATCCGCTGATTCGGGAAAGGTCGGTGGTCTCGTTTCGGGGTGAACTGGATCGCGCGGCCACGCTCGGCGCCGACTATCTTGTTCTGCATCCGGGGAATTACAAAGGGCAGTCGCCGGAGGAAGGCATCGCGGCTTTTGTGCCTGGATTGGCGGAGGCAGCGCGGGCGTTCAGGGCGCCGGGATTGACGGTGCTGCTCGAGAACACGGTGGGGGCCGGCTGTCAGATCGGCGGTAAGTTCGAAGAGCTGCGCATGCTTCGGGATCTCGCGGCCCGGGAAACGGAATTACCCCTGGCTTATTGTCTCGATACGTGCCATCTGCTGGCTTCGGGTTACGACGTGGCTACCGCCGCGGGTCTGGAGACGACGGTGGCCGCGGCTGACCGGTGGCTGGGCCTGGATCTCGTGAAGGTTGTTCATGCAAACGATTCAAAGGGCGCCCTGAATTCCCATCTCGACCGCCATGAAAATATTGGCCGGGGGCAAATAGGCGAAGAAGGTTTTCGCCGGATCCTCCGCCATCCGGCACTGCGCCAGAAGCCGTTCATTCTGGAGACCCCGGTTGATGAGGAAGGCGATGACAGGAAGAATGTGGATGCGCTGAAACGCCTGGCTCTGCGAAAGAGAAACGCCTGACATTTGCGAAACTGGGAGTTCCGCCTCATCCAAATGCCTGAAAAGACGTACGACCACAATCAGATCGAATTGAAATGGCACGAGCGATGGAAGGACGACGGCCTCTATAAAGCTGAAGAAAATTCCACGAAGCCCAAGTACTATGTGCTCGAAATGCTGCCGTATCCGAGCGGCGCGCTGCATATAGGCCATGTGCGGAATTACGCGATCGGAGATGCGCTGGCGAGGCATATGTGGATGCGCGGCTATAACGTGCTGCATCCCATGGGCTGGGATGCGTTCGGGCTTCCCGCGGAAAACGCCGCCATCCAGAACAAGCGCCCCCCGCGCGAATGGACCCTTTCAAACATAGAAAAGATGAAGCGGACACACCGCCGCTTTGCTTTCTCTTACGACTGGGATCGCGAGGTCACAACCTGCGATCCCGAATATTACCGATGGAACCAGTGGTTCTTCCTGCGCATGATGGAGCGCGGCCTGGCTTACCGGAAGCAGGCGCTCGTAAACTGGTGCTCGCTGTGCGCGACGGTGCTGGCGAACGAACAGGTAATCGATGGCTGCTGCTGGCGGCACGAATCGAACCCGGTCGAGCAGCGCGCGCTCGAACAGTGGTTTCTGCGTACGACCGCCTACGCGGACGATCTGCTGCGGGATATCGCGCAACTCGAAGGCGCATGGCCCGAGCGCGTGCTCACGATGCAGCGCAACTGGATCGGGCGCAGTGAAGGGGCCGAGGTGGATTTCAACGTGGAAGGGTATGGGCCGCTGCGTGTATTCACAACGCGCATCGATACCATTTACGGCGCGACCTGCCTGATTGTGGCTCCGGAGCACGAAATCGTTGCGCGGAAGTTAGCGCCCGGGGCGCAGGCCGCCGCGAAGAAAATGATCGACGCGCGCGCCGCGCAGGGCCCGGGCGATGTCGAGAAAGAAGGCTTCGACACAGGTTTGCGGGCGGTCAATCCGTTCAGCAGCGAGACTGTGCCCGTGTGGGTGGGCAACTTCGTTCTGATGGGCTACGGAACGGGCGCGATTATGGCTGTCCCCGCTCACGACCAGCGCGATTTTGAATTCTGCCGGAGGTACGGAATCGAGATACGGCCGGTCATCCGGGCGCTGGACGGTGCTGTTGCCGATCCCGCGTGTATGACGCAGGCGTCGGGCGATTACGGGATTGTAGAAAATTCGGGGCCCTTCAGCGGCAAAACGAGCGAAGAGGCGCGCCGTGAAATGGCAGCGGTGGCGAAGGACAAAGGCTTCGGTCAGCCGGCGATCACTTATCGCATCAAAGACTGGGGTGTTTCACGACAACGTTACTGGGGGACGCCCATCCCGGTAATTCACTGTCCCGTGGACGGAGTTGTGCCTGTGCCGGACGATCAACTGCCGGTGTTGCTGCCGCGTCAGATCGAGATTACCGGCAAGGGGCGGTCGCCGCTCGATGAAGTGCCGGAGTTCGTCAATGCGACTTGCCCGAAGTGCGGTGGGGCAGCCCGCCGCGAGACGGACACCATGGATACGTTCGTCGATTCGAGCTGGTATTTTTACCGTTACTGCGATGCCAAAAATTCGACCGCGCCCTTCGACAAGGCGAAGATCGATTACTGGTTCCCCATCGATCAATATATAGGCGGCGTGGAGCACGCCATTCTGCATCTGATCTACTCGCGCTTCTGGACCAAGATGATGCGCGACATCGGTCTGATCACGGTCGACGAACCGGTCCGGAAGCTGTTCACGCAGGGCATGGTGATTCGAAACGGGTCGAAGATGTCGAAGTCGAAAGGCAACGTGGTGCCGGCCGACGAGGTAGCCGATAAGCACGGCGCGGATACAGCGCGGCTATTTGCGCTTTTCGCCGCGCCGCCCGAGCGGGATGTGGACTGGATCGATGCGGGGGTCGAGGGCATTTACCGGTTTCTGGGGCGCATTTATCGCTTCGCAACGCGTAACTTACCGGTTGCCGGGTGCAGGGGCGACGGAAGCGCGGACGCGGCAATACTCGGTAAACTGCATCGCACGCTGAAGAAGATCACGGAAGACTTCGACAGCCGCTGGCATTTCAACACGTCCATCGCGGCCATCATGGAACTGCTCAACGAGATGTATCTGGAAGAGGCGCGCATCTCTCAAGCCGCCATGGAGCAGGTGCTGCGGATTCTGACTCTGATGCTGGCGCCGTTCGCGCCGTATCTCGCGCAGGAACTTTGGGAAGAACAAGGCGGAGAAGGGCCTGTTTTCAAACAGCCATGGCCGGATTACGACCCGGCTCTGTCCCGCGAATCGGAAGTGGAGATCGTGGTGCAGATCAATGGCAAGGTGCGCGCCAGAATCGTGGTGCCGGCCGGCGCCGATGCGCAGGGCCTGACCACCCTTGCGAAAAACGATGAGAAAGTGCAGGCGCTGACTGAGGGGAAGACTGTAGTGAAGATCGTCGCGGTGCCCGACAAACTAATTAATCTGGTTGTTAAGTAACGAGATAAGTAACAAGATAGTAACGAGTTAATTAGTTAAGATAAACGGCGCGCCGGGCGCGTTTCCGGCAGCAGCGCGCTTTTTTCGGGATGGTACAATCGCGTGTCGGCGATGCGGTAAACCGGGGAGATGGCGTGGTGGACTTAATTGTATTCCGGACGTTATTCATAGTCATTCTGGGCTTGAGCGCCGGCTATTTCCGCCCCGGCGGGGCGCCTTTCTGGGCTGCCGCTCTGATCGGCGCCGCGCTCGCCTGCATGGCCATCCTGCTCGAACGCAGGGTGGCGCGGGTCAGTCTGGAGCGTCTGATCGGAGTTGTAATCGGGGCGATGGCCGGGCTGATTTGCGCGGCGCTGGTAAGCCTCATCCTGGGACATACAGGCGGCGGAATTTCCAATGCGCCCCAGTTCGTACAAGTGGCCTGCATGCTGCTGTTCGCTTATGTGGGAGCGGTCACCGGGGGATCGAAAGGAGAGTTGCTGAATTTATCCGCGCTCGGCGGTCTCTTCGGGACAGATGGGGAGAGCAACACGAGCCGGACAATTCTGGACACCAGCGTGATCATCGACGGGCGTATAGCCGATGTCGCGGACACGGGCTTTCTCGACGGCGTCCTGGTAGTGCCCCAGTTTGTGCTGCATGAACTCCAGATGGTCGCGGATTCGGCCGATTCGATGAAACGAAATCGTGGCCGCCGCGGGCTGGACGTTCTGCAGCGAATTCAGAAGATCGCGCACCTTAAGGTTCGCATCGTGAACGACGATTTCCCGCAGGTCAGTGAAGTGGATATGAAACTGATCGAACTTGCCAAGGTCTATAAATGCAGGATTATGACCAATGACTTCAACCTGAACAAGGTGGCGCATGTGCGCGGGGTTGAAGTCCTGAATATAAACGACCTGGCGAATTCGCTGAAGCCGATCGTGCTGCCGGGCGAGTTGATGCGGGTCTTTATTCTGAAAGAAGGCAAGGAATACAACCAGGGAGTGGCCTACCTGGACGACGGTACGATGGTGGTGGTGGATAACGCCCGTCGCATGATTTCAAAAACAGTGGATATTTCAGTGACCAGCGTGTTGCAAACCACGGCGGGGAAAATGATTTTCGGCAAATACGACGAACGGGTACACACCACGGCGGCCAGCGGTCCATCCGTACATGCTCACAACACGCCGGCTCAGAACAACCCCATGGAACGTCGCGAGCCGCCGCCCCGTCGTGAGCAGACAGTGGTAGAGAACTGAGCCATTGAGGTTAACGGAGAACAGCCGACCGTGAAGACCGCCGTCATTCTGCCCGCCGCCGGGCTCGGCACCCGGATGCAGCGAGGTGTGCCGCCCGCCCTCGCTGAAACCACCGGGACGAGCCGGAAGCAATTCATGTTGCTCGAAGGCGCGCCCATCCTTGTCCATACAGTGCGAAAGTTCGTGGCTTCGCCGCTCGTCACCGATATCGTAGTGGCGGTGCGGGAAGAAGAGATTGAGTCCGTTGAAGAGATGCTGCGGAAAGAAGGCCGCGGACTTTTTGGTTCTTTGCGCGTGGTGGAGGGTGGAAATACGCGGCAGGAATCGGTCGGGAAAGCATTCGCGGCGCTCGATCCCGATACGGATATGGTTGCCGTGCACGATGCGGTCAGGCCCTTTATCGAACTCGAAACGATTCGAAAAGTCATCGAAGAAGCGGCTTTAAGCGGCGGCGCCATCGTGGGAATCGTGCCGGTGGATACCGTAAAACAGGTGAGCGGCGCCCAGGCGGGCGGGGCCAAAGTTCGGGCTACCATCTCGCGCGAACGGCTGATCCTTGCTCAGACTCCGCAGGTTTTTCGGTTCGACGTACTGCGGCGCGCTTTTGAAGCGGCCACCCGGGACAATTTTTACGGCACGGACGAGGCGAGTCTGGTGGAGCGCCTGGTGGATTTCCCGGGGCACAGCGGGCAGGTGGAGATCAGCGTCGTTCTCGGCAGTGAGCGCAATATCAAGATCACGCGACCCGGCGATATGGATCTGGCGCGGCTCTTCTTCGAACAGGAAGCCGCGCGCCGTTGAACAGGAGCGAGATGATCGCGCGCATCGGCCAGGGCTGGGACGTTCACCGCATCGTCAGCGGACGCCCGCTCATTCTGGGCGGAGTCACTATTCCTTCGGAGTTCGGGCTGGCAGGGCATTCCGATGCCGACGTGCTGGCTCACTCGATCACAGATGCGCTTCTGGGCGCGATTGCGGCGGGCGATATAGGAATGCATTTCCCCGATACGGACCCGAGGTGGAAAGGCTGCGACAGCCTGCAATTCCTTTCACACGCGTGCGAACTGGCCAGGACCGCGGGATTTCAGATCGTCAATGTGGATTCGACCGTGATACTGGAGCGCCCCAGGCTGAAGGAGTTCCGGGTTGCGATCCGGGAATCCTTAGCGAAGGCGATGGGGCTTGCCTTTGAGCGCATCTCAGTCAAATTCAAAACGGCTGAGGGCCTGGGCCCCGCAGGCGAAGGGAAGTCGGCGGAAGCCCAGGCTGTGGTGCTGCTGGAATCAGCGCGCGGCGCCGAAAAGATATAGCTCCACGCCGCCCACGATGCCGCGCTTCGGCGTGTCCACCAGATGTATATCCTGATAAACCGTGCTGGTGATATTGGTCAGTTGCAGAAACGGTCTGACACGGCCTGCGCCATAGCCAGCCGAAGCATCCCAGACCGCATACGGGCTGCGCTCGATGCGCTCCACGACCCCGACGCGCGTGCGCGCGATAATGTTTTTCGCGACAGTGCCGCGCCATTCGACAACACCGTCGCGCACCGGGTAGTTAAACGTGTATTTGCTCAGCAGGATTTCGGGCGAGGTATTGAGACCGTGCAGCGCGCTGAAGCTTACTGAAATGTGCTGGCCGGCGCGAGGTTCCCAGACCGCCGATGCTTCCACTCCGGTAAAGTGCAGCTTATTGAAATTGGTAGCCGTGTAGTCAGCGGCGCCGGGGGCTTTGACGAAATCGATTACATTGCTGTCGCGGCGCTGGAACACCGTCACGGAGGCGTGGAGATTCGGCCTGAAATATCCGTCGATGCCGGCTTCATAGCTGGTTGCGCTCTCGGGTTTGAGGTTCGGATTACCGAAGTTGTGGGGATCGTGATAGTAGAGATCGGTGAAGCTCGGCAGTCTGAAGGCACGGCTGGCCGCGGCGCGCAGTTTGAACTTTGAACTGAGCCATGCCGCGCCGCTGAGCGAGGGACTCGTCGCGACCTGATGGGCGCCGTAGACCTCCTCGCGAATTCCCGCCGAAAGTGAAAACCGCTTTACGGAGCGAAGATCGTAGAACACGTAGCCGCTGTTCCGTTCCCGGCTGTGGTTGCCCAGATTCGTGCTGTTCACGGTTTCGGCGAGCACCTCGACGCCGTAGCTCAGAACCCCGTGCAGGGGCAGATTGTCGTGACGCCGCACGCTCCCCTGCCAGCTGTCGTCGGTGTGCCAGTTCGTGTAATAAGACGGATTGTCGCGGAGGTAAACGTAAAGGTCGGTGTGCTTGCGGAAGGCGAAGTTCGCTTCCGTCTTCGTGCCGAGATCCTGATGTCCGGACGCGAACCACGTCTTTGTGCGCTCCCACTGCGGCTTCGGAGAGCCGTAGAAATTGTTGGCGCCGAAAGGCCTGTCGCTATAAGCAAAAAGCAGGCTGGTGGCGCCCAACCGGGACTTCAGGGTCGAGAGCGAACTGAGTGAAAGATTCCGGTAATCGCGATCCGGTTCAAAGCCTGTCGAGAAATCGCGCGCAAAGGCGAGTTCTTCCTGCCACCACCGATGCCCGAACGACCCGATGGCGTGCTGCTGGTTGAAGCCGAAGTTCCCCGCCCCTCCGAGCAGCCGAAGTTCGCCGGGATCGAGCGGCAAGGTGCGCGCGTTGATCACGCCGCCGATGGCGTCCGATCCATAGAGCGCGGAACCCGAGCCCTTCAACACTTCAACGCTCGACAGCATTTCAAGCGGAATGGGCAGGTCGAGATTGAAGTGGCCCGACTGCACGTCATCCATACGGAAGCCGTTGAGCAGCACGAGCGTTTGCCCGAAGGTGGCGCCGCGAATCGAGACATCGGCCTGGAACGCGCCCGGGGAGCGCTGCTGCACGTCGAGTGCGGAGTCCAGATCAAGCAGATCGAACCAGGTCTTGAAAAGCCCGGTCTCTTTTTCCGGCAGACGGATGACGCTAACGTCGCGGTCGGCCTCCGCCAGCGGCAGCGGCTCGGCGGTACCGGTGACAAAAATACTCTCCTGTTGCGGGGGCGCCGTCTGGGCACACATCAAGCTCACGCGCAGGCCTGTCCAAAAGGCCAAAACGACAAAGATTCTCATGGAATATTCCACGTTATCATGGCCTTTCACACAGACCGCTCTGAAATAATCGGTCTTGCGAAAGTTAAATTCATGGCCTGTCGATGTCTGGACCGTCTCGCTCTTGCAGCAGGCTCCGACGCATCTTTCGCCCGATGAAGAGGCCCGCGCCGGGCGGTTGAAATTTGAAGACGATCGGGTGCGGTGGACCCGGGCGCGGTCCGCTCTCCGTACGATTCTCTCGCGGTACGTGGAAACGTCTCCCGGCCAGATCTGTTTCAGCTGTGGCAAACACGGCAAACCCGCAGTTGACCCTCCGACCGGCATGGAGTTTAACCTTTCCCACGCCGGAGAGTGGGCGATGATCGCGGTGACTCAGGGAATGCCGGTGGGGATAGATATCGAACGCATCCGGGCTAACGTGGACATGCGGCCCTTGCTGAAACGCCTGGGAGAGAGTGACCTGCCCGACACGACCGAGGCTCTTTATCAACGGTGGACCGAGCGCGAGGCGAAATCGAAGGCAACGGGCGGAGCGTTGTTCGATACTCCCGGTGCAGATCTCTTCACGGCAGCGCTGAATGCTCCCGAGGGCTATGCGGCTACCCTGGCGCTGCAGGGGTGCGAGCCGGAAATTCGTTATTGCGGCGACGGCCGGCGATAGAAGCTGCCGCCCACCGATCGCATCACCGCGCCCCAGAGCGCCTTCCCCAGTTCCGGCAACTCGTCCATGTGAACGGGGCTGGACTGCACGTGCAGGCCAGCCATTTCATCGTTCGTGCCGAATCCCCAGCGCACGGTGCTACGTTCACCCGAACTTGAACACGGCGCGAGAAGCGCTGGAACGCGCAAGAGCAGCTCAAAACAGTAACCAGGTCACGCACGGGCAGCGCTTGGCTTCCTGATTTCAGTGCCGTTGCGTGGCGTCAGCGTGAATCGCATAGAGCTGTCGGCCCAGCATGGTCGAAAGCATCTCTTCGAGCTTCGCTAAGTTCACTTCCCCTGCCCGCAGCGATTCGTCTACAGCCTCAAGCGCCTCATAGTAAGGCTGCTTATTCTCTGAAATCTGGTCGGGGATAGTTTGCTTGCCTGGCAGCACATAACCCAACTTGCAGCACATCACCATGTACGATGCCGCCCTGGATGTTCTACCGTTGCCATCGGTGAAGGGATGTATCCAGTTCAGCCGCCATAGCACGTACGCTGCTAAGTGGAGAGCGGAACGTTCAGCCCACCCGGAGTTGACGTATTCGCACAGATCCTCAACCAACTCCGGAACCCGATGTGCCCCTGGCGGTTGATGCCGACTACCCCCTATCTCAATTCCGGCAGGACGGAAATTACCCGCGTACGAACTGATACCGTCCAATGCAATTCGATGGAGGTGGAGTAGTTGAGACGGTCTGAAGCGGAACGGGCGGTCTTCATCCTGGAAGCATTCAACGATCTCGACGACGGCGTCAAATTGACGCAAGCCGTTTAGTGCCTCGCGCTCCGCGAGCGAATCTGGATCAGTAATTAGCTCGGCTTCACCAGCCTTGCTGTGTCGCGGTGGATCTTCCGCACTCAATGAGCGGTCGTGGCCTTCAGAATTTCAGCTTGGCGATCAACGGTTTCGCGGGTGATACGGGGATTTTCAATCTTCGTATTGCCATAGGCGAAACTCCGCCGCTGTTCCTCGCGCTCGGACGCTGGGAACTCTCTCAGACGCGCAGCGTCAATCAATTTTTGCAGATCTGTCGGCATAGCAATTTTCTTTTCGAACGGTTTCATAATCATACAAAATCGGGACCAGTTTTGTGCCTGTAATTAGTGCAGGCATTTTCGGGTCCTTATGTTTGGACGTACAAACCACCTGGAGGGTTCGAAACGCCCTTCGGACTCCGGGGCTTTCGAACTCTATCTCCGATTTGTATCCTGCTCGCTCCCGAATTCACTGCTCCCAAATGCGCCCGAGTGGCGAAGGGTGGGCACAAAATCGGGCACAGTGCCGAACAGCGTTCTGAGTCGGAAGCAATAGCGATCCGCGCAATGCTTGAGGGTGAAAAGGTTAGGTGGTGCACCCGGCCTGATTCGAACAGGCGACCTTTTGCTTCGGAGGCAAACGCTCTATCCAGCTGAGCTACGGGTGCGGAGAAGTCGGTTGGCAGCGAACTTCATGTTACCATTTTGGAGTTAGTCCGACCCGCGTACGCACCCGGAGAGGTGGCTGAGTGGTCGAAAGCAGCGGTTTGCTAAACCGTCGTAGTGTCAAAAACGCTACCGGGGGTTCGAATCCCCCCCTCTCCGCCATATTATTTTCAATAGCATTGGGC
>JALYHT010000079.1 GCA_030776225.1 Acidobacteriota bacterium | reverse complement strand
TTCGACCGCTCCAAACGTCTGACGCTGTTCTCATTGGCAGGCCTCCGGTTACGTATTGTGGATATTCTCGAGATGCCGGTCGATTTGGCGGATCGCCGAACCCTGAAGGATCACGTAAAGGCCCGCGTCGAGCGCGAATCTGTCCTTGTCTTTTAAAGACTCCACCCAACCCTTCGCGATATTCTCGAAAGCGCCCTGATGATCGAGGATTTCACTCTCGGGATGAGCTTCGGGCAGTTCCGCGAAGACTCAAAGACGGTCGCTGCCGTGGAACGGAAATTTCTGGTGATCGGCGAGGCGGCTGTCCGTCTGGGGCGCGAAGCCCCGCTTATCGTGGCGGACGTGCCATGGCGGCAGTTCCGCGACCTGGGTAACCTGCTCCGCCATGCCTACGATAAGGTCGACCTGGAAATCATCTGGCAGACGATTATTGACGAATCTGCCGCCCTTGAAAGCCGCTGTTCTAAAGGCACTGCGGTCGCTTCCATGCAATCCGGGCGCTCCGGGCTAATCCTGCGTCACATGCACCTGAGAGTTCCCGGAGCGTGTGAAGAATTAACGCCCTGGATCGCATGCTCGTCGCCGGACCCGCATGGTACGTCAATCGTCAGTGGCTATGTGTATGTTTGCGCGGGCGGGTGTAGGTGGTGGCCTCAAAGAGATCCCGGCGGGGCAACTTGATCTGTTCGAGGACCCAGTTGACAACTCCGTCCAGGCCGTCATCGTTCCTGAGGTTCGTGAACAGGAACGGCCGGTCACCGCGCATCCTGCGGGCATCGCGATCCATAACTTCAAGCGAAGCCCCGACATACTGCGCCAGATCGATTTTGTTGATGACAAGCAGGTCGGAACGCATGATCCCGGGGCCGCCTTTGCGGGGAATCTTGTCGCCGCCGGATACGTCAATCACGTAGATTGAGATGTCCGCCAGATCGGGACTGAATGCTGCCGCAAGGTTGTCGCCGCCGCTCTCGATGAACACAATGTCAAGGTGGCCCAGGGTGCGTTCGAGATCCCCGATGGCTTCCAGATTCATGGAACAATCCTCGCGGATGGCGGCATGCGGGCATCCGCCGGTTTCGACGCCCCGAACCCGTTCGCGCGGCAACGCCCCGGCGTTGATCAGGAAATCGGCATCTTCGCGGGTATAGATATCGTTCGTCACCGCGGCGACGCTGAGGGCGCCGCCCAGGCGAGCGCTGAGCCGGGCCACAAGGGCTGTCTTGCCTGTGCCCACCGGGCCGGCCACTCCTATCCGAAATGCGCGTTGCGTCGGAATCATGGATGTAAGCTTCTCCTTAAAAAATAAAATACCTTTGAGCCAGGGGAAGTTCGGCCAATGGCTCGCAAATCAGAAGCTCACCGTCGGCGCGCACTTCGTACGTTTCCGGATCGACTTCGAGTTTCGGTGTGGCGCTGTTGAGAATCATATTGCGCTTGGCGACCGCCCGGCAGCCCGCAACCGCAACCGCGCTCCTCCGCAGTCCGAGCTTCGCCGGAACCCCGGCTTCGAGGGCTGCGCGCGAAGTGAAGGTCACCGCCGTGGAACAGGGCGCGTGACCGAACGCGCCAAACATGGGGCGGTAGATCACCGGCTGAGGCGTCGGGATGGAGGCGTTAGCGTCGCCCATGACGCTCCAGGCTATCAGGCCGCCCTTGATGACGAGTTCGGGTTTTGTGCCGAAGAAAGCCGGCTTCCATAAGACCAGATCGGCGAGTTTGCCGGGCTCGATCGATCCCACGGTTGAGGAGATGCCATGCGTCAGAGCCGGATTGATCGTATATTTGGCGACGTAGCGGCGAGCGCGCAGATTATCGCTAAATTCGGAATCGCCGGGCAGGGGGCCACGCTGCAGCTTCATCTTGTGCGCGGTCTGCCAGGTGCGTGTGGTTACTTCTCCGATGCGGCCCATGGCCTGAGAGTCGCTCGAGATCATGCTGAAAACGCCAAGATCGTGCAGGATGTCTTCAGCGGCGATCGTCTCCTGCCGGATCCGGCTTTCGGCAAAAGCGACATCCTCGGGCACCATCGGGTTCAGATGATGGCAGACCATGAGCATGTCGAGGTGTTCGGCGATCGTATTCACCGTGAGCGGGCGCGTTGGATTCGTTGATGAAGGCAGCACGTTCTGCTCGGCGGCGATCCGGATAATATCCGGCGCATGTCCCCCTCCTGCGCCTTCCGTGTGATAAGTGTGGATCGTCCGGCCGCCAATCGCGGCGATGGTGTCATCGACATAGCCAGCTTCGTTGATGGTGTCGGTATGGATGGCCACCTGGATGTCATACTTATCTGCGACGGAGAGGCACTGGTCGATGGCCGCGGGCGTGGTGCCCCAATCCTCATGAAGCTTAAGTCCGCAGGCGCCGGCGACGATCTGCTCTTCGAGCGGTGCGGCGCCGGACGCGTTGCCCTTCCCGAGAAATCCAAAGTTCATGGGAAAATTGTCGGTGGCTTCAAGCATCCGCGCAATATTCCATTCTCCGGGAGTGCAGGTGGTCGCGTTGGTCCCTGTGGCCGGTCCTGTGCCGCCGCCGATCATGGTAGTGGTTCCGTTCGAGAGGGCCTCCCAGATTTGTTGCGGCGAAATGAAGTGAATGTGACTGTCCACGCATCCCGCGGTGACGATCATGTTCTCGCCGGCGATGACCTCTGTCGATGCGCCCACCACGAGATCCGGGTCGACGCCGTCCATCGTGTCGGGATTGCCTGCCTTCCCCACTTTTACAATCCGGCCGGCCCGAATCCCGATATCGCCTTTCACAATGCCCCAGTGGTCGATGATAACGGCGTTCGTAATGACGAGATCGAGGATACCTGCGTTATCACGCCGCGCCATCGTGCTGTTCTGGCCCATGCCGTCGCGGATGACTTTGCCGCCGCCGAACGTGATTTCGTCGCCGTAGACGGTAAAGTCTTTTTCGATTTCAATGAGGAGAGATGTGTCGGCGAGACGAATTCGGTCCCCCGTGGTGGGTCCGTAAAAGTCGGCGTAAGCACGCCGGTCGATGCGTAAACTCATGACCCCGCCTTCAGATCGCCGTTGACCTTACCCTGGTGTCCGAAGATACGGCGACGGCCTCCGAAGGCTACCAGCGGCGTATGCTTCTCTTCCCCTGGTTCGAAGCGCATGCCGGTGCCGGCGGGCACATTCAGCCGCATCCCAAGCGCTTTGCCGCGATCGAAGTCGAGGGCGCGATTGACCTCGAAGAAATGGTAATGGCTTCCCACCTGAATGGGGCGGTCGCCTGTATGGCGTACCAGAATCGTGATCTCTTTGCGCGCTTCGTTGGCGACGATATCGCCGCCCGCGAGCAGGTATTCGCCTGGAATCATCGTTGTTCGGCTCCGTTCGGCTCGGTGGTTCTACTGAATAGGATCGTGGACGGTAACGAGCTTGGTACCGTCGGGAAAAGTTGCTTCGACCTGCACGTCGTGGATCATTTCGGGGATGCCCTGCATAACATCCGCGCGCGAGAGAATGGTGGTCCCGAAACTCATGATCTCGGAGACCGTCCTGCCATCGCGCGCCGCTTCGAGCATCTCCGCGGTAATGAGAGCGATGGCTTCCGGATAATTGAGCTTCAGTCCGCGGGCTCTGCGCCGGCGCGCCACCTCGGCGGCGACGAAGACCATCAGTTTTTCCTGTTCGCGTGGTGTCAGGTGCATCGGATTTTTGACCTTAGTTGATTTTACGGGGAGCGATCGCCTGCTCTCCCCAGATTTCTTTCTTCGCGTGCTTCCAGAACATGTGCAGGCCGTCGGCGATCTGATGCGCCTCAAGAGCGAGTCCCCGAATAATAAGACCGCCGGCCGCCAGCGTGCTTACTCCCCAGCGCACCGCGGGAGAAGACCGTGCGAAAGCGACTTGATTCAGAGACGATTCGAGATCGATCCACCTTGAGGGAGCCACGCCGGTGTGACAGACGTATAGCGCGGTCGTATAGCGAAAGCGGCCCCAGCGCGCCGAAGATGTCATGTCCGCAAGGGATGGTTTCAGCCGGTAGCGTTCCAGCGAGAGAGGGCGAACGTCCGACAGAACACTGCACTCGGAATGAAATGTATCGAACGAGAACGCCTCTCCGCTGGCAATACGGCCGGCTGCGAGGATATCCCATCCGATGAAGCCTGCATCGGATGCCAGGGATACAGTCGTCGATTGACTGAAACGCGAGCCGCGGAAGGGAATCGTGACATCGGGCAAGTATTCCAGGAGCGCGCCGCTGGCAACGCGAATAGAGGTGATAAGGCGAGCGCTCTGGCCATCGTCGCGTGCTCGATAAATACGCGTAGCGCCGACAGAGGTGACCTGAGCGCGGGTGAAGGCGTCCGCATGGATCGAAAGATGGAGCCGATCGCCCGAGAGAATTCCTCCAGAGATGTTGTGCAGGTGAACGACGGCCTGACGCTCCGAATTCTGGAATGCGCGGATAGCTTGCCACGGGGGCTGCTGAACGGGAACGTACATACGGGTGATTGCGCCATCAAGGGTAAAGTTCAGGTCGAGCCGGCTGCCGGCGCGGCTGTTGAAGGCGTTCGGAAGCGAGACGTGGGCCTGTTCGGGAACGGGGATAAGGGGCGTCATCAGCTGATAAACAATCGTGTCGGCAAACAGGCATGCCGCATGGAGGCGAGTTCCGGCAGGTGAGCGAACGAGCAAACTTCGTAGAACGGAGTCTGGCGGCTGTGTTCGACCGCCTCGAGAATGGCGGCCTTCAAACTCCACGCAATGCGATTCGCCTCCACCTGCCCCAGTGGAAGCAGCCGTTGTGCGGCGGAAATGGTATTCACCACGCATTGTTGAAGGAACGCGGCGACGGTCAGATCGGATTCGATTCCAAGGATACCCAGCGCGTAGCCGAAAGCGACAGAATGGTGTAGTTCCTCCAGACGGGCTATGGCTAAGAGCGCCGGTTTCGGATGAAGGGTGGCAGCTAAGGCGGCGAAACGGCGGCCCATTGCGAGGCTCGCCTCACGAGCTTCGCGGGCCGGACGAAGCGCGCCGGCCTGTTGGTTCAGGTCGGCAACAGCGGCGCCTGCATGTCCGCGGGTATGAGCTTCCCGACAGAATATGGCGTCGATGAGTAACGACTCCGCAAGAGAGTCTTCCAGATGCCAGACCAGCGATGCCGGACAAGTGTGAACGGCAGGGTCGATATCTCCGTCGTAAACCAGCGCCTCAAGCCCGAATGAATGAGACATCGACCCCACTGGCAGCGCGCTGTCGGCTAGTTGAAGCAGTTGAAGAACAGCCAAAGTGTCGGTCATAAGGATTCGCAGCCCGTATAATGCTCAAGCGCCCGAAGTTCAGCGGCTTTACTTCCCATCCGCTGCGCGGTCTGACTTCGGGGAAAGATCGCCAGCAACCAGATCTTTCAATGGGCTGCATAAGAAGAATCTATCGAGCCCTCTCATCCATGCAGGACCTTCCGAGGCGATCTTCTATTGAGGCAGGGAGATCTTCCGAACAGATTTGTCCAAATCCTGTAAGTCTCGCGCCGTTCGCTTGATGTTGTCCCGGTAAAAAAACCTTTACAGGCTTCGGGCATTTAGGATACCCTCTTGTATACCAGATCGGCCCCGTTGGCTGCACCTGTTTTTAAAGACTCCGTTCCCGTCTCGCCGCAGCTTCACCCAAAACTCTTACTTTGGCTTAATTCTTTGGCGTAGGTTCCGTCCCATGAAGGGCGATAACTTCATCTGCCAGAGTTTTTTCCTGAAAACGCGCCAGTTCGTCGGTATTTCCATCTGAAATCGGCGTGAGCAAGACGGATCCAGCCCAATACCTGGATCACGGGCATCGGGCTTCAGGTCCAGATCTGACAGATCCTGGATGCAAGTTTCTCAAAATTGAAAAGGAGTGACTCTTATGAAACGAAACTCAATGCTCATGGCGGCCTCGCTGATGACCGCGGGATTTGCATTCCCGGCAGGCGCGTCAGCGCAGGAGACGATAAAAATCGGCGTGCTTCACTCGCTGTCGGGCACGATGGCCATCAGCGAAACCACCCTGAAGGACACGATTCTGATGATGATCGATGCCCAGAACAAAAAGGGAGGGCTGCTGGGTAAGAAGCTGGAGGCGGTCGTTGTCGATCCGGCATCGAATTGGCCCCTTTTCGCCGAAAAGGCCGCACAGCTGCTTGAGAAGGATAAAGTCGCGGTTGTATTCGGATGCTGGACATCGGTGTCCAGGAAATCAGTCCTGCCTGTCTTCGAGAAAGACAACGGTCTGCTCTTCTACCCAGTGCAGTATGAGGGTGAGGAGTCTTCGAAAAACGTCATTTACACTGGCGCGGCTCCGAACCAGCAGGCTATCCCCGCAGTCGATTACCTCATGAAGGACGTGGGGGTGAAGCGCTGGGTGCTGGAAGGAACCGATTACGTTTACCCAAGGACAACCAACAAGATTCTCGAGGCCTATCTGCTCGCGAAAGGCGTGAAAGCCGAAGATATTTCAATCAACTACACGCCGTTCGGCAATTCCGACTGGCAGACGAGAGTCGCGGCGATCAAAAAGTTCGGCTCGGCGGGAAAGAAAACAGCGGTGGTCTCCACGATCAACGGCGACGCCAACGTGCCTTTCTATAAGGAACTCGGCAACCAGAAGATTTCGGCGGAGAACATTCCGGTCGTGGCCTTCTCGGTCGGCGAGGAAGAGCTGTCCGGACTTGACGCGAAGCCGCTGGTGGGGCATCTCGCCGCATGGAACTATTTCGAGAGCATTAAGACACCTGCCAACACGGCTTTCATTAACGAGTGGCACGCGTTCATCAAAAACCCGAAGCGCACCACCAATGACCCGATGGAAGCGCACTACATTGGCTTCAACCTCTGGGTTAAGGCCGTACAGAAAGCGCAGTCGACTGACGTCGAAAAAGTGCTTGCCGCGCTGCCCGGAATCCAGACGCCGAACCTCACGGGCGGCATCGCAAAGGTGCTGCCCAATCACCACATCACCAAGCCGGTCTATATCGGCGAAGTGAAGGCCGATGGTCAGTTCAACACGGTCTGGAAGTCGCCTTCCACCGTCCCCGGCGATGCGTGGTCTGACTTTCTGCCGGGCAGCAAGAATATTGAGGCCGACTGGGTCACTCTGAAGTGCGGGAACTATAACAAAGATACAAAGAAGTGCTCGGGTCAGAACTATAAATAGATGAGACACGACCCGCGGGGCGGGCGGTGGCTATTATTCGTGCCGCTGCTCGCTCTTTGGGGCGCACTTCCGGCGCCCGCCCAAACTCCTTCGGACGCAAGCTTCCTGTCAACTCTCGGCGAACTTCGGGAGGCGACATACTCCGATAAAGAGACTATTGTGGAACGGATCGGCCAGAGCGGGCACCCAGGCGTCCGCGCGGTCCTCACCGCACTTCTCGAAGACCGGCTGTATTTCCGCAACAGCGATCAGAAGGTCTTCATTGTCAAAACGGCCGACGCCGATCCTTTCGCTCTTGTTGACCCGCTTTCGCGGAAAGACGCCGGGGCGGCCGCGGCAGACAGCCTCACAAAAATCGGCACCAACAATGGATTGAGAAGCACTCTGAGAATGGCCGTAGCACGCTTCTCGCTTGCGAATTCGGACCGGGGTATACGAATGGACGCTGTTCGGGAGATGGAGCGGTCTCTGAATGATTCCACCGTGGCCCTCCTGCGCGCTCGCCTCGGCGTGGAAACCGATTCCACCGTTCTTAAGGAAATCCGAACGGGGCTTGCGCTGTCGGCGCTCGACAGCGCTGACGGCAGGATTCGCCTCGAGGCCATCAATACACTGGGCCACAGCCTTAGCCAGGATGTAAGAAACCGGCTGGCGCTTCTTATCGATAAGGCTCCCGACGGCAGTTATATTGAAAAGGACGATGCGGTTCGCAAGGCTGCGACATCGGCCGTCTCGGGCATCGACTCGCGCCGTAGCTTCTATGCAGGTATCGAGACGCTGTTTTTCGGTCTTAGTCTGGGCTCGGTGCTGGTTCTCATAGCGATCGGACTCGCCATTACTTTCGGCGTGATGGGCGTTATCAACATGGCGCATGGCGAGTTGATGATGCTTGGCGCATATACCACCTACGTTGTTCAAATGGCGATGCCGGGGCACATCGGCCTGTCGATTTTTGTGGCGGTGCCGGCCGCATTTATTGTTGCCGGGTTCGCGGGCGTGGTGATGGAGCGAACCATCATCCGTTTCCTCTACGGCCGGCCCCTCGAGACGCTGCTGGCGACATTTGGCGTGAGCCTGGTGCTGCAGCAAACGGTGCGCTCAATCTTCTCCGCTAACAACCGCTCTGTGATAACTCCGGACTGGATGAGCGGATCGCTGGTTATCAACGATGCTCTCGCTATAACCTATAACCGCCTGTACATTGTCCTGTTCACGGTACTTGTTTTTTCTCTGATCCTCCTGGTTCTAAGACATACGCGAGCCGGGCTGCGAATCCGGGCGGTTTCACAGAACCGAGCCATGGCCAAAGCAATGGGAATCCGAACGGACTGGGTGGACGCGATGACGTTCGGGCTGGGCTCCGGCATCGCCGGCGTGGCTGGCGTGGCATTAAGTCAGTTGACCAATGTGGGTCCGGACCTCGGGCAATCCTACATCATCGATTCGTTCATGGTGGTTGTCTTCGGCGGCGTCGGGAATCTTTGGGGCTCTCTGATCGGTGGCATTTCGATGGGAGTCATCAGCAAGCTGCTGGAGCCGTGGGCGGGCGCCGTGCTCGCAAAAATTCTGGTGCTCGTCGCTCTCATTCTTTTCATTCAGGCCAGGCCACGCGGATTGTTCCCGCAAACGGGCCGTGCTGCAGAGGATAAGTAGACATGTCCCGCAGCTGGAGCACAGGTGGATACCAGGGGGGCCGCTGGTTTTTGGGCCTGCTCGCGGCGGTGACTGCCGCGGTGCCGGTGCTCAATCAGCTGGTGCCGGCATCGTCGTCGTTCCATCTTTCGGCGTTTGGAATCACCCTGGTCGGCAAGTACCTGTGCTACGGAATGCTGGCTCTGGCGCTGGATCTTATCTGGGGATACTGCGGCATCCTGAGCCTCGGGCACGCGGCCTTCTTCTCATTGGGCGGGTACGCAATGGGGATGTATTTGATGCGGCAGATCGGTCCGCGGGGAGTTTATGGCGATCCGCTGCTTCCGGACTTCATGGTGTTTTTGAACTGGAAGACGCTGCCCTGGTTCTGGTATGGCTTTAATCATTTCGCATTTGCGCTGGTTATGACGGCGCTGGCTCCGGGGTTGCTCGCCTTCGTATTCGGCTGGCTGGCGTTCCGGTCCCGCGTGACCGGTGTTTACTTTTCAATCATTACCCAGGCGCTCACATATGCGTTGATGCTCGCATTCTTCCGCAATGACATGGGCTTTGGAGGGAACAACGGCTTTACAGATTTCAAAGACATTCTGGGTTACGATCTGCATTCCGACAAGACGCGGGTCGTACTCCTGATGATTACCGCGGCGACGCTCGCAGCCGCCTACCTGGCGTGCCAGGCGATAACGGAATCACGGGCGGGCCGCGTACTTCGGGCGATTCGCGACGCGGAGAGCCGCGTCCGTTTCATCGGCTATCCGGTCGAGGCGTTCAAGCTGTGGCTGTTTGTATTTTCCGGAGTTCTCGGCGGCATCGCGGGGGCGCTCTACGTGCCGCAGGTTGGAATCATTAATCCCAGTGAGTTTGCGCCGATCAATTCAATTGAGGCGGTGGTGTGGGTGGCGGTGGGAGGGCGCGGCACACTTTTTGGGGCGGTCGCCGGGGCCGTGATGGTGAATTACGCCAAAACGTATCTGACCGGTGCGTTTCCCGAAATATGGCTCTTCGCGCTCGGCGCGCTGTTCGTACTTGTAACGCTGTTCCTGCCGCGCGGGAT
>JALYHT010000078.1 GCA_030776225.1 Acidobacteriota bacterium | reverse complement strand
GGTGGGCGGGATGCGGGCAGGGATTGACAGCGAGGGACCGGAGCCCCTCGCTGTCAATCGGCAAATCAGCTTAATGAAGACTGTCTAAGCGCGGACTTTCAGAGCCGGGGGGCGGCGTCTCCCGGGTGAACTGCTTGCTGTGATGTTCCAGAAAGCGGATGACTTCCCCGCGCAAGCGGAAATATTCCGGATTCTCCACGACTGTCCGGCGAGATCGCGGTCGCGGCAGCGTAATCTTCAGATCCAAACCCAACCGTGCTTCCGGACCGTCGGTCATCAACAGGATGCGGTCGCATAGAAACAGAGCCTCGTCGATATCGTGCGTCACCAGGATGACGGTCTTGGGTTCCTGTTCCCACAAATCCAGCAAGAGGTCCTGCAACTCCGCGCGCGTGACCGAGTCGAGCATTCCGAACGGTTCATCGAGCAGCAGAAATCGAGGTTCGAGCGAGAATGCGCGCGCGATTGCGACGCGTTGTTGCACGCCCTGCGATAATCCGGCCGGCATTTCCTGGGCATACTCGGCGACGCCGACAAACTCCAGATATTTGAGGGCCAACTCCCGGATTTCGCGGCCGCTTTTCCGGGGGTGCGCCTGCCGCGCCGCGAGCAGGACATTGTCCATGGCTGAAATCCAGGGAAGCAGGGAAGGCGATTGGAAGACCAGTGCGCGCTCGAGCCCCGGCCCGTCAATCTCCGTGCCATCGATCACCACGCCGCCTTGTGTGGCGCGTTCCAGACCCGCGAGGATAGAAAGCACGGTGGACTTCCCGCATCCGGAATGGCCCAGCAACGCGACAAATTCGCCCGGCTGGATGACGGCGGAAAAGTCCTTCACGGCGATGTAGCGGCCAGTGGGAGTCGCGAACTCCTTCGTTAAACTCGTGATATCGAGAGGGCGCTGGATCATTTGGAACAGACCTCCACGCGAGCATCGCTCATGACCACGGATGCGACCTGCCGCGCGGCACGATTCCTGGAGGCTCCCGAGGTGAGCAGGTCCGTGACGCGCGCGCGAATGCGCACGGCTTCCTCGTTATGCATCAGCAAATCCGACGCGCGAGGCCGTGCCAGTGTGACCGGGGCCGCCATGCTCAGCGTCGCCGCATCTTTACCGGACCCACGCCGGCCCAGTGCCAGAATCCGGTCGGAAAGCAGAATCGCCTCATCGACGGAGTTGGTAATCATCAACACCGTAGCCTTGGGTTTCTGCTCATCGCACAGACGGGCCAATTCCTGCTGCAGGGTAGCGCGGGTGAGCGCATCGAGCGCCCCGAATGGCTCGTCGAGAAAGAGAACCCGCGGCTCCACGGCGAAGGCCCGGGCAATCGCTACGCGTTGACGCATGCCGCCGGAAAGTTGCCCCGGGCGTTTGGCATACGCGTTTCCCAGACCCACGAGGTGGAGATACTTCATGGCCTGGTCTTTCTGTTTCGCGGCTGGCCAATCGGGAAATGCGCTCTCCACGCCCAGCCGGACGTTCTCCAGCGCGCTGAACCACGGCAGGAGAGAGTAGTTCTGAAACACGATGGAGGCAGAGCTCGGGAAGCTGGTGACAGCCTGGCCGCCGATGGTGACTGACCCGGTATCGGGCGCCACCAATCCGGTCAGGATCTTCACCAGGGTCGTTTTGCCGGAAGCCGAAGCGCCGACAACACACACGAATTCGCCTTCCTCGACTGCGAGGTTAATGTTCGCTAACACCCGGCGCGACCCGAACTGTTTCGAGACGTCCTTTAAGTCGATGAATGCCATCCTATGCCGTCCTGAGCCTCGCCTCGGCCATCCCCATCAGCCGATCGAGCATGAAACCGACCACGCCGATGGTCAGAATACACAAAAGAATGTGGGAATAGATCAGACTGTTATATTCCTGCCAAAGAAATCCGCCGACGCCTGGCGTGCCAGTGAGCATCTCGGCAGCCACGATCACCAGCCACGCGAGGCCCAGACTCAGCCTGTAACCCGTGAACATGTAGGGAAGCGCGGCGGGCAGCGAGATCTTCGTGAACTGTTTCCACGGGGAGAGGCGCAGCACCTTCGCGACATTGGTGTAATCCTGCGGGATCGACCGCACGCCCTGCATGGTGTTAATCACCGTCGGCCACATAGAGCAAAGCGCAATTGTGAACAAGGCCGCCGGCTCGGATTGCCGGAACAGGATCAGCCCCAGCGGAAGCCAGGCCAGAGGCGAAATCGGCCGCAACACCTGCATCAATGGGTCGAACATTCGGAAAAGCAGGGGCGAGCCGCCGAGCACGAAGCCCAGCGGCGTGCCAATCAGGATCGCCAGCGTAAATCCCTTCGCCACCCGCACCAGACTGTAGTAAGTCATGCGTCCGATACCCTGGTCCATTTCGCCGCGTTTGTCCCATGGCTGCAGGACGTACATCTTGCTGTCCTGCCAGGT
Organism: Acidobacteriota bacterium; assembly: GCA_030776225.1. GTDB lineage: Bacteria > Acidobacteriota > Terriglobia > Bryobacterales > Bryobacteraceae > BOG-234. The sequence continues at coordinate 793 of JALYHT010000078.1, read as the reverse complement.
TTTGACCGGCGATGGCAGATCTTTCGCAACAGTACCGCTCAGGAGAGCCCACAAACACACCAATAGAGCGACACCCACCAGCGAGAGGAGGAAATTCTTGACTAGCGTTTTCATATCGCTCAGCCCTGCATGCTATGGATCGGAAAGCCGGTCGCGTACTTCTCGGCGTCCTTCGGGTTGAAGACCGCATCGGTGAGTTTGGCGGGAGCCAGATCCTTCGCGGTGACTTTTACGCCCAGTTCCTTCATCGCTTCCTGGTAAATATCCGGTCGCAGGACCTTCTCAGCGATCTGCTTGTAGTCGGGCGTGCCCTTGACCATGCCCCAGCGCCGGAACTGGCTCAGCCACCAGTAACCGTACGTGCGCGACGGGAAGTTGCAGTTCCGCTGATTGAAGATCATGTAGTGAGGGTCCTGCTCCTTCTGGCCATCACCGTAGTCGTACTTGCCCTGCAGCCGGTCCAGAATGATTTCCTTTGGACAGTTAATGTAGGTGGGGCGCGAGATCACCTCCGCAACGCCCGGGCGATTTTCCATTTTGTCGATGTATTCGCTCGACATGTGCAGCGCCTTGAGCACGGCCTTCACGGTCTTCGGATTTTTCTCGGCAAATTCCTCGGTGAAGGCGCAGACTTTCTCGGGATGATCGGGCCACATCTTCTGAGTCGTGATGACCGTGTAGCCGACTCCATCCTCAATGGCGCGTAAGTTCCATGGCTCGCCGACGCAGAAGCCATCCATTTTCCCAATCTTCATATTGGCCACCATCTGGGCGGGAGGGATAGTAATCAGGT
>JALYHT010000077.1 GCA_030776225.1 Acidobacteriota bacterium | reverse complement strand
TCCTCGACGATTTTGCGGGCTAAATTACCCATGTATTTGTAGCCGACGCCGCAGTAGTAGGGGCCCTGCGGAGTACTGGGGTAGCCCTTTTCCGGGAAGCCCAGCGGACGTCCGCCTTGATACAGGAAATATTCCTGCTCAAGACCAACCCATAAGTCAGGGTCGTTTTCGATGGTCGCGCGCATGTTGGTGGAATGCGGGGTGCCATCCGGGTGCATCACTTCGCTCAGAACGATATACGCGTCCTTGCGGCTAATGTCAGGGTAAAGGGCCACCGGCTTTAGGATGCAATCGGAGCTTTTGCCTTCGGCCTGCATGGTGGAGCTGCCGTCAAACCCCCAATTGGGTAGATCGGCCAGGGTGGGTGGATGCTCAAATTGTTTGAGCATGGTCTTACCGCGCAGCTCGGGAACCGGTTGTTTGCCGTCCAGCCAGATGTATTCGAATTTGTATTTTGTCATAGTGTTTTGGGGAGAATGTTGGGTTGTTCGAACGGACGGCTCCCGGCTCCATAAGCGACCGAGCGAGCAACAACGGAGCGCCGCCAGAATCTCATTGCTACATTGTCGACGAAAGAAGGGGCTCCGGCAATAACTTGGCCCATAGATTGTCTTTATAGGGCCGATTGCGAACTGGGATGGGTAGCGGGGAAACCAGGGCAGGATTACGGTCTTGCAACCTCCCGCGCGCCGTGATAGCCTTACAACAACTTTCCGCGTCGAAAGCCTCCTTTCCCAACGTTGTTTGCCGGCGGCCTTGCGGGTCGCTCAAAAGCGCTCGGTTCGCGCGTCTTGATTCCTAACAAACTTGCTTCCCTTGCTACGCCTGCGGGCCCATCCGCGAAACGGCGAGGCGTGTGTGAACCCGTGCGCGAGAGCAATCGCACAAAGGAGACTTTCGTGAAGACGCAAACCATCATGGCGGGACTGCTGCTGGCGGTCTGGGGCCTCGCGGCGAATAATACCCGGGCGGAACTGAAGCCGGGCAGCTTGGCGGAACCGTGGCTGACCGGGGGGCCTAACTGCCTGACGGTCCCCGACTGGCAGGTGCACGAATACAACGAAGACTTTTACATTCTGCGCGAATCCGGCTGCATCAACGCCGAGAAACCTTTCTTGTATTTGATCTTTGGAGAAAACCAGGCGCTGCTTGAAGACACGGGGGTTGCGCGAGATACCGATAAGAGCATTATTCCTACGGCTCCGGTGGTGATGGATTTGATGGCGAGGTGGGCCAAGCGCAAGAATCACGCGCCGGTTTCGTTGATAGTGATCCACTCGCACTCGCACGGAGATCACACCGCCGCCGATCCGCAATTTCAACAGATGGCAGACGTGCAGTTCGTGGATGCAAAGCCCGCCGCGATTCAGAAGACCGCGGGGATCGCCACTTGGCCCACGGATCTGGGCCAAATCGATTTAGGAAACCGCATCGTGGATGTGATCCCGATTCCAGGGCACGATGTCGCGAGCATCGCGCTTTATGACCGCGTCACCGGCAATCTGATGACGGGCGATAGCTTGTATCCGGGCCGCCTGTATGTGGGCGAGGCGCAGATTCCCACTTATGCGGCGAGCGCGCAGCGATTGGTGGATTTCGTCAGGCTGCACCCGGTGGCGCACGTTCTGGGGACACACATCGAACAAGGCAGCCAGCCCTATTTCGACTATCCGCGCAACACCACCTATCAACCTAAAGAGCATGTCCTCGAACTGAGCCGCGCCCATGTTTTCGAGTTGAATGAAGCGTTCAAGAAGATGGACGGCAAGCCCATCAAAATCGTGTACCCGGATTTCGCCGTTGTGCCGCGAGTAACGGGAGTGAAGCAGCCCGAAAACGTTCAGGCGGGCGACGGCTTGGGCTTGCAACCAGGCATGGTGCCGGGCGGTTGGAGAACCGGCGGTCCAAATTGTGTCACGGTTCCCGATTGGCAGGTGAAGGAATACAACGAAGACTTCTATATCCTTCGTGAGTCTGGCTGCGTGAACCCTGAGAAGCCGTTCTTGTATTTGATTTTCGGTGAGAATAAGGCGCTGCTCGAAGACACCGGCGTGGCCCGGCTCATGCCGGACGGCAGCCGCGGGACGGTGATTCCGACGGCCCCGGTGATCCTGGATCTGATGGCGAAATGGGCCGCGCGCAAGAAGCATGCGCCGGTGTCGCTGATCGTGATCCATTCGCATTCGCACAACGACCACACTGCCGGCGATGCGCAATTCCAGGCCACCGCCGGCGTCGAGTACATCGCCCCCAAACCGGCGGACATTCAGAAGGGTGCCGCGATCGCAAACTGGCCCACGGAGATCGGCCACATCGATCTGGGCCGACGCGTCATTGACGTGATCCCCTTCCCCGGACATGATGTCGCGAGCATCGCGCTCTATGACCGGCTCACCGGCAACTTGATGACCGGCGACAGCCTGTATCCCGGACTGCTTTCCGTGAATCAAGACGATCTCGCGACCTTTACCGCGAGCGCGCAGCGCCTGGCTGATTTCGTGAGCGAACACCCGGTGGCCCACGTTTTCGGCACGCACATCGAACAGAAGAAGTGGCCGTATCTCGACTACGGCCGCGGCAACAGCTACCAGCCCGATGAGTCCCCGCTGGAACTGACGCGCGCGCATGTCTTCGAGCTGAACGAAGGTTTCAAGTCTCTCCAAGGAACGCTCAAGGTAGTCGCGATGCCCGACTTCACCATCACGCCCCGCGGCGCTGCCCTCGCTTATCCAACTTCCGTGAGGCCCTCCCCCGCAGGCGGCAATTAATTTTGTATACTCCCCCCATGAAACGCTTGCGTTCGTTAGCGGTCATTCTGTGTTTGTATTCGGGAGCGGCCTGGGCGCAAGCGCTCATCGTCTCCCAAGTGGTGGACGGCGATATCTGGCAAACGACGATGGTGCTCACCAACACCACCGCGGCCAGCACCGTGGCGAGCTTGAGTTTTTTTCAGGAAACCACGGGTAACGCCACGGTTCCCTGGAATCTGGCCTTCCTGGAGATGTCTTCGGCGCAAGCGCAGGCCGTTACGTTGGCGCCGGGCGAGACGCTGCTGCTGCACACGCCCGGCACCGCGACGACTCTATCCATCGGATGGGGACAAGTGGTCTCCACGCCCGGGGTGGTTGCTTACGCGATTTTCACCAAGCGGCCCGCCGGGCTTCCCGCGCAAGTGGGCACGTCTCCGGCGATCGCGGCCGCGAGCCGCATTCTGGTGCCGTTCGATAACACGCTGAATAACGTCGCATCGATGGCCCTGGTCAACGCCAGTAGCGCGTCTGAGACGATTACCGTCAATTTGCGAACCACCAACGGTACGGTGACGCAGCCTACGCCCTTGACCATTCCGGCGCAAGGGCATATCGCGTTCACCTTCCCGACACAGTTTCCCGCTACGGCGGGGCAAAGCGGACTCGCGGAATTCTATACAGCGTCGGGGACGTTCAGTGTCCTGGCGTTGAGTTTCAATCCTGCCGGCTCTTTAACCACGGCGCCAATTTATAACGAAAGCGGGCCGCCGATTATCGCCGGAACGGGGTCGGCCGGCGCCGTCACATTTTCCGGATTTGCGGTGAGCAAAGTGAACACCACCGGCGGTAGCTTCCCGGCTACCGGGACCACCGATTATATTGGCGGCCAGTTCGCCAGCTACTCCTCCGCCGAATGGAACCTGGCCTACTCCGCGCCCACCTTCGGGTCTTGTTCCGTACTCACGCTGAACTACCCGGTGGGCGGGAAAGATCCTTCTTACCCGGACAACTTCTTGGACGCTGGCGCCAACATCCCCGTCAGCGGCCCCGGTTTGACCGCGGGCGCCGTTCTGGGAAAGATCGCCTTGACGCAAGGCCCCATCTACAACCTGACTCCCGCCCCCGGGACTCTCGTGTTGGGCGGCACCTATACGCTTACCGGCACCGGCGGCACCCAGGTGGGACCCTTCACCATCTCCTCAACGCTCCCTTCCAGTTTCGCGGTAACGAATTGGAATACGATCACAGCAATTAACCGAGCAAATCCCCTCACCGTGAATTGGGCGGGCAGCGGATTCAACTTGGTCATCATCTTTGTGCAAGGATCGACCAGTGCGAATTCCACGACTAATAATGTTGCCGTTTCGTGTGCCGTTCAGGGCAGTTTAGGCACCTACACCATTCCGGCGGCCGCGCTGGCGCTACTGCCCGCCACGGCTACGGGCCAATTCTCGGTGTCGGCCGGTACGTCGGGGGGAGGCACGGTGTCGGCAGTTTCGAGCACCGCGCAAACTTTCACTCCGCCCCTGGTGGGCGGCGGTTCCATCAACTACGGTAGTTTGGCGCCCTTCCTCACCGCGACAAAAAGTTTGACCGTTCAGTAGGCGCGGGCTGCGCAAGCGGCGGGCACATGATTCGCCGGCCCACACGCTTCCTATGGCGCGTCGTGGTTCAAGAACACCTGCCCTCAAGCCGGCAGCGGTTCCAGGCCTGGATCGAAGACGTCGGGTTCGGGTTCGTCAGGTTCGCGAGACGGTACCGGCGATACGCCCGGTGAATCCCACTTGGGATCTGGATCGGGCGCCGGCAGTTTTGGCTCCGGCTCTCGATCGCGGGAAGACATCGACGGAAGCGGCGCCGGCGGCGGCTCATCTTCATCTGGATCGGGCGGAGCATCGGGATCCGGAAGCGGGAACCCGGGACCGGGAAAGGGGTACGGCGGATCTTGCGGGTCTTGCGGCATGCTCATGGCTCATTGTCCTTCTTTTTCGCCTTCGCCATTGCGCTCCCAACCTTACCGGACCTATAGGGAAGCCCCAACAGCCCTGAATCGAAAAGAGAAAAGCGTAGGATGAATGGCCGGGACGACGGGGCTCGAACCCGCGACCTCCGAAGTGACAGGAAGAGGGCCCAAACAAGCGTTTCGTGCATATCGCTCTGTTTTCAGATCGTTCCGCGAATCACAAGGAGCCGTTTCGGAAGCTGCTACAGTCCGTGCTACCGTTCTCGACAACCACCTTTATGCCAGTTTTGGCATACAATGGATGTAGTGCCGGAAAAGCCGGAACACCCGCACAAGTTGGTTTGGCTTGTCGACTCGCTTGAGCGGCTGGCCGGGTTTCCTCCCACGATTCGGCAGAAGCTCGGTTTCGCTTTGTACCAAGCGCAGATCGGGCAGAAGCATGAAAGCGCGAAGATGTTGCACGGCTTTGGGGAAACGGTCTGGCAGGTGCGTGCAGACGGTCCGGGTGGGACCTATCGTGCGGTGTATGTGGCACAGTTTGGGGAAGCGGTTTACGTGCTTCATGTCTTCCAGAAGAAGGCAACGTCGGGAATCGCGACTCCGCAACGAGAATTGGACCTGATCGGGCAGCGGCTCAAACTTGCCCGCAAGCTGGCCGGGAAGTGAGGAGAGTGAAGGTGCCTAATCGAGAATCGACACCGAGTTCCGGGAACGTATTTGCGGACCTGAGCCTCCCACAGGCTGATGATCTGTTGGTGAAAGCAGAGTTAGCCGCGAAGATCATTGCGGAGATCCAACGGCAGCGAATGACACAGATTCAGGCGGCGGCGGTCCTCGGAATCGATCAACCCAAGGTCTCGGCGCTGAAGCAGGGAAAGCTGTCTGGATTTTCTATCGAGAGGCTGATGCGTTTTCTGCTTCTCCTCGGACGGGACATTGAAATTACGATCAAAGGAAAATCCGGGCGGCGATCAATTGCCAGACTTCGAGTGGCTTGACAGAACCGATGGGCCGTCCAGTCAAACTGTCATGATTTGCTCTTTGCCAAAGAGCGTCTTCCGAAGCTCGTATTTCTCTCCATCGTCGCCCACGACGGAGGCGCTCAAGGCCACAGCGATACTCAGAAGTTTGCCGATCTGCGCCTCGTCCGCACCTGAGCAGACGATCTGATCGCGATACCACCAAAAGCAAGACACTCCGTTCCACTCGATCATGTAGTACCGGATCGTCTCACCTGCGTCCACTTTCACGTCCACGAAATCCTGGTTCGACCAAACAAGAGTTGAATCGGTCGTAAGCAGATGATCGACTTCATCCTTAGCTGATGGGATTAGTGGAAGCATCGAGCCAATGAGCGGTTCGGATAACGTGCAGATCGTATGCCAACGGGTATCCTCGTGGCTTTGATTAAAGTACATTCGTAAGCGAGAACGAGGCGGCCGGAGATTCACTCAACAGCAATGGCGAGAGTTGCTTTAGCGAAAACTGTAGCAGCCACTGTAGCACCGGCGAATATAAGTCGAAAGCTCAGCCGATGTGAAACCTGGAAGTAATTGAAAAGAATGGCGGGGACGACGGGGCTCGAACCCGCCTAACGGAGCTGCAACGAGGAGCTACGCGGGGTAACTGTTTGAAAATACGTCGGGCCGTGGAGTCTATCTGGTAAGTAGAGGCAGGCGCTTTCCTTGGGATGTTTGCACGACGTTAGCACAGGAGCGCCGCCATGTTGAAATCGCTGGAGAGAACATCGTTACCCAGGACGGCGGGTACGTTGTTGTTCGATAAAGGGGCCCTCGAAGGTGCCAAGCCTACTACGCTGCCAAGTTCGGTAACTTCCCGGAGCGGGACTTCGCGGGACACCGAAAGGCGTTCGCCGGGATCGCAACGGTCTCTTTCCGGTACGGAAGCGCAATGAGTTTCGATGTTAAGATCGAGCAGCAACCCCATCCGCCTCGGTATCAGCGACACCCATCTTTCGACCATGACATGGAGCGAATATCACGAATCTACCAAGCATAGCGTTGAATCGCTGAGACGAGCGCCGCATATTCTCGACTGGGCGAATATGCCCGACCCGTTCCGTCACTACGAGGGCGTGCCGGTGTTCGACCTGCCAGCAGATCCACCCATCCCTGAAACACCCGCACTCGAAGTGCTTCACGGTGTCTCTGGCACCACGCCGGCCGGCGACGGACCGGCGTTCCTTTCGCAACTGCTGTTTTATTCCGCTTCGATTAGCGCGTCCAAGCGCGTTCCGTCCACCGGTTACCGGTATGCATTGCGCGTGAATCCATCCTCCGGGAATCTGCATCCGACCGAATTTCACTTCCTCACCAGAGGTCTGAAGGAGTGGCCTGATGGGCTGTATCATTACCGTCCCTCTTCGCACATGGCCGAACAGCGCG
>JALYHT010000076.1 GCA_030776225.1 Acidobacteriota bacterium | reverse complement strand
AAATATGGCTCTTCGCGCTCGGCGCGCTGTTCGTGCTCGTAACACTGTTCCTGCCGCGCGGGATTATCGGATTGATACCCCCGGGCCGGGGAAGGCAACGGGAGAAATCCCTTGCCGAGGCGCCCGCTCTCATAGCGGAGCCTCTGGAGAAATAATGAGCGGTAAGAAGAGACTCTATCTTGAGGACCTGACCGTGGCATTCGATGGCTTCAAGGCCCTCAACAATCTTTCCCTCTATGTCGATCCGGGCGAAATGCTCTGCATCATTGGCCCCAATGGCGCAGGGAAAACGACCATGATGGATGTTATTACCGGGAAAACGCGCCCGAATTCAGGCAGCGCCTTCTTTGGCGACGGAATCGATCTGCTGCAATTATCGGAAGCGGAAATCGTAGCTGCGGGAATTGGACGGAAATTTCAAAAGCCGACCGTGTTCGAGCAGTTGACGGTGTTTGAAAACCTCGAACTGGCGCTGGCAGGAAGCCGCTCCTTCCTGAAAACTCTGCGCGCGCGAATCTCCACCGCCCAGCGGAAAAGGATCGACGAAGTTCTGGAAATTATCGGCCTTGGGGCACACCGCGAAGCGACGGCAAGGATTCTGGCGCACGGACAGAAGCAGTGGCTCGAAATCGGCATGCTGCTGATGCAGAACCCTGAACTGCTGCTGGTGGATGAGCCAGTGGCCGGAATGACGCCCCATGAGATCGAGCGCACGGCGGGATTGCTGCGATCGCTGGCGGGCGAGCATTCCGTGGTGGTGGTCGAACATGATATGCACTTCGTTCGATCCATAGCGCGGCGCGTTACCGTACTGCACGAAGGGCAGGTGATTGCCGAGGGTGATATGGACAAGGTGCAGAACGACGCGCGGGTGCGCGAAGTTTATCTGGGAGTGTGATTGTGCTGACGATCAAAACTCTCAACCAGTTCTACGGCGGCAGCCACACTTTATGGGATGTGAATCTCACCGTTGCGCCTGGCTCGCGCATGTGCCTGATGGGCCGCAATGGTATGGGCAAGACGACACTCCTGAAATGCATCATGGGGCTGCAGCCGGCGCGATCCGGGGGGATCGATTTCGATGGGCGCGATCTACTCGGGATGTCGGCGGAGCAGCGTGCCCGGATTGGTATTGGGTACGTCCCGCAGGGCCGTGAGATTTTCTCGCATTTGACCGTGGAAGAAAATCTCCGCATCGGACTTGGTGTGCGGAAGAATGGACTGAAAACCATCCCCTCACGAATTTTCGATCTGTTTCCGGTTTTGAAGAAAATGATGAACCGGCGTGGCGGCGATTTATCCGGCGGTCAACAACAGCAGCTCGCCATCGGGCGCGCACTGGTTCTGGAGCCGAAACTGCTGATCCTGGACGAACCGACGGAAGGCATTCAGCCTAACGTAGTACACGAGATCGGTGATATCATTCTGCGCCTGAATCAGGAAGAAGGTTTAACCGTTCTGCTCGTTGAACAGAAGTTGCCGTTCGCGCGCCGGGTGGCGAGCGAATTTTGCATTCTGGATAAAGGTCGTCGCGCCGCTGCAGGCGCAATCGAAGAATTAACCGACGATGTGGTGCGCGCACACCTGAGCGTTTGACTGAAAAAGCCCCCCTGCCCAATGGTTACGCGAACCCCTCAACCCGGCGGCGGTCGTCAGGACACGGAAATCCCCGCGCCGCAAATTATCGTCCTCGCCGTTGAGCTTGAGCGCCATGCGATCCTCCCTGGGATTGGGAAGACACGTGTCTTGACCGCGTCATACAGCGGCGCATTCGCACGCTGCGAAACTGGTTCTCTCCGGGGTTTGGCGATCCTGAGTATTGCCTGTCCGTTCGCCGCCCGCAGCTCGAGCGCCTTCACGAAACGGAGGCCCTCTCCGGATTGCCCGAATCGGTGTCCGATCCTCTTGCCCTTCGTGCCATTGTTTGTATCTCAACCCGAGACGAACTTCTGGTGATTTTTCGTCTTGGGATTTGTACAACGGTCTCATGTTTAAGCGCCATGAACATTTGTCAAACTGAGAATACGTTGAAAACAAGGCAGCGAAATCCTGGATTTCAGCGCAGCGCGACAGCGCGACTGGAATCGCCATGGCTTGCTCCTCCTGGTGGTTTCCGTGTGGTGGCGCCTTATTCCTGGCTCACCCACGAGATCATCGTTATGCCGGCAACCCTGCGAGGAATTTCCACATCCGGGAATCGGCCTCTCATAGCCTTTGGCATGATCGATGGCCTTGCCTTGGTCGCGCTGCTGGCCGGAACCCGCCTCGGCTCGTGCTTCTTTATCTGGACCAGCCCAGCTTGGTTACTTTGGTACCTTCGGACAACAAAGCCTCAACCCGCGTCGTCCTGTACCAACGTTCTCAATCCTCAGAATCTGAATAAGTCTTCAGTTTGTTGATCCGGAGGAGGAACCATCCAGGAAGATGGCTGCTTGCAGAAACTTCTTGCGAACCACGCTTCCTTCAATATCACGTCTGCGCAGTTTTTTAATGGTAAGTGGATTGCGGGAGCAAATGGGATCTTATTGGCGATAACGATAAGGGTATTGTGAGTAATGCGCTTCAGGCACTCAAAAACTATTCATTGCACCAGATTCCACTCGCGCCCATTTGGTCGACGTATACGGATTGGGGCGGGTTTGGCAGCAGCTCCGCAGCGTTCGCAATTCGCAATTTCTATTGCGCTAAAGATCCACTGGCTCAATATTTCACGGCATCTGGATGGCCGATGCTGTTTCAGGGCGCAGAAAATGATGCCATCGTTTCAGCGACAGTCAAAGTGACGGACTGTACGATCCCGTGGTCGGAGTAATTGGTTTCGTCCATTCTCCGGGAATGGAGGCCTTGGGTTTTGTCGGCCCAAGTGTACTGGATCAAGAAGTGATCGGGGATACCGTCGTTCGGTTACTCAACCGTTCATGGAAGAATTCCTCGTACTATCATATGGTCGCCCCTTAAGAAAGTGCGAACAGACTACCACTACAAGGGACGCCCGATGAGAGTCCTATGGTACTGTGTGTCGGCCTGCACATTTGTAGGTGGCTTCCTCCTGCGCATCTATCTGGGGGCCCCTCTTATCCTTTCAAATCTGGTTGTGATCTTTGGGGCGATCAATTTGACTGCGTCGCTCCTGCCTGACAGTCGTTCGCTTCGCCTTCGATTTGGGACGGCAATCCTGGCGGTTGTAGCGGGGGTCTACTTTTTTACGTCTGCACTCGGTCTTATTCCAGATTTTGGCTTGATCGAAGCGTGGGTTTGGGATGGACTGATCAGCCCCTATTTTTTGATAAGTGTCTCTCATAACGTTCTGCTTGATGACTGGAGAGGTGGCGTGGAGAAAAGTCCCAGTCGCCATTCTGACGAAGGCCTCCATTTGTTCTTCTCCACCACTATGCTGTGCATCAGCATAGCGGGCGTGGCGGGAGCAGTGCTGATTGTAAAGCAGAGGACGGCGGGGCAAAGGATCTGGATCGGTTTCATCGCATTGCTGTCATTATCATTAGCTGCATACGCTTACGCGATATTGCTCTACCCGCAGGGCTGGGGAATTGCCCCTCAAGTCTTTTGGGAAGCACTGGTTCTTGTTGGGTTTCTCCTCGTGCGGAGGGGTTAGAATCTCCGCCAGCTGAATACTTCGCGGCGAGGGACCGCCCGTCAGCGCGGGACGATCAGCGAACCCTTGTTTCTTCCCCCTTGGACTTAATTACAGCGGCGGATATCGATTCTGACGGAGTGGCTGGGCCGCAACCGAAGAAGGCACCGTCGGTGTGGCGGTGCGGAGATTTGAAACGCCGCCAGGCAAGCAGGCGGAGGTGGACTGGGGGCCATCGTAAGCGTTCGGGCAAGGCCGCCTTGACTTAATTAAGCGGCGCGAAGTTTTGCCATGCGTTCATAGCGGAAGCAGTTGCGGATGTGAGCGAGGAAGAAGCGGCCATGTGATTCGGCTGCGAGGAAGGCTTGATATTCCGAGGCCGGAAGATCAAAGTAGCGATACACATCGCCGGTATTGCGGACCGCAAGTACAGTATTCGTTTTCCTCATCGTACGCGATGGCGGAGAGCATTTCGGATTCAAGCATCCCCCAGTTCATACAGGTCGTTCCTCTCCCATTGTGAATCGTGTCCACGATTGGCCGATTGTGGACACGATTGCGCTTGAGACGGTTTTGAGTGGCATGCTGCCTCGGCCTTCTCCGTGGCTGCCGGGAACGTCCGGCTGCCGTCGCCGGTCATGTTTCCATTCGCGTCCCATGTAACAGTGGTCCGTTCCAGCTGCCGGATACCTGTCTAAAACTGCTGGCACGATTTGGCACGATCTTAAGTGCCAAATCTATGTAAGATATTGATTTTATTTGGTGGAGGCGGGGGGAGTTGAACCCCCGTCCGAAAAAGCCCGAAATGAAAAGACTACGTGCGTAGCGCGGTTCTTTTGATTCGGTCAGCGCTTCGGAACCGGCAAAAGCAGCGCTGCACCTAGTC
>JALYHT010000075.1 GCA_030776225.1 Acidobacteriota bacterium | reverse complement strand
TTGAGTCCAGAGAATCTGCACCCAGGTGGCTATCGTACGGTCGCCATGAGCACCAATCCTTTCACCGCCCAGCAGCAGGTGCAGGATTGGCAGGCGTCGTGGCTGGAGGCTTCGGTTAGAGTCATGGCTGAACGAATCGCAGCGAGCACTAGAGCAATTGCTTGAGCCACTTGAGACCGACTGGGCTCAGCACCCTGAGGCGAGGCCGGATTTCGACAGGCTGACGATGAAAGCTCCCGGTAATTTTGGTCCCGACAAGTCAATATTGCGCGCGTTCCACAAGGTGCTGGCCGATGACAAGAACCCGGTCGTTCGAGAGCTGAAGCGCGACCTGGCTGCCGACATCTTGAAGATACTCGGCGAGAGCCGGTCGCGGCGTGCACGCCAGCAGACGTGGCCTAAAGTTGGATCACGCGTCGCGCAGGTCCTAGTGCCACTAATGATCGAGGTAGGCCGTGCCGCCTACGAGCGCGCCACCAGCGGAGCAAGCCCGGCGTTTTGCAGTTCCGCAATCGCCCAGTAGGCGCGGCGCCGAACCAACGCTATGGGCCAGTGTAAGGAGAATGTTGTTTACGCGTTCAGCGCGTCACGTATCCCGCGGGTTTACAGTCCACAGGAAACATGAAAGGCCACCCGCCTCATTTGTGGGCCCGGGCAACATTACGGGCGAGACTCAGCAGTCGTGAGCTGATTCGGAGCTTTTCGTTTTCGCCGGCTTCAATATTAATGTCGAAACGGATTCTGCCGTCATCAAGCCTGAAGTTGATGACCACGCCATCGGTGCTGGAATTGTCAGACTCGCCGATTGTCAAAATTCCGGCGGTGCGAATCTCACTGAGCCATGCGCCCAAACGCTTGTCATCAGTGCCGCCGAAAAAGAGAATATGGCATCCTGCAGACTGCTTGACGGTCGAGACGTGGCGGACCACCAGATTTCGGCCTTCTATCGAGCGCCCGCTTACCGTCTCCTCGAGAGACTTCCCAAAAGGATCCATTCCCGCGATGCAAATCGCAACCGGTTCGGTCGCATTCTGGAACGCTCCGGCGGGCCATTGTACGAATTTCGCGAAATTATAGATGAACGCGGCCTTGACCTGATATTCATCGACAGGCTGCCCCTGAATCGCGCAAAGCGGGACCGCCTGTGAAAGAAGAAAAGTCACTGCGGCAAGGCCATACGCACTGGACCGCCAAAAACGCCCCTTTTGTGTTCCGTCCCCTAGAATCGCCATGTGATTTTTCCCAGAACGCTGCGCTCAACGAGCGTCCTTCGAAGGTCGTAGGCATTGTGAAACTCAGCATGCAAAGGCGTCAGGAGGTTTTGTCCCGTGACGCTGACTTCGAAGGCTTCTCCAATTCGCCAGGCCATACGAGTATCCAACCGGTTATACGCCGGGACTGCTCCGTCCCCTCCATCCCGAAGGCGTCCGACGTGCCAGAACAAAACATCCCAGTCGAGACGCTTTGTAACGTCGAAGGACGAGCGGATCTGACCTTGAAATTGTGGCGTATTTCTCTCATTCTCCACTACATAGAAATTCGTTGCGGTCATATGAATCGCGCTCAGGCTGGGACTGATCTTCCACCGCTTTGTCACGACCCAGGTGCCGAATATCTCGGATCCGTACGTATGCGCCGTGTTGAAAAACTCGAAAGTGAGAGGAATGACCACGTGCGGCGGACCCGGGTCGGTCACGAAAATGGGATTTTGAGCGACCGCAGCCCCTATATTCCGATATGAGCTTGAAAACGCGGCCAGATCGAAGGAGAACTGATTGTTGACCTGAACTCGATACCCGCCTTCGAAGTCATACATTTGCTCCGACTTGGTGGACTCCGGATTTCCATTCACCTGAATCACGCCGAACCCACCGCCCGCAGTCGGGAACGTAGTCAGGTCTGCCTTCAGGTTAGCCTGGCTCCGGCTTTCCTGTACAATAGCCCGCGCCGCCGATAACCAAATCGTTTGTTTCTTTGTCAGTTGCCAGAGAAGCTTTGCGTTGGGTTCATACTCCTTACCTGTGTAAGCGTTATGTTCCAGCTTCGCGCCCAGCGTGAGCCATACTGAGTGCCCAAGGGCGATCTCATCCTGGAAGAACACGTTCAGGAGATTGTTCGTCCGCGAAAGGGGAATATAGGTTCGTTCGTATCCTGGCGTCTGATGGTCGGCCGTTACGCGGTAACCAGCGCCCCATACGATGTCATGGCGGGTTCCCCATGTGAAATGGTGCTGAAAATCGATATCGAGGGTGTTTAAAAGTTCTCGGTTTCCGATGTCGGTACGGCTTGTTCGGTCGAAGTAGACTTGCAGAGAGGTATCGGAGCCGTTCGTCAGAGTATGGTTCCACCGTCCCAGAAGATTGCCGGAAGCGACTGTTTTGGCATCGTTCAACGTCCTCTGAAGCGGCAGCTGCTGCGTATAGACGACATTGACGGTCTGGCCCTCATCCGCCCGCAGAAGATCGCCCTGCACCGTCAGGGAATCCTTCGGCGTGATTTTCCAGTCGGTCCGCATGCCAGCGTGCGACATGTGCCACCCGTCCGCGGCGCCAGTACGTCCATCGGACGCCGTCAGATTGCCGCGGTTGGAATAATTTCCGAATAAGCGGTAGGCGCCGATCTTGCCCACCGTTCCGCCATATTGAGCAAAGCCCTGCGCAGCGCCCTGGGAACCCCCGCCCGCGCTTAGAGTGGCGCCCTGCGTAACCCGAGCGCTTTTCGTAATGATATTAATCACGCCATTCACCGCATTGGCGCCCCAAACAGTAGCCCCAGGGCCACGGATGACTTCGATGCGGTCGATGTCCTCAGACGGTACGTCCAGTTCATCCCAGTAGACGCCCGAAGTGGTAGGAGTATAGACCGTGCGGCCATCGATAAGAACAAGTACTTTGTTGGCGTAGCGGTCATTGAAGCCGCGAATGCTTACGGCCCAGGTATTGGCATCGATCTGAGCGACATCCACGCCAGGGGCCATTCGCAGAATATCGGGAATATTTGTGGCTCCCGATCGGCGAATCTCTTCCTGAGTGATTACGTAGATCGCGGCGGCCGTTCTTGAGAGTGTCTGTTCTTTTTTGGAGACGGACGTAACCGCCACATTCATCAAATCGTCGAGACTGACATCGGCCAGCGAAGGTGGCGGGGAAGATGACGCAGTCTGCGGCAGTGCCCACAAAGGCGCCGGGAGCAGTACTGCGAATATTGCCGTTGCAATCATCTCACGCGATGTGCGGCTCATGCGGCATCCACAATCTTTTTCACGCGAACAGATTCTGGCGCTTCGGGTCCTTTGACCAGGACCGGAACCACGGGCTTCAGCAGGACGCTCCGCGCCAGCGCGTCCTTATCCCGGACAAGGCGTTGGGCGCTTTCCGCGTTCACCGGTTTGGAGAAGTAATAGCCCTGAGCGGAAGCGCACCCCATCGCCGCGAGTCGGGCAAGTTGGTCGCTTGTTTCCACGCCTTCCGCAACGACATCCATTTTGAGCGAGTCCGCCAGTTGCAAAATGGTCGTGATAATTCCGGAAGTATCGTCCTCGGTTCCCAGTTCCTTGACGAAAGAGCGATCGATTTTGACCGTGTCGAACGGGAGTTGCCGAAGGTAGCTCAGGGATGAATATCCGGTGCCGAAATCGTCGATTTCCAGACCGATATTTAATTCTTTGAATCGGTGCAGGGTCGCGATCGCTACCCGGGCGTTCTCCATGATAGAGCTCTCCGTCATTTCGAGCCTTAGTGTCTCTGGCTCGAGTCCGGTTTCGGCCAATATCCGTTCCACGTCTTCCGCGAGGCCCGCTTCGCCAAGTTGCTTGAACGATATGTTTATGCTGATGGTCAGCGGGGGGGTGCAAATCATGGTCTTATGCCACTCGGCCATTTGCCGACAGCCTTCCCTCAATACCCACAGGCCAATCGGAATGATCAGACCGATCTCTTCCGCTACGGTAATAAACTCGCTTGGGAAGAGAAGACCGCGCTTCGGATGATTCCAGCGTATGAGTGCTTCAAATCCTGTGATACGCTCATCGACCACCGATACCTTGGGCTGGTAGTGCAGAACGAATTGGTTGGCTTCCACGGCTACTTTCAGGTCCGTTTCGATCTCGGTCCGGGCCACTGCGCGTTCTCGCATCCCCTGATCGAATAGTTCGGAACGACCCCGTCCGCGGGCTTTGGCATGGTACATGGCCGTGTCCGCGTTGCGCAGCAAATCTTCGGGAGTGTTGCCCGACGACCCCATCGCGACGCCGATGCTGGCATTTGCGAAGACCTGACGTCCGTCCAGAAAGAAAGCGGGCGCCAGATGCTTCAGGATTCGCTCCGCGACAACAACTGCATCGTCCGAAGTGCGAATGCCTTCCACCAGGATTGCGAATTCATCGCCCCCCAGCCGCGCCACTGTAGAGGACGATCCGACAAGTCTGCCGGCCAGGCCCTGCCCGCGAACGCTGGAACAAAGCCGCTGCGCGACTCCAACCAGCAATTGATCGCCTGCCGCATGGCCGAGACTGTCGTTGACTACTTTGAACCGGTCCAGATCGACAAACAGAACCGCGAAAGCCATGGCGTCCGGGTTGGTTTTTGCCGCAAGGGCGTTTTCGAGTTTTTCGGTAAAGTAAATCCGGTTGGGCAACTCGGTCAGCGTATCCGCTATTTTTCCTTCGGTAATGTCGGTCTGCGAACCAGCGATACGAATCGCGGTTCCATACGCATCACGGACGGCCATGCCGCGGCTCAGCATCCAGACATAGGGCCCGTTCCGGTGGCGCATTCTGTATTCACTGGAGAACTCCGTGGTCTTTCCCTCGCAGTGCGCAGTCAATTGCTTCCGCACGCGATCTCGGTCCGCGGGGTGAATGCGGCTGAACCATTCCTCAGGATCGGACCAGATTTCGTTATCGGAGTAGCCAAGCATGCGAGTCCAGCGGGGCGAAAAATAGATCTGGTTGCTGGCGAGTTTCCAGTCCCAGAGACCGTCATTGGCGCCTTGTGCCGCCAATGCGTAGCGTTCCTCGCTTTCGCGAAGAGCCGCTTCGCCGATCTTGCGGGCCTCTTCACGAATTTCGATCTGCGACAACATCTCATTGAACGCATCGATAAGGACGCCGATCTCATCGTCCGCGGTCTTGGGGGCGCGGACAGAATAATCTTTATTTACCGAAACGCGGGAAGCAATCGTCGCGAGCGCGGCTATTGGCTCTGAAACGGCGTTGGCGAGCCGCGAGCTCAGCAGCGAGGCCAACGCCAGCGAGGCCAACAGAACCAGACAGACAATTCCGGCGTACCGGTATAGACGGCTATGGAGCTCGATCAGATCCGAACGGAGAAAAAGAGTTCCAAGGCGCTCATTGTGGAAGACGATCGGGTGAAAGAGTAAGAGATTGCCGCCCTCAAAGGACACCCCGTCGGATCTGCCCTGGGCTGGCAGAGGAGTAACTGCGGCATGAGGATTCCGATAAACCGCGATGCGGCGTTGGTGCGCATCGTAAATCGCCGCGGCGATGATTCGCCGGTCTCCTGCGAGCGCGGCCAGGGTCTCGCCCGCCGCCCGCTCGTCGGCGAAGCTCAAGGCGCCTGTACTGCTCGCGCCGATAATTTCAGCCAGCGTGTTAAGTTCGCGGGTTGCTCCGCTGCGGAATTGGAAAGCCTCGTAGCCCAGAAGACTGACACCGGCCAGCAGTAACGCAAAACTGCTGGTCAGCGCAATCAGGAGCAGGAGCTTCCTGCGAACGGAACTGTTCGTGAAGAAGTTTTTCGGCCTGAGGGCTTGACCCAGAATCCGTGGGGAGAACATACTCATTTGGGCACCTTTGGTCCCGCGCCCGGTGGCGCCACCTGGTCGGCGGCCGGTTGCGGGTTTTGAATTGTCTCGATGGGAATTGGCGGGAGCGGGTGATCGACCGACGCCGGGCCCCCCGCTCTATGAGTGGAAATCGGCTCTTCGACCTGGGTATTTTCAGGCAGGAAGGGTCTTGGGTAATTCAACCCGGGCGCCGTTCGGCCCGCGGGGATCGGTTGCACGAAGACGGGCGTCACAATCACAATCAGCTCGGTATTCTGCCTGGAAATCGTTTTAGACTGGAACAGCTTTCCCAGAATGGGAATATCGCCGATGAACGGAATCTTCTCGAGGGTGTCCGTGGTGCGGTTGTCGAGAAGTCCGCCGATAGCGAAACTTTCTCCTTCGCTCAGTTCAACCTGCGTATTCAGCTTGCGGGTGGTAAGCGCCGGCACGTTGAAGCCGCTGACTGACAATCCATTTGTGAAATCGAGGGCGCTCACTTCCGGAGCCACCTGCAAATGGATTGTGCCGCGGGGAGTAATGGTCGGAATAAAAGTAAGACGAACTCCGAATTCGCGGAATTGAATGGAAACGGAAGGTGTTCCGCCGGAAGCTGAATTCACGCTGGGGAACGGAAACTCTCCACCCGCCAGGAAACTAGCCTGTTTTCCGTTCTCGGCAAGCATATTGGGCTCGGCGAGAATCTGGAGAAGACCTTTTGTCTCCAGCGCTTTTATGGTTGCGCCAAGATTCAGGTCCCGGCGATACAGAAAAAGGTTGAGTGCGTCCGCGACCGTAACCGTGGAGGAAGTTCCTCCGGACGTCACGGTAGGTGGAGAGAATTGCCCCGTGCTCAGCGTTCCGACGGTATTGCCCGCGCCTGTGCTCACAATATTCACGCCGAGTTGAGTATTCAGACTGCGATCCACGCTGGCGAATTTAACCTTCAGCAGAATCTGCAAGGCTGGCGGTGGCACATCGACGTAGAGGAGGTTCACCGTTTTTCCCAGCGTCGAGGCGATCGAGACAGCGCGGTCGGCGCTGGTTACATCCTTTACAGTGCCGCGGAGAAAAACGGTGTCATTCTCAAAACTCAGATTGACGCTTTGCCCCGGCAACTCGCGAACGATCTGGCCTTTGATGACTTCCATCCGATTGTCGGCCAGGAAGTGGCTCGGAGCAACCGTAACATCGAATAATCGCCGCGTTCCGCCTTCATACCAGACGATCAGGCTGGTAACGCCTGGTGTTTTGCCGTTCAGCAGGAGCTCGCGCGGACCCGTGGCAGCGGCCTCCGCGATGTCGCCAAAGCCGACTGAGACCCGCGTGATCGGCAGCAGGCTGTCAATAAGCAGGGATCCTCCGACAGAAAGCGATAGATGAGTGATTGAAACTGGTTCCGCTTGAGATTTCGGTTGTCCGGCGGAGCAAATACCCGCGAGCAAAAAAGCAACCAGACATCCGCCGGATACCACTGTAAAGCGGCAACGGGGGAATTTCCTCATTGCGTCCCTTCGGGTTTGCTGAACTTAGCCTGTGTATGTACGGCGCCGTTGGCGATGTCGATTACGTAAAGCCCTGGACCCGCCGGAACCGCGGTGACGGGTGGCGGTGGAGGCGGCCTATAAGGTAGCGCATTGCCCGGTTTCCCGCTCGAAACCGGCTCAGTTGCGTGGGCGCCTCCGAATAGATCGGACACCCTGGTGCCGGTCGTCTTGGCAACCGCGGTATCCATGGGGTTTCTCAAAACGAGCTGAATACGTGTTTCGTTGCTCGCCAGACTGAGTATTTCAGCTTGCGATGGAGTGACGAGAAGATTCACCACCTGCACTTGTTCCGGCTTTCCTTCCCGATCTTTCTGAAAGTTGGTACCTGCGGACAGAACCTGAATATTCTGAAGAAGAGTCGTCACTCCCGGTCCATCGGTTCCATTACTGCCGGGTATGGGGCCGGTGATCAACACGTCCACTCGCATGCCTGGAAT
>JALYHT010000074.1 GCA_030776225.1 Acidobacteriota bacterium | reverse complement strand
GTCGCGGTCCGCGCGCAGTCGCCCGGCACAGCCACGCTTACATCGCCCGATGGAGGCCCTGCCGTAGTGGCCCGCCGCATCGTCGCGGGCAGCCTCGATGGCGTGTGGATTCAGGGGGACGGCGAGGCCCCGCTTTCCACGGGCATCCGAATTGACGATTCGAGCGTGTCCGTTTCGCATGTAAAGGTCAGCGGCGCGGGTATTGGGATTGAGGTGCGGGGCGCGTCTTCTCCCTCCATCAGCGCCAGCCAGATCACGAATAACGCGGGACCCGGAATTCTCGTCGCACCCTCCGCGGCGCCGCGTATCGAGGGCAATCTGATCGCAGCCAACGGCAATGCCAAACCGGGAACCGCCAGGCCGGGTGTTGAGGTTCTCAATGGCGCCCACCCCGTGCTCAAAGACAACGGTATCGTCGACAACGGCGCCGAGCCGATCTGGATTCACTCGAGCGGTTTCCGGAGCGCCGATTACGAGGAAAATTACTTCGGCGGCGTGGACTACGGCGACGCCATCCGCGTAATTTCCGTAACCCCTCCATTCAACGCCGGGAAGCCATCCATCAGAAAAGCCGAGGAGCACAAATGATGGACCCCAAACTCTTCGGCCGCTACCAGATCATTCGCAAACTCGCCGGGGGCGGCATGGGGCGCGTCTTCCTGGCCTACGATCCTGTTCTGAATCGCCAGGTGGGTCTGAAGCTGATCGACGCCGGGGGCGACCGGGAAAGCATCGATGTTGTCGACGCGGAACGCCGTGGGGCCACTTTGCAGGATCAGCTTGCCAAGCGCGAAGCCAGCGGCCGGGTCGCCCAGATCTTCGATGTCGGCGATCGCGAAGGTTATTTCTACATCGCCATGGAGTACATCGAAGGCGAAGACCTGTCCGAACTCGTTTCGCGCGGCCCGCTCGATCCGCAGCGCGCCGTCGATATCGCGCTCGACGTTCTCGACGTGCTCGTCAAGGCGCACACCTTCCAGACTGTCATCGAGGAGCGCACCCACCGGGGCATCATCCACGGCGACATCAAGCCCCGCAACATTCGTATTACCGCCGCGGGGCAGGTCAAAGTGCTGGATTTTGGCATCGCCAAAGCGGTTTCCATGACCCGCAGCATCACCTTTAACCAGTTCGGCAGCGTGCCTTATTCATCTCCCGAACGTCTTCAGACCGGCGACATGGATGCGCGGTCCGACGTCTGGTCGGTCGCCATTGTGCTCTTCGAGATGCTCACCGGCCAACCGTATTTCGAAGCCGAAGCGTCGTCGAAGCTGGAGTGGATGATCCGCAATTACCACGCGCTGCAGCCCTCGATTGCGGAGTTGCCCCCCGGTCTGCGGGAAATCCTTTCGCGCGCTCTCGATCCGGATCTCAACAAGCGCTTCGCCAGCGCCGCGGCGTTTCAGGCCGCGCTGCACGAGTGGCAAAAATACGCGCTTCCGGATGCCTCGAACGAGAGCGATATCGACGCCACCCGCCGCACGGCTTATTCCGATCCGGAAGAACGTACCCGCCGCGTAGCCGATCTTCCCAAGCCCGCGGGAACTACCCGGCGCCGGGGTATCCACATCCCGGAATCCATGTTTCACATGGCGGTGCCTGTCATGGTGGCGGTGTTCCTGGTTGCAGTATTCGCGCTTGTCTTTGAAATCCGCATGTACAACTTCTCCGAAAGCCTGAGTCGCCAGATCGATTCGGGACGCGTGACGCCGGAAGCGGCGAACGTGGCCTACCAGGGTCTCGCAAAAAAAAGCTGGTTCGCCCTGCCGCTGTATCGGGCGAAGAAGAGCCTGCGCGAACGCTACGTCGCCGAAGCCGATCGCGTCATCGCCGATTACCGCGAAGCAAGCGAAAGCACGCCGGTATATATCCGCGATTGGCGCCGTGCCCAGACGGCGCTTGGCGCGGCCATGAATCTGGCGCCCGAAGACAAAGCCATTCGCGGCAAATACGCACTGGTCGATGGTTACCTGAAACTGCTCAGTATCCCCTACGTAAAACGGTCGCGGTCCGATTTCATTCAGGCCCGCAACCTGCTGTTCAAAGACGCCCGCGCCGATTTCGAGCAGGCGCGCGCCCTGCTGCCCAATTCGCCCGACCCGCACCTCGGCCTGGCCCTCATCCAGATGCGCGACGGTGACCTCGATAAAGCCGAGGCGGAACTGAATCTCGCCCGCCGCAATGGTTTCCAGCCGGGACGCCGCGAACAAAGAGATCTGGCCAACGGCTACCAGGCCCGCGGCGAAAAATGGATCGCGGAGGCGCAGCGCGCGCACGGCCTCCCCCAGATGCAGGATGCTCTCAGGCGCGCCGACAGCGACCTCGCTCATGCGGAAGCGCTGTACAACTCCATCGCTCCGCTCTTCAACGGCGTTCAACTGGCCGAACGAGTTTCGCTTGAGCGCGACAAAGCCGCCAGGAGCCTCGCGCAGGCGGAGCAGGCTGAGCAGAATGGTCAGGGCGAGCCTTCGGCCAATCCGGGAGCCAATCCGGGAAAGGAGACGCCTTAACCTTGGCGGTAACCCGTAGTACTCTCGAAGCCCGCCGCGCGCCGATTTCGCGCAACCGGTTTCGCGGCGCCGAACTCGCGTGGCTGTTGATTGCCATCGCCATCGTATCGGGCATCTGGACGCTGGTCTATGCGGCCAAAACGCGCCGCTCCACTGCGCCCGCTCCCACGGTGAATCTGTCTGACATCGATCGGCAGGAAAAGCTTCTGCCTGCGCTGGTGGTGCTGCAGAGCCCGGCCGACCGTGCCTTCGCCGCCAGGCGCATCTTCGATCTTCTGGCCGACCACGACGGCCAGTTGACGAACACCGGCGCTCTCGCGCGCATTCGCATCCCGCGCGCTGAACTGGTAGCGAACAAACAACTGGAAGAGCTCAGCAGGCGCGCTGAAGACTCCAAAAATCCCACTGTGCCGCTGTTTACGCCCGCCGAGTTCGCACAGATTAAAACCCAGATAGCCGTGCGCGATATTGGCGTTTTCCGGCGCGACTTCCTGCTCTGGGCCGGCGTGATCCTGGCCGCCTTCCTGCTGACCCACATTGTCTGGAGCGTTCGCGGATTCGCCGGGCCATGGGCGTTTCTTCCGCTGCTGTTGATCCTTACCGGGATGGGCTACGCGCTGATGGTTGGCCTGCGCGATCCTCTGCGGGATACCCTGATCTTTCTTCCTTACGCCCAGGGTGTGGCCGCCGGTTGTTTAGTAATGCTCGCCGCCAGCCTGATCGATTGGGAAGCGGCCACTGCTGCTTACAGCTTCGTGCCCCTGCTCGGCGCCATTGCCCTTTCCATCGCGCTCATTTTTCTCGGCAGCGGACCGGCGGGAAGCGACGCCCGCGTGAATCTGGGTCCTTTCCAGCCTGTTGAAGCCATTAAAATCCTGCTGGTATTCTTCCTCGCCGGCTACTTCGCGAGGCAATGGCCGCTGCTGCGCGAGCTCCGTGAAAAGCGCTTTTTTCTGGCGCGCCTGATTCCCGGTATCGAGATACCCCGTTTGCAGTACGCGCTGCCGGTCATGGTCGGTGTCGCTGTAGCGCTCCTCTTCTTCTACCTCCAGAAGGACCTCGGCCCCGCGCTCGTCTTCGCCTGTGTTTTTCTGGCGCTCTATTCCATCGCGCGCAATCGCGTCATATTAGCCGCCGCGGGCATGAGCGCCCTGCTGGGCGGCTTCATGACCGGTTATTTTCTCGGCGTTCCGAAGACCGTGCACGATCGCGTCGAGATGTGGCTTTCACCCTGGAGCAATACCGTTCGCGGCGGCGATCAGGTCGCGCACTCCCTGTGGGCGATGGCCTCCGGCGGCGCGCTCGGCTCCGGCCCGGGGCTGGGGGAATCCGACGTCATCCCTGCCGGCTACACAGACCTTATCGTTTCAGTGCTGGGCGAAGATTGGGGCTTTGTCGGCGTCCTGTCGGTCTATCTCATTTATGGCGTCATCATCTGGATGGGGCTCGGCATCGCCCGGCGCGCGCGCAGCGATTACGCGTTTTTCCTCGCGCTGGGTCTCTCTCTGCTCGTCAGCGCGGAACTCCTGCTGATCTCCTGCGGGATTCTTGACCTCTTCCCACTCTCAGGCGTAGCCACCCCGTTTCTCAGTTATGGACGAACCGCCATGCTGGCGAACTTCGGGATTGCAGGCATTCTCCTCGCCCTGGGGAATGACGCCAATAAGGCAGGTGCCAGCAAAGAATCTCTCGCTCCGCTTCTGCCCGGCTTGCGTTGCGTGGAGATCGTGCTGGTGGTTCTCGCCGTCGTTATTGTCGGAAAAGCCGCCTCAATTCAGCTGGGCGAAGCCGATGCCATCGCCGGGCAGGGAACTCTTGTTCTCCAGGCGGATGGCGGCCGCCGCTACGTTTACAACCCGCGGCTTATCGACGCCGCCCGCACGCTGCAACGCGGCAGCATTTACGACCGCGCCGGGCTGCCCCTCGCCTCCAGCAGTTGGCATGAGATGGAACAGCACCGCTCCCAATACGCCGCGCTCGGTATCGATATCGAAAAGGCCTGCGCACGCGCGGATGTCCGCTGCTACCCGTTCGGCCCTTTGACTTTCCATCTGCTTGGGGATATCCGTACGCGCGCCAACTGGAGCGCGCCCAACAGTTCTCTCGTTGAACGCGATGCTGCCATTCGCCTGCAGGGTTATGACGACCGCGCCCGCGTGGTGTCGGTCAAAGACGCCGCCGGCCGTCCCTTCAATACGATCCGCTACGATTACCGCGAACTCCTGCCGCTGCTCCGGCATCGCTGGGAGCCGAATCATCCCGCCGTGAAACGTATTCGCGACCGCGAACGCAACGTGCATCTTTCTGTCTCCGCCGCTCTCCAGGTCAGGGCGGGGCAGATCCTGAAGGCGCGCCTCGCCGAACAGCATATCGATAAGGGCGCTATTGTCGCCATGGACCCCTCAACAGGCGATCTGCTGGCTTCCGTGAACTCCCCCTCTCCCGATCTCCTGCAGGAACGGTTAGCGCTCGGCGAAGCCTCGGGCTCGCTGCTCGACCGCGCGCGTTACGGCCTGTATCCCCCAGGCTCCACTTTCAAAGTGGTGACGGCCATCGCGGCCCTTCGCGTAAACCCGGCGCTTGCGCACCAGCAATACCAATGCGTTCGCCTGCCGGACGGGCGCACCGGCAATTACGTGGGCAAGTCGAAACGCCCGGTGCGCGACGACGTGGAAGATAAATCGCCCCATGGCACTCTCGATATGGACCGTGCCATCGTGGTCTCCTGCAATGCCTACTTCGCGCAACTGGGAACTTACAAAGTCGGTCCCGAAGCTCTTCTCGATACGGCGAGACTGCTCGGCATTTCCATCGCAAATCCGGCGACGGTGAAGAACCTGAAGCCACAGATGCCCCAGGTTTCTTATGGCCAGGGCCAGGTCGTGGCGTCGCCATTTCAGTTGGCTCGCGTCGCCGCCGCCATTGCGGCTGCGGGAAACCTGCCGAACGGCCGCTGGGTCACCGACGACAGCAACACGCGCACCCAGGCTGCGCAGCAGTTGCTGCCCGCGAACGTGGCGGAGATCCTCGCCAAAGACATGCGGGGCGTCGTCACCAGCGGCACGGGAACGCGCCTCGCAAAAATCACGCCGCAGATCGCGGGCAAGACAGGCACGGCAGAGCTGGCGACGGCTCCCTCCCACGCCTGGTTCATTGGCTTCGCACCTTACGACAGCAGTGCGAGGCGCATTGCTTTTGCCATTCTCGCTGAAAACGGCCGCTACGGCGGCACGGCGGCGGCTCCCATGGCCGGAGATCTGGTGGTCGCCGCGCAACAATTACATCTAATCCCATGAGTCTTCTCAGAAGGATCGAAAAATCGCTCGATCAACGCATGCGGTCTGTTTTCGCCGGTGGAGATAACGAGCCGGGTGGACGCGAAGCCGTCGAACTCTACCGCGACGCCCTGGACCAGATCGCCGCCCGCGCCACCCCAGGGAAACGCGGCGACAGGCTATTCCCGTTCAATCTGATCACCATCGAACTGCGGGGCGATGAGCCCGACCGCAAAGCCGCCCTCGAAGCCATCTTCAATCCGGGGCAGTTCAGCGATGACTTGCAGGCGACGCTGAAATCCGAGCGCGTCGCCATTCCCCCGGACCTTACCGTTGCAGTCACCTTCCCGGCCGGCGCGGACCAGGAACTGCGCGTCGTGTGCGAGCGCACCGAAAAACCACCCAAAAACGTGCGCCCGTTGACCCTGACTCGCGCCTGCCTAATCACCGTCACCGGCGCTTCTTCGATTCCGGTTTGTTATCTCGACCGGCCGTGTGTCAACCTCGGCCGCGTGGAAGATGTATCCGACACTGCCGGCCGCACAGTGCGTCACAACGAACTGTATTTCCCCGATAATGCGCATGAAGCGAACGCGACAGTTTCACGTTCCCACGCGCACATCGCCTTCGATCAGGACGCCGCCGTCTGGCGCATTTTCGATGACGGCAGTTCCATCGGCACAACGCTCTTCCGGGCCGGCAGGCGGGTGGACGTCCCTCCGCATGGCGCGCGCGGCGTGGCGCTGCGGTCCGGCGACGAAATCTACCTG
Source organism: Acidobacteriota bacterium (assembly GCA_030776225.1). Taxonomy (GTDB): domain Bacteria; phylum Acidobacteriota; class Terriglobia; order Bryobacterales; family Bryobacteraceae; genus BOG-234. Next base: position 1,539 of record JALYHT010000074.1, on the reverse strand, counting down.
GGCCAGGTGCGCCTGCGGTACGAAGTCCTGTAACCGCGGTAATATCGTTATTAGTTATGCCGATCTACGAATATCGTTGTGAATCCTGCGGGGACAAGTTTGAAAAGCTTGTGCGCCGCGCCTCCGAAGCCGTGGAAGCCGGCCCCTCCTGCGGCGAGAAGCACCTCGAGCAGCAGTACTCCACTTTCGCCGCCCGCGGCGGATCTTCCGGGAACGATTCCTTCACGCCCGCCCAGACGCGCGGCGAAGGCGGCGGGTGCGGTGGCGGGATGTGCGGCGCGCCCGGCATGTGCGGCCGAAACTGACTTTGGCTTGCATCAACTACAGATATCGATCCGATCAAAAGATCCTATCACTCCTCTGCCCCAAACGGCTTGCCCCGGGCCTCCGCATCGTCCATAATCAAAAGTTCGTCATCTATTACCCAGGAGATTAAATGTCGAACCTAACGAAATATAAACTGGAATACATCTGGCTTGACGGCAAAAAACCCGTTCCAGGCCTGCGCGGAAAAAGTCAGGCCAAGGAATTCGATCACCCGCCCACCCTTGCCGATATCCCAAGCTGGGGTTTTGACGGGAGTTCCACGATGCAGGCCGAAGGCAAGAGTTCGGATTGCATACTGAAACCGGTCGCTTTGTATCCCGATGGAAGCCGCGAGAACGCATACCTCGTTCTCAGCGAAGTAATGCATCCGGACGGCACCCCGCACTCCACCAACGCGCGCGCCACCATTGAAAACGACCCCGATCTGTGGGTTGGTTTCGAGCAGGAGTATTTCCTGTACCAGGACGGCCGTCCTCTTGGCTTCCCGAAGGAAGGGTACCCCGGTCCTCAGGGTCCTTATTACTGCGGAGTCGGCTACAAGTATATGGGCAGCGCGGCGCGGGAAATCGTCGACGAGCACTGGGACCTCTGTCTGGCCGCAGGCATCAATCACGAAGGCATCAATGCCGAAGTCGCCAAGGGTCAGTGGGAATTCCAGATCTTCGCCAAAGGTTCGGCCAAAGCGGCAGACGATACCTGGATCGCCCGCTATCTGATGATGCGGCTCTGTGAAAAGTACGAAGTCGATGTCGAACTGCACTGTAAACCGATTCGCGGCGATTGGAATGGTTCCGGCATGCACACCAATTTCTCGACCAAGTACCTTCGCGAAGTCGGCGGCAAAGAATACTTTGAGGCGCTGATGAAGGCCTTCTCCGACAACGTCAGCTCCCACATCGCGGTATATGGCCCGGACAATCACCTCCGGCTCACCGGTCTTCATGAAACTCAGGCCATCGATAAGTTCAGCTACGGCCTTTCCGATCGCGGCGCTTCCATCCGGATGCCTGTGAACTTCATTAAGAACGGGTACAAAGGTTATCTGGAAGATCGCCGTCCGAACTCCGAAGGCGACCCCTACCAGATCGTGTCACGCATTCTGAAAACCATCAACAGCGTGCCGAAGCCGATGGCGAAGCAGGCAAACAGCTAGAAGCAAGTCAGGGCGCGGATCTCATAAGCTCCGCGCCCTTCGTTTCAACACTCCCACCT
>JALYHT010000073.1 GCA_030776225.1 Acidobacteriota bacterium | reverse complement strand
GCTTAAAGCGGCACGCGCGGCAGGGCTCGATCCGGAAGTCCTGATCCGGGCATTCCGCCTCATGCAGACGTCACGCCGGATTGACGACCGCGAAATCATACTCAAACGGCAGCAACGCATCTTTTTTCAAATCAGCGGAGCGGGACACGAGGCCATTCAGATAGCGGCGGGGCTGGTCGCCAAACCTGGCTACGACTGGTTTTACCCTTACTACCGGGACCGCGCTCTTTGTCTGACGCTCGGTATGACGCCCTCGGCGATGTTGCTTCAGGCTGTGGGCGCCGCCTCGGACCCATCTTCGGGCGGCAGGCAAATGCCTGCGCACTGGGCCGACCCTTCAAAGAACATCGTTACCACTTCTTCCGCTACCGGCACTCAATTTGTTCAGGCGGTGGGATGCGCCGCGGGTTGCCGCCTCCTTTATCCGGGCGAGGATCGCCTCGTTATGGCGAGTTCCGGCGAGGGCGCGACCAGCGAAGGCGAATTCTGGGAGTCGATCAATCAGGCCTGTCTCGACCGTCTGCCTGTGCTGTTTTTGATCCAGGATAACGGCTACGCGATCTCCGTACCGGTGGAAAATCAGACGCCCGGCGGCTCCATCTCGAAACTGATGTCCGGATTCCCCGACCTGCTCACGATAGAGGTGGAGGACGGCACCGATCTGATTTCCTCCTATAAAGCCATGAGCGCCGCCGCGGCCTGGTGCCGCGAAGGGCATGGCCCCGCGCTCGTGCATGCGCACTGCGTTCGACCGTACTCACATTCCTACAGCGACGACCAACGCTATTACCGCACCAAACGCGAGCGCGAGGAAGAAGCGCTGCGCGACCCCATCCTTGCGTTATCGAAGTTTCTCGTCGAAGAAGGCCTGCTCCAGGCGGCGGAACTGGAAGAGATGGTTCGCCAGATCGACCGCGAAATTGTCCAGGACGCGCAAGCGGTTCTGGAAGCGCCTCCCCCCGAACCCGGGGCTGCGCTGCTGCACCTCTATTCCGAAATCGTCGATCCGGCTTCAGCGCAGTTCGATGCGGAACCGCGGCCCCAAGGCGAGCCGAAAACCATGATCGACCTGATCAACGCCACTCTGAAAGAAGAGATGCGGCGCGATGAGCGGATCATCGTGTTCGGGCAGGACGTGGCGGATTGCAGCCGCGAGGGCAGCCTTAGCGAAGTGAAGGGCAAAGGCGGCGTGTTCGGCCTGACCGCCGGGCTGCAAACGGAATTCGGCGCAAAGCGCTGCTACAACTCACCCATCGCGGAGGCCTCTATCGTGGGCCGCGCGATCGGAATGGCCACCGTCGGGCTGAAGCCGATTGCCGAGATTCAGTTTTTCGATTACATCTGGCCCGCCATGATGCAGATCCGCGACGAGCTGGCGTCGGTGCGCTGGCGATCGAATGGCCATTTCTCCGCCCCGACGATTCTCCGGGTGCCGATCGGCGGCTACATCAACGGCGCCATCTACCACAGCCAGTGCGGCGAGGTAACGTTCACCCATATCCCCGGTCTGCGCGTCGTGTTCCCCTCGAATGCGGAAGACGCGTGCGGTTTACTGCGCACGGCGATTCGCTGCGAAGACCCGGTTCTGTTCCTCGAACATAAGAAGCTTTATCGCGAAATGTACAACCGCGCGCCTCACCCGGGCCCGGACTTTACGGTTCCGTTCGGGAAGGCGAAAATCGTCAAGCCTGGCGAATCGGTGAGCATCATTACTTATGGAGCGCTCGTGCACAAAGCGGTGCTCGCGGCGCAGGATGTGGAGCGTCGCAGGCCCGATGCGACCGTCGAAGTGCTCGACCTTCGGACACTCGCTCCGTACGACTGGGAAGCCATACGCGCCACCGTCCAAAAGACAAGCCGTGTCATCATCGCGCATGAGGACACACTGAGTTTCGGCTACGGCGCCGAAATCGCGGCGCGCATCGCCGACGAGTTGTTTACCCATCTTGATGCGCCGGTTAAGCGCGTGGCCGCGATGGATACCTGGGTCGGTTATCACCCGAGCCTCGAAACGGAAATTCTGCCGCAGACAGACGACCTGGTGCGGACCATCGATCAACTGCTCGGTTTCTGATCGTAACGGCGAACCACGTCGTAAAACGGGAAAATTGGCGCAATTGTGCTATAAAGGATGAAATCGCAACCAGAACACTCGTCCCGTCAATACGATTGTGTGGATTTCTTCCAGATTTTCCGCCTGTTTTCTTTTGATCGCAATATTGGCGCGGAGCCAACAGGCAGACTCCGACCTGGGGCGCCGGCTCAAAGGTCTGAGCCTCGAACAACTGGGCAATATAGAAGTCACGACAGTATCCAAAGGGCCGGTTAAGCTTTCGCAAACCGCCGCGGCCATTTACGTCATCACGCAGGAAGACATCCGCCGCTCCGGCGTCAGAAGCCTGCCGGAGGCCCTGCGGCTCGCCCCTGGGGTAGATGTCGCTCAGATAGATTCCGTCAAATGGTCTGTTGGCATCCGGGGCTTCCAAAGCCGCCTTTCGCGCGCCGTGCTGGTGTTGATCGACGGGCGCAGCGTCTATTCACCGGTTTTTCACGGGGTGTACTGGGAGGTACAGGACACACTGCTTGAGGACGTGGACCGGATCGAAGTCATTCGCGGCCCCGGAGGCACCATCTGGGGCGCCAATGCCGTGAACGGCGTGATCAATATCATCACGAAAAACGCGCACGATACCAGGGGAAGCCTTGTCTCCATAGGCGGCGGCAGTGTCGAACAGGGCACGGCGAATCTCCGACAGGGAGGAGGAAACGGCAGGGGCTTCGACTACCGAGTCTACGCAAAAGGTATCGACGAAGCACCCCAGTTCCATTCCGACCGCAAACAATTTGACGACTGGCGGCGCGCGCAGGGCGGGTTCAGAACCGACTGGGATATCGATAAACGGGACACGCTGACAGTTCAGGGAGATCTTTATAAGGGACTGGCTGGCGAAAGCGTAAAAGTGGCCTCTGTGACGCCGCCGGGTTCGGGCACCGTCAATCAAAACGCCGTATTTTCGGGCGGCAATGTCCTGGCCCGCTGGCAAAGAACATTCGCGGGGGGCTCTGACATTCAGATTCAGACTTACTATGACCGCGTCAACCGTTTACAGTCGAGCCAGGCCGAATACCGTAATACCTTCGACCTGGATTTCGTGCACCATCTGACCCTGAAAGGCCGCCAGGAGCTTATCTACGGAGCCGGCGTGCGGGAAAGCAAGGCTCGACTTCCGGCGATCGTCCCCACTTATGTTTTCGTGCCGAGTGAGCGCACGGATCAGTTGTATACCGCTTACGCCCAGGATACGGTCCCGCTGGTTACTGACAAGCTTGCTTTTACTTTCGGAGCGAAGTTTCTGCACAGCAGTTTTACCGGTTTCGACATCGAGCCCAGTGCCCGGCTGATTTGGACGCCGACATCCCGGATCACATTCTGGGGCGCTGTGACCCGCGCTGTCCGCACACCTTCAGATATTGAAGACTCGCTGGAGAATACTTCACAGATACTGAACACTCCTCTCACGTTCGCGCGCACTACAGGAGATGGCAGGTTCACGTCCGAGACGCTGATCGGATATGAAGCGGGGTACCGGAGTCTTATAAGTAAGTCCGTATCTCTGGATGTCGCTGCCTTCTATAACAGGTATAACCATCTCCTCAGTCTGGAGCCGGGGACCCCTTACAGCGAGGCGGAGAACGGCACGACCGTTTCGATTCTTCCGTATATCAACGGCAACGGGGTGCGGGGAACAACCAAAGGTTTCGAAATAACGCCCGACTGGAAACCTCGTGACTGGTGGCGTCTGCAGGCATCGTACTCATGGCTGTTGATGGATATGACGACAGCGGCAGGTAGTCTGGATGACATTACGGTCCGCTTACTGGAACGTTCGAGCCCCCGGCATCAGGGACGTGTCCAGTCTTACTTCGATCTTTCCCGTTCTCTGGAACTGAGCGCGACATGGCGTTATGTCGGCGCGCTGCCCTCTTACAGGGTGTCCGGCTATCAAACAGGCGATCTGAGGCTCGGATGGCGCCCCATACCGCATATCGAATTTGCGGTAACGGGCCAAAACCTTCTGCAGCCGCACCATGCGGAATCCGGCGGAAACCCCGGAGCCCTGGTCGGAATCAAGCGGAACGTCTTTGCGTCCCTGACCTTGAGGCAATGACTCGGAGCGACAGCCGCGCGCTCCCCGCCGCCCGGTCACCGCGGCCTGGAAGGTCGGGGCATTTTCTTTTGGGTATCGCGCTGATGGTGAGCCTGCTTCTGCCCCGCCTGGCCGTTGGCGGCGACTCCAAACCCACCGAGTACGAGGTGGAAGCGGCCTATCTCTCAAACTTCGGAAGGTTTGCCGAATGGCCGGTGAAACCGAGTCCCGGCGAGCCGTTTCATGTATGCGTGTGGGGGCAGGATCCTTTTGGCGCGCTGCTGGATAATGCGGTGAAAGGCGAAGCGATCGGAGCCGCCCCCATCGCCATCAAGAGGATTTCCGGCCTGGAAGATGTCCTCGCCTGCCGGATTCTCTTCATCACCTCCTCGCGGGAATCGCAGTTGCCCGGTATCCTCACAACGCTCGGCGGCGCCAATGTTCTTACGGTGAGCAATATCGCGTCTTTTACCCGCCGCGGAGGCATGATTCAGTTCGTCATAGACGGTAACCGGATTCGATTCGAAATCAATCTGGCCGCGGCCCGGCGCGCGGGTCTGACCCTGAGCTCACAACTTCTGAAACTGGCGGTGGCGGTCCGGGGGAGCCAGTGATCGAGGCCCCGGCGCGCAGGCAGCGCGTTTATTCCCTTCGCCAGAAACTCACATGGATGAACATGCTGGTCAGCGGCGCCGCTTTGCTGCTGGCCTGCACGGCGTTAGCGTCTTATGAACTCACCGATTTCCGCCAGAGAATGGTCCGCAATCTCTTTATCCAGGCGCAGATCGCGGGAGCGAACAGCGCGGCGGCACTCCTGTTTAACGATCCCGATTCCGCCCGTACTACTCTCTCCGCGCTCAAGGTGGCGCCGAATATTCTTTCGGCAGGCATTTACACGCCCGCCGGCGATATTTTCGCGAGTTGGACCCGCGACGCCGGCGCCAGTGCCCTGCCTCGTCACCAAAACCCCGTCGATTCTGAGTTGTTCGAATTTACGGAGGACGAGCTGAGCCTTGTGCGCGTGATCGACTTTCAGGGCAAGACCATCGGCTTTGTAAGAATCCAGTCCGACCTGCGTGCAATCAGTAACAGGCTTCTGGGCTTTGCGGGCATCGTGGCGGCGGTACTTCTGATATCGTTACTGGCGGCGTTTGCATTTTCTTCGCTATTCCAGAAGGCGACTGCGCGCCCCATCGCCCAGCTGGCGGAAACCGCGCGCATGGTATCGCGCGAGAAGAAGTATTCCGTGCGCGCGCCCAATGTCTCGAATACCGACGAAATTGCCGTCCTGATCGAAGCGTTCAATGAGATGCTGGAGCAGATTCAGGAAAGAGATTCCGCGCTGCAGGGCGCGCGCGATGAACTCGAAGCAAGAGTGGTTCGAAGGACCGGCCAGCTCGAAGCGGTGAATCGCGAACTGGAATCCTTCACTTACTCGGTGGCGCACGATTTGCGCGCGCCACTTCGGCATATTCAGGGATTTGCTTACGCCCTGAAGGAAGACTCCGCGCCATTGCTTGATCTGGCGGCCCGCGCAAATCTTGATCGAATCATGGAGAGCACCAGGCGGATGGATCAACTGATTCGGGATCTGCTGGGCCTCGCCCACCTGGGCAAACAGGAGCTGCGCTTTCAGCCTGTATCGCTGGCGGGGCTTGTAAGCGAGGTGGTATGGGAGCTGAGCGATGAAGTAAAGGGCCGCAACATCGACTGGCGGCTGGGAAACCTGCCGGTTGTCGAATGCGACCCCGGGCTTATAAAGCAGGTTTTCTATAACCTGCTTGCGAATGCGGTCAAATACACGCGGCCCAGGGACCCCGCCGTGATCGAGACGGGCGAGGAGATTGTTTCGGGAGAACGCTTCTTTTTCGTGCGCGACAATGGGGTGGGTTTCAATATGAAGTACGCCCACAAGCTTTTCGGCGTGTTCGAGCGGCTTCACCGCAGGGAAGATTTCGAAGGCACCGGCGTAGGCCTCGCGACCGTGCAGCGAATCGTTCATAATCACGGAGGCCGCATCTGGGCCGACGCGGCGATCGACAGGGGAGCCACCTTCTGCTTCACCCTGGGAAACCCCGGCCTGAAGACAGCGGGCGATCCCGACGCCGATGGAGTCCAGAGTTAAGTGAGAGAAATCTGGTGGAGAAACACGTGACCGGCGACGCCGCTGAAATATTGCTCGTGGAGGACGATCCCCACGACGTGGAGTTGACGCTTCGCGCTTTCCGGAGCGAAAACGCGCACACGCGCATCGACGTGGTTCGCGATGGCGAGGAAGCGCTCGACTATCTTTTTTGCCGGGGCTCTTTCCACGAACGTTCCGCCGATCAACCGCCTCACCTGATTCTGCTCGATCTCAAGCTGCCCAAAATCGGCGGGTTTCAGGTTCTGCATGAATTGAAAAACAATCCCGCCAGCGCATGGATTCCGGTGATCGTGCTGACTTCTTCCGGCGAATACCGGGATATCGCCGAGAGTTACCGGCTGGGCGTCAATAGTTACATCCAGAAGCCCGTGGATGTCGCCGAATTCCGGCGGGCCATCCGGGCTCTGACTCTCTACTGGCTCGGTTTCAACCGGCTGCCTGTACCGGCTCAACAGAGAATTTCACCACGCGCAGCGCCGCTGCAACGCGAGGCTTCGGCTGGTTTCGATGAGTGAGACCGTCAGAGTCCTGATCGTTGAAGACGACCCGGTCGACGCCGAACTGATGGTTCGGGAACTGAAGCGGGGCGGTTTTGCCGCGCAGTGGACGCGGGTCGACACCGAGGAGGAGTTTCTCAGGGAACTCGACCGGGCGCCGGATGTAATTCTGTCCGACTCCAAACTGCCGCTCTTCGACGGCTTCGAGGCGCTCGATCTTCTGCGCGACCGCGGTCTGGACATTCCATTCATCCTGGTTTCGGGCCGGCTGGGCGAGGATCTCGCCGTGGAGGCCATGAAGCGGGGGGCCTGCGATTATCTCCTGAAAGACCGCCTCGCGCGGCTGGGGGAAGCGGTGCGTCACGCCGTTGAAGAGAGGCGCCTGCGGGCCGAGCGCGCCTGGGCAATATGCGCATTGCGGGAAAGAGAGGAAAGGTATCGGCTCATCTCGGAAACCAGCTCCGACTATGCCTATTCCCTCCAGGTCTGCCCCGACGGCGCCCTGAAATGCGAGTGGATCAGCGACCCGTTCACCCGCCTGACAGGATTTAACGTCGACGAAATCAACCGGAGCGAATGGATGAACCTGTACCATTCGGACGATCGTGAGATTGCGGCCCAGCACGAGCAGTATGTGCGGGCCGGCAAGCCGGACAGTATGGACATCCGCATCCTGACGAAAGGAGGCGGGGTCCGGTGGATGCGGGTCTATGAACGGCCCGTGGGGGCTGAGACCGGAGCTGAAACCGGAACTGAAACCGGGGGCGAGGCCGGCAGCCCGATCACCCGGATTTACGGCGCGGCACAGGACGTTACGGTCCAGAAACAGCTTGAAGAACAGTTGATCCAGTCGCGCAAAATGGAGGCTATAGGACAACTCGCCGGCGGCGTCGCGCATGACTTCAACAATCTGCTGACTGTGATCTGCGGCTATGCGGACCTGCTGAGAAAACAGCCGGGCCTGGGTGAAGAAGGCCAGGAGTACACAGCGGAAATTATCGAGGCCGCCAAACGCGCGACACAGCTCACGCGTCAGTTGCTGGCATTCGGCCGCCGCCAGATCCTCCGGTCGAGAACGGTCAATCTGAACCGGATTCTCAGTGACATTGAGAAGTTACTGCGCCGGTTAATCGGCGAAGATGTCCAGTTGCGCATCGTATATGGCGCCCAGCCGGCATGGGTGAAAGTCGATCCGGGCCAGATGGAGCAGGTCGTAATGAACCTGGCGGTCAACGCGCGCGACGCGATGCCCCGGGGCGGCTGCCTGACCATCGAAACCTCCCACGTGGATTTCGAAAAAAACATGGGGCGCGAACAGCAGGCCCCGGGAGGCGGCTCGCATATCATGCTGACCGTCAGAGATGACGGTACGGGTATGGACCCCGAAACCGCGGCCCGCGCATTCGAACCTTTCTTCACGACCAAGGAAGCGGGCAAGGGGACCGGCCTTGGCCTCGCCATGGCTTACGGCATTGTGACGCAAAGCGGGGGCGATATCCGGGTCGTTACAGCGCCAGGCAAAGGCACTGCCTTTTCCATCTACCTGCCGCGCGTGGAACATGCAATCGAGGCGGAGGAGACGCCAACCGCTTTTGAACTGCATACCGAAAAACGATCAGAGACGATTCTGGTGGTGGAGGACGAGCGCTCTCTCCGCACTTTGATGCGCGAAGTTCTCACGCGGGAAGGCCACACAGTGCTCGACACCGGCGATGCGGAAGAAGCGGTTGCGCTCTGCCGCCGGCATCCCGGCGAGATTTCACTGTTGATCACCGATATCGTGCTGCCGAAGTCGAGCGGCCCTCAAGTGGCGGAGGCGGTGGCTGAAATCCGTCCCGGAGTGCAGATTATGTACACATCGGGATACCCCGGCAAGGTTCCCGTTTCCGACCTGCTGCGTCAGTCGGGCTCCGTGTTTTTTGAAAAGCCGTTTACCGCCGATACGCTGGTTCGCAAAGTTCGCGCCGTACTGGATGAACCTCGCCTCTGAGCTCCCTGTGACCCCACCCCGCCCACCTGTGCGCGAGGGGCACATTGAGGCAGCGCACCAAGTCCGCTAGAATGAGGGATTCACCTGATAGCGCGCAAGCGTGCCAATGGGAAGCGTGCCAATGAAAAGATGCGAAGCGGGAAACGCCGGGATCAAGGGTGTGTCACCGCCAATGATGTATCGGATTGAAAGCGGTTGGCATCATTAGTAAACGCGATCTTCCATCAACGCCGATGTGGTTGCAGAGAGATTGCTTGCGCAAGGTGGAAAGGAACCTGGTCTTCATGAATTCACTCAGGCAGTTCAGCCTGAACAGTGCGGTGGTTTGCCTATGCGGTCTGTTGACCGTGGTTTCCGTGCGCGCGCAGAACGCTCCCGCGCCGCAGACACCCGCAAGCCCGCAGCGCAACACCAATAACCCCTTCGAGAACGTGCCGCAGGCGGAGCCATCCCAGCCCGCACAGCCGCCGGCCGCCCCCCAGTTCGAAGCCCCGAAAACGCCCGAACCGGGACAGCAGCCCGGGCTCAGCGGCGATGTGGTCGAAGGCATCGAATTCCGCGGCGCGCGCCGCGTTCCGCAGGACACGCTGCGCGCCATGATCTTCAGTAAGTCAGGCGATGTTTATAACGCGGATACGCTGCGCCGCGACTTCATGGCGCTCTGGAACACCAACCGCTTCGACGACATCAAACTTGAAACCGAGAAAGGCGACCGCGGCGGCGTGATCGTACGCTTCGTCGTCACTGAACGTCCCGTCATTCGCGATATCAAATACGAGGGAGCGAAAGCCGTCTCCACCTCGGATATTCTGGACCGGTTTAAAGAACGCAAAGTCGGCCTGACGGTGGAATCGATGTACGACCCCAATGTTGTCAATCGCGCCGCGGTTGTGTTGAAAGAACTGGAGGCCGAACACGGCCACCAGTTCGCCACCGTCAACCCGGAGCTGCGACGCATTCCGCCTTCTTCTCTCGAAATCGTATTCACCGTCGTGGAAGGCCCGAAGATCAAGGTTGGGAAAATCATGATCCTCGGAAACGAGGCGTTCACGCAACGCGATGTGGTTCGCGCGATGAAAAATCTGCACCCGCTGGGAATACCGTATTCCATTTTCCTTGAGGATCTTTTCCCAAAAACCTTCGATGCCGCGAAGCTGGAAGAAGACAAAGAGCGCATCCGCGACGCATACCAGAAACAGGGGTACTTCACGGCCAAGGCTCTCGATCAGACGCTGAAAATCCGCGATGTCGGCGGGGCCAACGGCGGCTTCCATATCCCCCTTTTGAAAGAGAACAAACCCGGCAAAGTTGAGGACATCACGATCCCGGTCGAAGAAGGCCAGCGCTACCACCTTGCCAGGATCGATTTCGAAGGCGTGAAGCTGTTCCGCTCGTCGGAATTCCTGGGCCGCCTCTTCCAGATGCAGCCCGGCGATGTCTTCTCCACCGAAAAACTTCGCAGCGGGCTGAAGAATCTGACCAAAGTTTACAGCCAGTTCGGGTACATCGACTACGTTGCCGAACCGCAGATCGATATCGTTCCGAATTCGAACAAAATCAATCTGACCCTGAATGCCGACGAAGGCAAGCAGTTCTTCGTACGCCGTATCGATTTCACGGGCAACACCACCACCCGCGATAAAGTCATTCGCCGCGAAATTCTCATTGACGAGGGCGACGTTTACAACTCCACCCTTTGGGATGCCAGCATCCTGCGCCTCAATCAGCTGGGCTATTTCGAAGCCCTCAAGGAAAACGAGTCCTACGAACTGAAGCGCAATGCGGGCACAAACACGGTCGATATCAACCTGAAAGTGAAGGAGCGCGGCAAGAATTCGATCGGCCTCAACGGCGGCGTATCGGGCACATCCGGAACCTTCATCGGGCTCAACTATTCGACTAACAACTTCCTCGGTCTGGGCGAGACCCTGACGGCGAACGCCCAGGTGGGCACGCTGCAGGACCAGATCACCCTTGGCTTCACCGAGCCTTATCTCTTCGACCGCCCGCTGCAGGCCGGCGTTTCCGTTTATCTGAGCCGCTACAACTACAATCAGGGGCAGCAGGCTTCGATTCTGAGCGGCGTCAATCTTGAATCGTTTTACAACTCGCTCGGCAGCGCCAACGTGCTCAACTACGTGCAGAACTCGAAGGGCATTACCTTCTCGACGAGTTATCCCATCAAGCGCAGTTTCGCGCGCCTCGGGGTCTCAATCGGCTATGACGATTCGAGCATCGTTACAAAATCCACGGGCGCCCAGACTTACTTTACTTATCTGAACTTTCTTGGCGTGAGCGGCCCCAATGCCCTGAGCGGCATCAAAACGTTAAGCATCACGCCGTCCTACACCTACAATTCGAAGAACAGCTTCCAGAATCCGACGGCCGGCAAGAGCATCTTCTTTTCCATCAAAGCTTCGGGCAGCGTGCTCGGCGCCAACGTGAATACGATTCAACCGACCTTTGACGCCCAGTATTATCACACCAGCCCCCGCTGGCATAAGAACGTACTCGCGTTCCACTTTACGGCGTCGACCATTACCGGTTACGGCGGCAAAGTCGCCCCGCCTTTCGCGCGGTCCTATATTGGCGGCGAAAACGACATTCGCGGCTTCGATTCTTACAGCGTGGGCCCGATCGCTTTTATGCCGAGCAGCACCACCGTAAACGTGCTGAGTACCAGTGGAACCCAACGCGGGCAGGGGGGGGCTCTCACGTCGGTCGGCTCCACCGTGACGATCCCAACCTACCAGATCATCACGCCGGGCGGCGATACGCACGCCGTTTTCAACTTCGAGTACCGCATCCCGATCTTCGGACCCGTGACGCTGGTGCCGTTTTTCGATGCGGGCGCAAATCTGATTCTTTACCCCAGGCAGTTGACCGTGAACGCCAGCCAGGTGACGAATCTGAACAACGAATTTCCTTCCGCGGCTTTCACGAATAAAGTGAAGATCGCGGCCGGCACCCAGACTCCTCGAATTTCAACTGGCCTCGAACTCGATATCATCCTGCCGATCGTGCAGGCGCCGTTCCGTATCTACTACGCCTATAATCCGTCCCTCGTGCGCGAAAATATAACGCGGGAAGTCGTGTTGGACCAGTCGACGTTCGCCAACGGGGCGACTCTGAGCAATGCGCTGTCTTCGTACGGGTCCTCTTATCCATTGTTTGAAAAGCGCGGGACGTTCCGGTTCACCATCGGCCGGACCTTCTGATGCTCTGTAATAATTTTAAAAGTTTTGGTGTGAAGGAGTTCAAACGTGAGAAGTAACCTGATATTGACGGCTGTGTTCGCACTGGCCTGCGGAGCCGCCTCCATCGGCACGGCCCCGGCCCAGACTGCCCAGAAATTGGCCGTGATCGACATGCAGAAAGCTCTGCTCAGCACAAAGGATGGCCAGAAGGCCGTTGAAGATCTCCGGGCAAAGTTTTCTCCCCGGGAGCAGGAGTTTCAGAAGCGCCAGGCGGACCTGAAGGCCAAACAGGAACAGTACCGGAAAACCGAAAACACAATCAGCGATGAAGCCAAAGCTACTCTGGCGCGCGACATCGACAGCATGACCAAGACTTTGCAGCGCGATACCGATGACGCGCGGCAGGACGTGGAACAGGAACAGCAACGCGTCCTCAATGAACTGGGTGAGAGAATGATGCAGGTCCTGACAAAGTATTCGGCGGAAAAGGCGCTCACGATGGTGTTCGACCTCAGCGGCCAGCCGAATAATGTACTCTTCGCTTCAAGCTCGGTTGATATCACGAACGACATCATCAAGATGTACGACGCGGCCCCGCCGGCAATTTCGAGTGCCGCGCCCGCCCCCGCGCCGAGGCGTCCCGCCGCACCCGCTCCGAAATAATCAGTGCTAACCTGAAGGCGGGAAGGAAGTAATGAAATCTCTCCTGGTTTTTGCGTTGGCGACGGGCAGCACGCTGTTTTCGGTTGTGCCCGCGGCGGCTCAGTTTGGCGGACGTAACGGAGCACCTGGCGGCCCCGCGGCGTTCGGCGCCATGGCCAGGCCGCTCGGCGGATTTTCCTCCGGACTGAACAATTTCGGGGCGAGCCGAAATTTCAACCGAACTCTTCCCCGGCGAGGATTCAACAACTACCCTTACGCCTATTCAGTCTGGGCGCCGGACTATTTCGACTATCTGAACGGGACCGGTTTGTATGCCGCGCCGTCTGCGCTCGTTCCCGATGCGTATTACGACGCCGGCCAGACCGGTAACGTCCAGCCGAGCCAACAGCCGGTCGTCATCAACCAGTATTTCTCCGCTCCGGCAGAGCAGCCACGCGCGCAGACGCCTGACGCTCCGCAGCCGAATCACACCAACACCGCGGTGCCAGGCGATCCGCTCAGCGCCCCGCAGACCTATTATCTGATCGCGTATAAGAACCACGCCATCTATGCGGCTCTGGCGTATTGGGTGGAAGACAAGACACTCCACTACGTGACTACGCAGAACACTCACAATCAGGCGTCCATGGCTCTCATCGATCTCGCGCTTACGAAGTCGCTGAACCAGGACCGCCAGGTTCCGTTTTCGATTTCAAATCCGTAAACGCCGCGATAAACGGGGCGTCGCCTTCGAGGAAGTCGTAACGGCGCAACGCTTCCGGACTCTCCCATGCGACGGTCTCGAAAATTCGGTTCTCTATTTCTCCCCGCCAGGCCGTCACCCTCAGAAAAATCAACAGAATGCTTTTGCCCGCCGGGTAAGTGAACGCATACCGGGCCAGTTCGCGGCCCGCTTCGGATTCGATCCCGAGTTCTTCCCGGAGTTCGCGAACGAGCGCGGCTTCCGGCGATTCGCCCCGTTCCAGCTTGCCTCCCGGGAACTCCCATTTGAGCGCATGCGGCTGGTCCGCGCGGCGGCGGCAGATAAGAATTTTCCCGTCGCGTTCGAGCACGCCGGCTACGACCTGAGTCATCTTGCGGTTCGCTTACAATTGGAGCACATGTCGCCGGAACTGATCGAGCATTTCCGCAATCCGCGCAATGTCGGAGAGCTGCCCGAACCAGCCATCACGGTAGAAGTTTCGAACCCGATCTGCGGGGATATACTGCGCCTTTCCGCACTGATCGAAAACGGCATCGTCAGCCGGAGCGGTTTTAAGGTCCGCGGCTGCACTGCTTCCATTGCAGCGGGCTCGGCTGTCACTGAATTGATCGCGGGCCGCGATCATTCGGCGCTGAAG
>JALYHT010000072.1 GCA_030776225.1 Acidobacteriota bacterium | reverse complement strand
TCCCTGCCCTGCGCCCTGGCCCTCGGAACCCCCGGCTTCCTCTTCGGTCGAGATATGGCCTTCCTCGGCTAACTTGCGGACCAGATTTTCGAGCAACTGCTCCATTTGTTCGGGCGGCATCGCAGACAGTTTTTCGAGCATCTGCTGCATCTGGTCGTCGGGGAAAAGCTGGCCGCTTTCGAGAGCTTCCTGAATGGCCCGCTTGAGGTCTTCGAGCGTCTGCCGGTTCCATTCCTGGAACTGCATATAAGGATTGTTAAAGCCACTTTGCAGGAAAAAATCGGCCAGGGCCTGCATCAGGTCATTGGCGTCGATGCCGAAATCGTCGCCATTGTATTTCGAAAATTTGACCCACTTCATTAAGGAGCTCTTCCCGATCTAAAAGGCTCATTCGATCTGAGGCTGCGGAGAAAAACTAATTGAACTGGCGGCGCTGACGCGCCTTCGGACTCTCCTCCGGCTCCTGCACCGGGCGTTTGCGCTCTTCGGCCGTGAACCCGCGTTCTTCCGAGCGGCTGATCTTCCGGTGCGCATGAAGGCCTTCCAGAATGAATTCACCCGCGGAAGCCCGCACCGCGTCCGGTTCGTTTCCCGTCAACCCCAGCGCGCGGGTCTTTTCCATCAGACCCTGAATACCGTTAAGCTGGCGCGCCACATCGGCCGAGTTTACGTCTTCTTCCAGCTTCAGGCTCCCGCCGATATCGAACCACTGCACCACGGGCTGCATGCTGACGCCTTCGAAGTAGCGATTGTAAGTCTTGCCGACGGCGGTACGGATCAGTTCGCGGCTCACCGCGTCGCCCCCCTTTAACTCGCCTTCGTATTCCAGTTCAATCCTGCCCGTGATAGCCGGCAGCGCCGCGTAAACATCCAGTACGCGCGGCACGGCGACGGACTCGCCATTCTGAATGGCGCGGCGTTCGGCGTTCGAGACCACGTTCTCGGTTACGGAAATGGGCAACCGCTGCGAAACCCCGGAACGCTTATCCACGCGCTTGTCTTCGCGCGCCGAAAACGCCAGTTGTTCAATGATTTCAGCGATATAAACGGGCAGCCTCACCTGCACGTCGAGCTGGCGGTCAATCCAGGCTTCGGCCCGTGTAATCTCAATGCCGTGTTCCAGAGTGGCGGGATAATGGGTGCGGATTTCACTGCCGATGCGGTCCTTGAGGGGCGTGATGATCTTGCCGCGCGCCGTGTAGTCTTCCGGGTTGGCCGTGAATACCAGCAGCAGATCGAGCGGCAGCCGGACCGGATAACCCTTAATCTGCACATCACCTTCCTGCATGATGTTGAACAGGCCCACCTGGATCTTCCCGGCGAGGTCGGGAAGTTCGTTAATTGCGAAAATGCCACGGTTCGCCCGCGGAATGAGCCCGTAATGGACAGTGAGCTCGTCCGAAATATCCTGGCCCCGGCGCGCCGCTTTGATCGGATCAATATCGCCGATCATGTCGGCGATGGTTACGTCGGGCGTGGCCAGTTTTTCCACGTAACGCGAGTCCGCGCTCAGATAGGCGAGGGGCGTCGCATCGGCCTTTTCGGCGATGAGGATCTGGCAGCGGCGGCAGATCGGCGAGTAAGGGTTGTCGTGAATCTCGCAGCCCGCCACGTATGGCAGCCACGGGTCGAACAGGGTGGTGAGCATGCGGATCAGGCGCGTTTTAGCCTGGCCACGAAGCCCCAGAAGAATGAAATTATGCCGGGACAGAACAGCGTTGACTATCTGGGGCACGACGCTGTCGTCGTATCCGACGATGCCGGGGAATAGTTCTTCCCGGCGCTGTAGTTTGCAGATTAAATTCGCGCGCAGTTCGTCTTTGACGGTGCGGCGAGCCAGACGTTCTTCAGGAAAGGCGCTGTTGCGCAGCTCTCCCAGGGTGCGAGGCAACTCCGAAACGGATTGGGGCATGGAGGCACATCCGAAATTTATGTCCTGATGGTAGCAGAGGAGAGTCGCAGGGAGGCCGTTAATCGGGGTTGAAATCGAATGTCTCGCCGTTGCCCCGGAATTCCAGGTGGCCTCCTGAAAGAGTCCTGAGATCGCGCGTCAGTGGAATGAAGATCGAGCCGTCTGTCGATTGTCCCGGAGCCAGCCGGGTTTGCGCGAACGCGAT
The DNA here is from genome assembly GCA_030776225.1 of Acidobacteriota bacterium. Classification (GTDB taxonomy): domain Bacteria; phylum Acidobacteriota; class Terriglobia; order Bryobacterales; family Bryobacteraceae; genus BOG-234. The sequence goes on along the minus strand of JALYHT010000072.1, from coordinate 16,238 downwards.
GGCTGAAGCTGTGGCGGCGGCTTTCAGGCGGGCATTGATGCCAAAAGACATCGCGCCCTGGCGCCGCTGCTCATACCCGTTCGTGGAGCGCATATTCGGAATACCGTAAAGCGAATTCTCGTAAGAGGTCACCAGCCTGACCACGTCGGCGTGGGTCCCTTTATCGAGCAACACGTCTACCACTTTTTCGGCTGAAATGGCTGTCATTGTCGTTTCGTTCTTGATATAAGAGAAGTCTTCCGGCTGCAGCGACCAGTACATGTCCGAACCGTTTGAGACGGACACCTGAATGAGTCCAAAGCCCGCCACGTGATTCGGCATGTGGGTGATGATGAGCGTAAGACCTCTGCGGCTGAGTGTCTGGTATTTCAGGCCGTTCGCTTCGAACTCGATCACCTGAGCGGAAACAACGGCGGCTGCCGTCAGCGCCACCGATATGAGCGCATAGCGGAGCGTCGGGCGAAAAATCATTCTTCTTCATCTTACAGACGTGCGATCTCCCCTCGCGTAAATAAACGTGTTGGGCGTCAGGGAGCCGGTCCGTAAAGCTTCCGTCTCTTCAAGCCTGGCAAGCTAACCTTTAAAAATGAACAGACTCGGGTCCGCCAGGCTTTACAGAGCTTCGAAGCTTGCGGTATCGCTCTGCTGCCTGCAAATCGCCCCCGCTCTGAACGCCCAAACCGCGGCTCTCGACCGGTCACCCACAGTCGTCTGGAACTCAGGTTTTCTGCGCGGCGAGTACCGGCCGGGTTCAGTATCCGCCACGGATTTCCGTGACAGCGCACGGATAGGCGAGTTGATCCGCGCGGGACAACTTTATCTCTCGCTTCAGGACGCTATCGCGCTGGCCCTCGAAAACAATCTCGATCTGGAACTGGAGCGCTACGGAGTCCGGATGGCCGCTGCCGACACATACCGCGCACAGGGCGGCGGCGTTCTGCGTGGCGTACCGCTGACAGTGAACGAAGCGCCGGCCGGCATCGGAGGACCGAGCGGAAGTCCGCTGCTGACTACGGCTGCGACGGGGGCGACTCCGCAATCCACGGTTTCGGTAAGCGTGACCGATACGCAGTTGATTTCAGAGTCGCAGAATAGTCTGGGCGTCGTCGGAACGTTTCCGTTTGCGGGCGGCCCACAGATCCCCGTGTTTGATCCGGTGCTCAGCGGACAACTGCTGGGCGGAAGATCGAATACGCCGCAGACAGGCATCCTCAACACCAACGGCACGGATCTGGCCTCGAACACCTTCACGGGCAATTTCGGATATACGCAGGGCTTCAGCCCCGGAACTCAGATTTCGGCAGGATTTCAGAACACGTATCAGGACCAGAACTCGGTCCGTAATCTTTTTCGCTCCTACTCGCTTTCCACGCTCGGGGTTACAGTGACTCAGCCGCTGCTGCGCGGTTTCGGCAGCGAACTGAACCGCCGCTTTATACGAATCGCGAAGAACAGCGCGAAGATTTCCGATTATGTGTTTCAGCAGCAGGCGATCAGCACCATTTCAGGAGTAATCCGGCTTTACGACGATCTGGTCAGTCTGAACGCCGACCTTCGCGTAAAGCAACAGACGCTTGCTACCGCGCAACGGCTTCTGGAGGACAACCGCAACAAGGTCGAGCAGGGCACGCTGGCGCCCATCGAAGCCACTCGGGCAGCGGCACAGGTCGCCGCAGCCCGGCAGGATGTAATCAATGCCCAGGGTTATGTCAGGCAGCAGGAGATCATTCTGAAGAATGTTCTGGCGCGCAACTGGGGGGACGACCCTCTCGTTCATGAAGCGCGCATCGTTCCGACCGACACCCTCAGCCTCGAAGCCTTGCCGGCGCAATCTCCCGCGGAGATTGTCGCGATGGCGCTGCTGAACAGGCCGGAATATCAGGCAGCCAAACTACAGCTCACCAACACCGAGATCAGCCTGAAGGGTACGAAAAACGGGTTGTTGCCCGAGATCGATGTGGTGGGCAGCGTTCAGACAGGCGGGATCGCCGGAGCGTACAACCCGGCCTCGGGAGCCGGAACGAATTATCCGGGCGTGAACGGCAATTACGGCACGGTGCTCGACCAGATTCTGAGAGGCGCTTATCCCACAGTCAGTGTCGGCATCAATCTCACGCTGCCGGTGAGGAACCGGGTGGCGCAGTCGGATGTGGCGCGCGATGAATTACAGGTGCGGCAGACTCAGGTGCGCCTGAAGCAGTTGGAAAATCAGATCCGCGCCGAAGTGGAAGACGCGTTGATCGCGCTCTCACGAACCCACGCCGCATACGAGGCGGCCACGCAGACGACCCACCTGCAGGAGCAATCGCTTCAGATCGAGCAGGAGAAATTCGATGTCGGGCTTTCCACCAATTTTCTTGTGACCCAGTATCAGGGTTATGTAGCGCAGGCCCGGTCCACTGAAGTCGCCGCGCTCGATGCCTATGCGAAAGCCAGAACCCAATATGAACGCTCGGCGGGACTGACGCTGAACAATCACAACGTGTCTATCGCTGAAGCGTTCAAAGGTGTGGTCCAGCGGACCGCGCAACCGGCGCCGCAGTGAGGCGCCAACAGTAAAATACGGACATGCTCAAGATCGGGACCGTGCGATGGCGCGGAAAATGCCCGCGTCACCCGCAGTTCGATCCTTACATGGATGGCCGCGTTGCGATCAAAAGCGGTTGCGAAAAATGCACGGCTCTCGTCGACATCCACTCCCATCACGTGCAGATGCTGGCTCTGATGCGTACCTTTGTCCCGCCGTCGAGGCCGAAGCGCAGGGCTGAAAAAATGCCCAATCCGCAGATTGATCTTTTCGGCGAAAACTAACTCATCTAAACTGGTTCCAGTGAAAGCCCGCGTCTTTGTCACATTCAAACCTTCTGTCCTCGATCCGCAGGGTCAGACCATCCGCGCCACGCTCAACGGATTGGGCCATCGAGGCATTGAGGACGTTCGCCAGGGAAAGTTCTTCGAAATAACGATGCAGCCCGGCGAAGATATCGATTCGATCGCGCGCGAAATTCTGAGCAATCCCGTCATTGAGGATTACCGCATCGAGACGTTGGATTAAGCACACAGAGTCGCCGGGTCTGCGGCCTGCCGTTCCGTACAATAAATCATGTGCGGAATTGTAGGCTATGTGGGCGCGCGACGCGCCGTGCCCATCATCCTTGATGGATTGAAGCGCCTGGAATATCGAGGGTACGATTCGGCGGGCCTCGCTGTTTACTGCGACGATAAAACCCTCGGCATCCGCCGCGCTTCGGGGAAGCTTCGCAAGCTCGAAGATGTTTTGCGCCTGGACCCTGTGGACGGCAACTATGGCATGGGCCATACGCGCTGGGCCACCCATGGCAGGCCGACCGAAGAAAATGCCCACCCGCACCGCGATTGCTCCGGCGATATCGTCGTTGTCCATAACGGCATCGTCGAAAACTTTCTGCCGCTGAAAGAGCAGCTCCAGCACGAGGGCCACACTTTCCGCACGGAAACCGATACGGAAGTGATCGCGCATCTGGTCGAAAAATATTACGAGGGCAATCTCGAAAGCGCCGTGCGCAGCGCAGTTAAAGACCTGCGCGGCGTATTTGCGCTCGCGGTGCTGAGCCGCAAAGATCCGAATAAAATCGTGGCGGCCAGGGAAGGTCCTCCGGTAGTGGTGGGCCTCGGAAAAGGCGAGTACTTCGTCGCCTCAGACGTTCCCGCCATTCTGAGCCACACGCGCGACATGTTTTTCCTCGCAGATGGCGATATGGCGGTGCTCACCCCGGACGGCGTGCAGCTTTGCGACTTCAGCGGAGAACCCATCAATCGCCAGGTGCAGCACGTTCTGTGGGACCCGATTATGGCGGAAAAGGGCGGCTATAAGCACTTCATGCTCAAGGAAATCTTTGAGCAGCCGCGAGCCATTCGGGATACCACGCTCGGCCGCGTGGGACAGGAAAGCGGCCGGATTTTCCTGGACGAGATGGACATCACGCCCAAAGAATTTCAGTCTTTCAAACAAATCAAAATCATTGCCTGCGGCACGAGCTGGCATTCGGCGCTGGCTGGCAAATTCATGATCGAGAAACTCGCGCGCATCCCTGTCGAAGTGGATTACGGCAGCGAGTTCCGCTACCGCGACCCCATCGTTTCCCCGGATATTCTCACCGTAGTCATCTCGCAGTCGGGAGAAACCGCCGACACGCTGGCAGCGCAGCGGGAGGCGAAGCAGAAAGGCTCGAAAACGCTCGCGATCTGCAACGTGGTCGGCTCCATGATTACGCGCGAGGCGGCCGGGACAATCTACACCCACGCGGGACCGGAGATCGGCGTCGCTTCCACCAAGGCCTTCACGTGCCAGCTCACAGCCCTGGTGATTCTGGCGCTGTATCTTGCCGAAGTGCGCGGAAACATCTCTGAAGATTGCGCGCGCTCGTTCGTGCATGAACTGGTGCGCATTCCCGGCAAGGTCGAAACGATTCTCGCCAACGACCAGAAATATGAGGAGCTGGGCCGCCAGTTATTCCGCGCGAGCGACTTTCTCTTCCTGGGGCGCGGCATCCATTTCCCGATTGCGCTCGAAGGTGCGCTGAAGCTCAAAGAGATTTCTTATATCCATGCGGAAGGCTATCCGGCCGGTGAGATGAAGCACGGGCCCAATGCTCTGATAGATGAGAAACTGCCCGTGGTGGTGCTTGCCACGCACGACCCCACCAGCACCGAAAGCTCTTTGCTCTACGAGAAGACCCTTTCCAATATTCAGGAAGTGAAGGCGCGTGAAGGAAAGGTCCTCGCGATCGTGACCGAAGGCGATACGGAAATACGCAAAGTCGCGGATTGGGTGGTCGAGATTCCGGCGGCGCCGGATCTGCTGACTCCGCTTCTCGAGATCGTGCCGCTGCAGCTGCTGGCGTACCACATTGCGGTGAGACGAGGGTGCGATGTGGATCAGCCGCGCAACCTGGCCAAGAGCGTGACTGTCGAATAGCTTTGTACCAGGACGATGCAGGCGCAGGGTGAGTTGAAGGTTTCCACGCGCGGCAAAGGTCTTTACGAGATCACGCGCGAAGTATCGCGCTGGGTGAGCGCGCAGAACATCCAAACCGGACTGCTGACAGTTTTTATTCAGCACACATCCGCCTCGCTGATCATTCAGGAGAACGCCGATCCGGATGTGCGGCGCGATCTTACGGAATTCTTTGAAAGGCTGGCGCCGGAGAGCACGCCATGGTTCCGTCACACCACGGAAGGCAGCGACGATATGCCGTCGCATATCCGCGCGGCGCTGACAGCGCCACAGCTGTCGATACCGGTGCGCGGCGGCCGGGCTGCGCTCGGTACGTGGCAGGGCATCTATGTTTTCGAACATCGTTCGGAATCCCAGGTTCGCCATGTTCTAATGCACATTAGCGGAGATTCATGACTGCAACAGGCAGGTTCGTTTTGACTATGAAAGCACTCATATTTTTAGGGGCTTTATCGGCAGTTGCCGCTAGCGCGCAATCCATCTCGGTCGGCGTTCTCGGCGGCGCGCCATTCACGGATGTCGTCAAGGCGACGAACCAGAATAATCTCGCGTTCGTATCGAAAAGCACCAACTTCACTGCGGGACCTTCGTTTCAGCTCAACCTGCCTTTGAGTCTGCGGCTTGAAGTGGACGCGCTCTATCGGCCTTACAGCTTTACGGCGCGTTCTACGGTAGCGGCTTCCCTGGCTACATCCATCGCTCCCATCAACGTGTCGGGAGCGCAGTGGACCTTCCCCTTTTTGGTCCAGTACAGATTCAAACTTCCGGCAGTGAAGCCGTTCATTGAGGGTGGGGTTTCTTTCGACCATCTGTCGAACGTTTCGTCCGCGGCGAAGAACATCACCTCCGGCGCAGGCAAGCTTGTACACCAATCGCACGCGGGCGTAGTACTCGGCGGTGGCGTCGACGTCAAGATTCCCTTTTGCCGGCTGAGCGGCGAACTGCGCTACACGCATCAGGGCTCGGCGGATTTCCAGGCGATTTCAAACCTCAATCAGGCTGAAGTCCTGGTCGGGGTTCATTTCTAAAATCCATGGCCATCGAAATCGCACCCAGCACGCCGGACAACTCTCCCAGCCCGGGCGGAACAACTTCAGGCAGACGCTCGACATACCTCGCCATCAAACGCTCGACATTTCCCCGAATCATTCCGTAGAGCTGCGTTTGCCGCATCACGCCGCCGCCGACCACCACCATCCCAGGCGACACCGTGCAGATCAGGTTTGCGATGCCGAAAGCAAGATACCCTGCTTCGAGCGCCCACGCGGGATGGTCCGGAGGCAGCGTCGCGCCCGGAGCTCGCCAGCGCTTCTCCACAGCCGGTCCCGATGCCAGCCCTTCGAGACAATCGCCATGGAAAGGACAATCGCCCGGATACGGGTCTTTAACAAGATCGTGGGGGATGCGCAGATGGCCCATTTCCGTGTGCGTAGACCCATGTACGATCCTGCCGCCGCATAGCGCGCCACCGCCAATTCCCGTACCAACCGTGAGATATACGCAATCGGAAATGCCGCGCGCGGCGCCCCAACGCGTTTCCCCGCGCAACGCGGCATTCACGTCCGTATCGAACGCGACCGGCACGCCGAGCGCACGTGACACACTGCCCGCCAGATCGCAGTTCCGCCATGCCGCTTTGGGCGTGGACCTGATGAATCCGGTCTTCAGATCGACAGGCCCGAAACTCCCGATTCCGACCGCCGCAAGCCGACCGCCGGAATTTTGCCGAAGCCAATCGACTGCGCAAGCGACCGTTGCCCCAGGCGTGCTCGTCGGGAACTGCGCCGTGATCAAGTCGTCGGGACCTGTTCCAATGCCGCAGACAAACTTAGTGCCACCGGCCTCGATTCCGCCGAAAGCGCTCAATCTTCCACTCTCGAAAAGCTGGCCAGTTCGGCCTCCCGCACGATATAGTTGCGTTCCAGTTGCCTGCACAACTCCGCGCCCAGCTTCTCCGGCGCCTCTTTCTCGTCATGTTCCACAACCACTTTGATGAATAAATTCGTGCGCATCCGTTTGATCTGTTCCGTTTCTGTACACTTCTTATACTAAGGACGTGAATTGCGTCATCTGCCAAATTCGTAAGCCGCGCCGCCACTGTCTTGGAGTGGACGGCGATATCTGCAGTATCTGCTGCGCCACCGGGCGCGAAGAATCGATCGATTGTCCCCTTGAATGCCCCTATCTGCAGGACGCGCACGAGCACGAGCGGCTTCCGGAACTGGACCCGGCCAGCATACCGAATCAGGATATCGCCGTGGACGAAGACTTCCTGCGCGCCAACGAAGTGGTGATGGCGCTGATCTCAATCGCGCTGTTCGAAGGAGTCATGAAAAACGCCGGTACGACGGACTGGGACGTTCGCGTGGCACTGGAGTGCCTGGTCCAGACCTATCGCACGCTCGAATCGGGTATCCATTACGAAGCCGCCACTCCCAACCCCTTCGCCGCCGCGGTGGTGGATTCCGTGAAAGAAAAACTGGCCGATATCAGACGCCGCGAAACCGAAGCCACCGGAACATCCAGTGTTCGAAACGACATGATCCTGGGCGTGGTCGCGTTCCTGCAGCGCCTTGAATACTCGCGAAACAACGGGCGCAAACGGAGTCGTGCTTTTATCGATTTCCTGCGTGGCTTCTACATGCCGGCTGAGGATTCGGCAGAGGATGAGAGCCTCATTGAGGGCGTGATGCCGGAAGATCCGAATCCGGATGCTCCGCGCGTCATCCTGTAATTGTGAACCGGGGCATAATCGTATTCGGGCATGGATCGAGCGTCGCTTCAGCGAACGAAGCGGTGCGGACCATCGCGGCGCGCGCCGCCGCTGAAGGAGCGTGGGGGCTTTACGAAACGGCGTTCCTTGAAGCCGCCCCGCTGCTGGGTGAAGCGGTCGGCAGACTCGCGGCCGCGGGGGCCACGGAGATTCTTGTGCTCCCCTATTTTCTGACGCTTGGCATTCACCTGCAGCGCGATCTGCCGAAGCTGGTGGAACAGCTCGCGAGCGAACATAAAATTCCGATCGCGGTAACGGAGCCGCTCGACGGCCATCCCGAACTGAGCCGAATTCTGGTCCAGCGGGCGATGGAAGCGCAGGCATGAAAGCGCGCCTGATCCAGTCGCGCGAAATCGCTCCGCTGACGCGGCACTTTGAATTCGAAGCGCCGGAGTGGAACGCGGCGTTTGTACCCGGCCAGTTTCTCTCGGTCACGGCTACGGTGAGCACAGATGAGATCACGCGCGCCTATTCGATCGCGTCGCCGCCCGGGGGCCACCGGTTTGCCCTCTGCGCGAACCTCGTGGAGGATGGCCACCTCTCGCCTTTCCTGTTTTCTCTTCCGATCGGCGGCGAAATTGATTTCAAAGGGCCTTACGGAGCGTTCATCCTGCGCCGGCCGGTTTCCGACTCCATCTTCATCGCGACCGGGACCGGCATTGCGCCTTTTCGTTCTATATTGCTTTCGCAACTGGAGGCCAACCCGAATCACCGCTTCACTCTGATCTTCGGCGTGCGCCACGAGCACGGCCTGCTCTATCACGACGAACTCAGCGCGCTTGCCGAAACGCATCCGAACTTCGACTACCGGCCGACACTCACAAGGCCGGGCGACGGCTGGACCGGCCGCACCGGCCGCGTGCAGCGATACGCCATGGAAGCGCTGGGAGACCGCCGCGATGTGGATGTCTACAGCTGCGGACTGCGCGCCATGGTCGATGACGTTCGCATGAAACTCAAAGAAGCGGGCCTTGACCGCAAACGAATCGTGTACGAAAAGTACGACTGAAGTTTGGCGGGTCGTCACCTGCACGCCAGTGCAGGGAAGACTGGGAACGCACCATTTTAACCGAATTGATACGATGAAACTGGTTGTTTCACAACATTAGTGAAATCTCTCGCTTAGATCATGTTCGCCCCGTCCACCACCGTCGCGGAAGAGATTCTTGAGCTGAAGCGCGATCGCCGCGCCATCCTTCTCGCCCATCACTACCAGGAAGCCGAGATCCAGGAGCTTGCCGATGTTGTCGGCGACAGCCTGGAGCTCTCCCGCAAAGCGCGCGATGCCGAAGGCGACGTGATTGCGTTCTGCGGCGTCTGGTTCATGGCGGAAACGGCGAAGGTCCTGAACCCTTCGCGCGTGGTGGTCGTGCCCGATAAAGATGCCAGTTGCAGTTTGGTCGAAGGCTGCCCCGTCGAGCCCATCCGCGAATTCAGGCGGCGCAATCCCGATCACGTGATCGTGAGTTACATCAATACTTCGGTCGAAGTCAAAGCGGAATCGGACATTCTCTGCACTTCCCGCAACGCTGTCAAAATAATCAACTCCATCCCGGCGGAAAAACCCATTCTGTTCCTGCCGGACCGGAATCTGGGAAATTACGTCCAACAGCAGACCGGCCGGAAGAATATGAAGATCTGGCAGGGCGCCTGTATTGTGCACGAAACTTTCCCCGTCCGCCGTCTGCTTGCTGCCAAAGCGGCATACCCGAATGCCCTCGTAGTGGCCCATCCCGAATGTACGGAACCGGTGCTGCGGCACGCGGATTTCATCGGCTCTACCTCGGCCATTATCGAATACTGCGCGGAAAGCCCCGCGCCTGAGTTCATTGTGATGACGGAAAGCGGCGTCAACTTTTCGCTGGAACGCGTAGCGCCCACGAAGAAGTTCCATTACGTCAGGAACGAAAACTGCAATTGCAGCGAATGCCCTTACATGCGCCTGAATACGCTGGAGAAACTGCGCGATTGTCTGCGCGATCTCAAACCCCGGGTGGAATTGCCCGCCGATCTCATGCGCAGAGCGCTGCTTCCCATTGAGCGTATGCTTGAAGTGAAGTAACTCTCTGGCTGACTAAGCCGCTGGAACGGCGATGCCCCGCGCACTGATCGACAATTTCGGCCGCCTGCACGACAGTTTGCGCATCAGCGTGACCGACCGATGCAACATCCGCTGCTTCTACTGCATGCCCGAAGAGACCGTCGCGTTCGCCCCGCGCCAGGAAATCCTGACGTTCGAGGAGATCGAGCGCTTCGTGCGCGTCGCCGCCACGCTGGGCGTCAACAAACTGCGGCTCACCGGAGGCGAACCGCTGTTGCGCCGCGATCTGCCCCGGCTCATCGAGCGCCTCGCCGCTGTTCCAGGCATTCAGGATCTGGCCCTTACCACCAACGCCGTGCTGCTGGAGAAGCATGCCAGCGATCTCTATGACGCGGGTCTGCGCCGCCTGAATATCCATCTGGATACGCTCGACCGCGAACGCTTTAAGCGGATTACGCGCCGCGACGATCTGCCGCGCGTCCTGGCCGGTATCGATGAAGCGGTCCGCGTGGGCTTCAGGAAAATAAAGCTGAACGTGGTGGCGGTCAAAGGGCTGATCGAACCGGATATCGTGCCTGTCGCGCGCTACTGCCGCGAACGCGGATTTGAGCCGCGCTACATCGAATTCATGCCGCTCGACGCGCAGTCGCTCTGGGACCGCGGCAAGGTTCTCCTCGCCGACGATATCGCAGCCATGCTGTCGCGCGAAATCTCGCCTCTCATCGAGGTGCCCGACCGCGATCTGCGCGCGCCCGCAACCGACTTCGACTACGCCGATGGCGGCGGCAGAGTGGGTTTTGTCGCTTCGGTCAGCAAACCCTTTTGCCTGAACTGCAACCGGCTCCGCCTCACTTCGGACGGCAAGATGCGCTACTGTCTGTTTGCCATCGAAGAGACAGATGTGAAGGGTCTGCTGCGCTCCGAAGCTCCCGATGAGCAGATCGTCGCGGCCATACGGCGCAATGTTTCGGAGAAGTGGATCGGGCACGAAATCAATTCCGCTAAATTCGTGCCGCCGCCGCGCCCCATGTACTCCATCGGCGGGTGATTTCGCAGGGTACTCTGGTTTGATAAAGAGCGCAGCCCGACAGCGTGCCCGCGCCGGACGCCCTGAATATACGCCCTGAATAAAATGAACCGACGCGAAGAACTCAGCCGCCGCCATGCCGCCGCCGAAGAAGGCGGAGGACGGGAGAGGCGCCAACGCCAGCACGACGACGGCAAACTGGCGGTGCGTGAGCGCATCGACCTCCTGCTCGATGAAGGTTCCTTCGAGGAGATGGACAAGCTCGTCCAGCACCGCTGCCAGGATTTCGGCATGAACCGGCAGGTGCCGCCAGGGGATGGCATGGTCACCGGATTCGGGCGGGTCAACGGGCGGCCCGTCTACGTCTTTGCCAACGACTTCACGGTTTTCGGCGGCTCCATGTCAGAGACCAACGCGCGCAAGGTCTGCAAGATTATGGACCTTGCGCTCAAGACCGGCGCGCCCGTCATCGGCCTCAACGATTCCGGGGGCGCGCGCATTCAGGAAGGCGTTCTCTCCCTGGCCGGGTATGCGGATATCTTCCTGCGCAATACGCTTGCGAGCGGCGTGGTGCCGCAGATCTCCGCCATCATGGGACCCTGCGCGGGCGGCGCGGTCTACTCGCCCGCCATTACCGATTTCGTGTTCATGGTGGCCGACACCAGCTATATGTTCGTCACCGGGCCCGACGTGATCAAAACCGTCACGCACGAAGATGTGACGAAGGAAAAACTCGGCGGCGCCATGACCCACAACGCCACGAGCGGCGTGGGCCATTTCATCTCGCGGGACGACACCGAATGCATTCAGAAGATTCGCGAGCTGTTGAGTTTCCTGCCGCAGAACAACCGCGAGGACCCGCCGCGCCACCCCACGTCAGACCCGATTGACCGCGCGGACCCCGAACTCGACACAATCGTTCCCGCGGAATCCAATCTCCCGTACGACATGAAGGACGTAATCCACCGGGTAGTGGACGACGCCTGGTTCTTCGAAGTACACGAGCACTTCGCGCAGAACCTTGTTGTGGGTTTCGCGCGCCTCGATGGCCGCCCTGTCGGCATCGTGGCCAACCAACCCGCGTTTCTCGCGGGATGCCTCGACATAGATTCATCGGTGAAAGGCGCGCGGTTCGTGCGTTTCTGCGACGCTTTCAATATCCCGCTCATCACGTTTGAAGACGTGCCCGGTTTTCTGCCCGGCACCGAACAGGAGTTCGGCGGCATCATCCGGCACGGCGCAAAGCTGCTCTATGCTTTTGCGGAAGCGACGGTGCCGAAAATCACCGTGATTACGCGCAAGGCTTATGGCGGGGCCTATTGCGTCATGGGCTCGAAGCACATCCGCACGGATGTGAATTTCGCGTGGCCCACAGCGGAGATCGCCGTCATGGGAGCGGAAGGGGCCGTGAATATCGTCTACCGCAGAGAACTGGCGGAGGAGAACGGAAACGCACGGCAGGAGAAAATCGCGGAGTTCAATGAGCGGTTCGCGAGCCCGTTCGTTGCCGCCGAGCACGGGTTCGTGGACGATGTGATCGAGCCCCGCGAAACACGAGCGCGCCTGATCCGTTCACTGCGCATGCTCGAAACCAAGGTCGACAGCATGCCCAAAAAGAAGCACGGCAACATCCCGCTGTGAATCTCCCTGAAAAATAAAAAGGCGCTTGCCAGGTCACCGAAGCGACCGGGCAAGCGCCTTGCGGAAACCGCAATCAGCAGCGTTTTTTAGCTGACTTTTACGAAGATGATAACGATTACGTACAGCGCGAGGGATTCCATGAACACCAGACCGAGAATCATTGCGGTCTGAATCACGTTTGCAGCTCCGGGGTTGCGCGCCATGCCTTCGACCGCTCCCGCAACCGCCTTGCCCATCGCGAGCGCGCAGAGTCCCGATGCGATCGCCATCGAGAAACCAGCCGTGACGGGAACCCAGAGGTTACCGCCGGTGCCGGCAGCAGCGCCGCCGCCCTGGGCGAACATCGGAAGCGCGCAGAACATCAGCGCAAGTGCGAGCCAGAAAAACTTCGTCTTCATTTGTGTTACTCCTTCAGTTGAAATGGTTTCCCGGAGGTGGTTGCGTTCCTGCCTGGGGGCGGGAGGCCTCACGCGGAAAACTTATAAAGCCGGACAGGAAATAATCTGCGTCAAACCTCTACATAGCCGCTTCAGCGTGGGCTTCCGCGTGCGCGTGTCCGTCGCCGCCATGCGCTTCGGCAACCGCGCCACCCACATACATCATCGTCAGAACGACGAAAACGTAGGCCTGCAGCATACCCACGAAGACATGCAGCCCCATGAACAAAGCCGGAATCACGAGATAAGTCAGGCTCATGAATACCAGCGTGACCTGCTCACCCGCAAACATATTGGCGAAGAGGCGGATGGAAAGCGATAAAGGCCGCGCCACCGTGCTGATGATTTCGATCAGGAACATCAACGGCGCCATCCACCAGATGGGTCCGCCGAAATGGCCGATATATTTCAACAGGCCGTGTTTGCGAATCCCCTGAATATTGAAATACAGAAAAGAAACCAGCGCACACCCGGCGGGGACGTAAATCACCTGCGTGGGGCTCACGAATCCCGGAATAATGCCAATCAGATTCGACACCAGAATAAAAACGAACAGCGTCTCGAAGATGACAATATGTCTGCGGCTCTCGTGGCCCACATGCTTTTTCGATTCACCGGAAACAAAGCCGTGGATCAATTCGAAAACATGCTGCATGAAGCCGGGCCTGTCCACCGACAACCGGCTGCGCAGAATCGCGAAGAGGACGATGATGAGCAACGCCACGGTCAATTGCATCACCATGAAGTCCGCCCACGGCTCGGCAGGATTCTCCGCCTGCCGGTGCAACAATGCGAGCAGCCAGTTCCCTAAACCGGCAAGGTGCGCGTTGAACAGTATTGTCAACCAGGCTTCATGAGTGACCATAGTAGGTAATTAAGTAGTAGATCGATTCCAGCATCACGGCGCCGGGACACACGAGGAACCCACAGAATGCCACGGCCAGATCGATACCGGAAACCCGAAGTATAACAAACGCCGCGATTACGAACAAAGCCAGTTGAATAAACAACCTGAGTCCCGCCACCCGGGGCCGTTTCCCCGGCTGGGCCCCCACGGCCTGAAGCAGACGGCTCACGAACGTTTCAATAAGACGGAAGTTGAAATAAGCGGCCACTGCCCCGATAAGAAAAGCCCCCGCATACCCGAAGCCGCCGATGCCTCCCGCCACAAGCGCTCCGGCGATTCCGAGCAGGGCAATCAGCCGCGGAACACGCGCGATCGCGCCGTTCAGGTCCGCAGTCACTTCTTTTGATCTCCGGTGAGGACCTGGAATGTTTCCAGAAATCCCGCTGCAATCCCGAGCACCAGAAATACATATTGAATCCAGTGCGTGTGAAAGAGCTTGTCCAGCCCGTAGCCAAGCAGAAAACCAACCCCCGCGCTGATCGGCAGAACGAGTGCCAGATTCAGATACTTGCCTGCGTTATTATCGGGATCCATTTCTGCTCCTCTATACCTCTACGCCCGATGGCCCTGCCAGTCCAGGCTGGTCGTTGCCGCCGCGGATCACTTTATCCATCTCCAGAAATTCATGGATGATCGGCTCGGGGGATTTGTAGAGGTCGCCGGGAGGGCCGAAAAACGTCACTTTGCCCTGATGAAGGAACACGACTTTATCGGCCACCCGGTTGAGCAAATCCAGGTCGTGGGTGACGACCACCGAGGTGAGTTGCAGATCTGTCTTCAACCGCAGCATGAGCGCCGTAAGATGGTCGCTCATAATCGGGTCTACCATTGTGGTGGGCTCGTCGTAGAGCACACACTGGGGTTGAGCGGCCAGGGCGCGGGCAATCGCCACCGCCCGCCGGTAGCCGGTGGAGAGATCGCCGGGATAAGAATCCCGCGCATCCCACAGGTCCACCATCTTCAAAAGCCCGTCCACGACGTCTTCTTTGTTCTGCGCATCGTAATCTTCGCGGAGTTCGAGCGAAAAGAGGACGTTTTCGGCCACTGTCAGGGAATCGAAAAGCGCGCCGGACTGGAACACCATGGTCACCTTGCGGCGTATGCGGTTCAGTTCGCTTTCCGAATAGCCGGTAATATCTTCGTTCGCCACGATCACCTGGCCCTGGTCCGGCTTGAGAAAACCCATGATGTGACCGAGAGTCACCGACTTCCCTACCCCCGAACGGCCGATGATAGCAACGGTCTGGCCGGGGTCCACAAAAAAACAGGAATCAACCAAAACCGGCTTGTCGAACGTCTTGTAGACGTGCCGGAACTCAATGTAATGCGGGAAGCTCTCGGATTTTTCGATATTCGACCCGGCCATACTCAAACCGATCGTAGCGCTACGGGAGTGGCTCCCGCTAATCCCACAACTGTCGGAGCGGACGTTGATTTCGCCGAAAGCAAGTAATCCGGATGGTAACATCGTTATTTACAAACAAACGTTTTCCAGGAAACATACTATTGCGGCTTTGTTTTACACTGATGTTTGCCGTGCCCACTTTCGCCGCCTCGCCGGAAGCTGGCGCCTCACGCCATATGACCACGGTCGTCAGAGCGGATTCAGCTACCGGACGTCTTGTCCGCAGCGTGGTTCTGGAACAGCGCGTCGCGGCCCCCCATCCCTCTGTACAAGGCCCTGTACAAAGCGCTTCGCTGCACGACGTGATCGACCGGATTGCGGACGAACAGGGTGTTGAAACGGGGCTGGTTCACTCCGTAATCCGCGCAGAAAGTAATTACAACGCGAATGCCGTATCGCCTAAGGGCGCACTCGGCATTATGCAGTTGATCCCGGCGACCGCGCACCGGTTCGGTGTTTCCGACGCATTGAATCCCGTCGATAACATTCGCGGTGGCGTCCGCTACCTCCGTTTTCTGCTCGATTATTATCGGGGCGATTACCCCAAAACCATCGCTGCGTATAACGCCGGGGAGGCCGCGGTGGATAAATACAACGGCATTCCCCCTTATTCTGAAACCCGCAATTATGTGGAGCGCGTGGCTAAGAATCTGAATGCCGCCCGGTTAAAGGCTGCCAACCCGGTAGAGTTGGCTCAACAAACAGCTCCCGATTCTGAAACACCGAAATCTATTCAGACTTCAACCGGCTCGGACGGGCGCGTCTACTATCGCACTCCCTAGGCAAACTTATGTCGTTGCGAATCTGGTGGACGCTGGCGGTTTTCTCAACCCTGCCCGCCATCGCCGCACCGAATTCCGGCCTAATTCAGGTTACAGGGGTGCGTTCCTGGTCCCATTCCGATTCGACGCGGGTCATTATCCAGACATCCGGACCCTTTGAATTCAAGGCCAATCACGCGGCCAACCCGGACCGCCTGTTTTTCGACATCCTCCACGCGCGCCCCTGGAT
>JALYHT010000071.1 GCA_030776225.1 Acidobacteriota bacterium | reverse complement strand
CTTCGGGCCCGGTCAGATCCATCCATGCGATCAGGCTGTTCGTCGTGCCGAGATCGATGCCGACGACCGTGTCATTATTCTCAAACTCAATCTGGAACATTTGTCTGGGCTATCAAATTCGTTATGTACCGGCGGCGGTTGAGCAATCCGCGCAAAGACTGCAGCGCTTCGCGGCCGCGGGAGGCGTCCCACTTCGCGAAAGTCCGCTGCATCTCGCTGTCGATTTCGCCGCGCATGTTCTCAAAACGCTCCCGCGCCGCCGCCAGTTGGGGAAGCGCATCCGCGTCGCCGCCGCGCAGTTCTTCGAGCGCCATGTTCAGCTCGAAAACTTCCTCCAGCAATTCGGGCGGCACGTCTTTAGTGGTCTGCTCGCCGATATCGAACCCTTCGAGTTTCAGCAGATACTCGGCCCTGGTCACCGGGTCGCGCAATGCCCTGTAAGCGTCATTCAGAATCGCGGTGGATTCCTCGGCCTGCTCACGCTCGGCCGGACTCCTGCGCGAATGCATGTCCGGGTGCAGTTGCCGGCTCAGCGCGTAGAATTTCTTTTCAAGCTCTTTCGGATCGATTGCCAGGTTTCTGGGCAGATCGAGGAAAGCGAAAAAATCCTGAGGCATGGAGTGTCGTGCTCGACGCGCGGTCGCCCGCCCTCAGGCGGAGAACGACGTCCCGCAGCCGCAGTTCTTTTTCGCGTTCGGATTCTCGAACACGAAGCCGGACTGCATCAGCGATTCCTTGTAATCGAGCGTCATGCCGTTCAGATACCGGATGCTCTTCGGATCGACGAAAATCCGCACTCCGTCAAAGTCGTAGACTCTGTCGGTGGGCCGCGGCGTGGTATCGAACTTGAACTGGTAGCTCAATCCCGAGCAGCCGCCGCCCAGCACGCCCAGACGCAGCCCGCCGACCACGCCCATTTTTTCAAAGGTGGAGCGGATCTTCTGGACAGCCCTGGGCGTAACGCTGATTTCAGCGGCGGGGGCTGGAGCTTCCGGTGTGCCTGCCAGGGACATTACGCAACCGTTTGCGCGGCCGGAACCTTCTGCGCCTGCTTCGCCCGGTAGTCGCTGATGGCCGCTTTGATTGCGTCCTCGGCCAGCACCGAGCAGTGGATCTTCACTGGCGGCAGGCTGAGTTCGTTGACGATGTCCGTGTTTTTAATTTCGAGCGCCTGATCGACCGTTTTGCCTTTCAGCCACTCTGTCGCGAGGGACGAGCTCGCGATGGCGCTGCCGCAGCCGAACGTCTTGAACTTCGCTTCCTCGATGATGCCGTTCGCGTCGTTCACCTTGATCTGCAGCTTCATCACGTCGCCGCATTCCGGCGCGCCCACCATCCCGGTACCGACATTTTCGTCCTTCTTGTCGAGCGAACCCACGTTACGCGGATTGTTGTAGTGATCGAGAACCTTATCGGAATATGCCATTGAAATATCTCCTTATCCGGTGATCCCGACAATCAGTCGGTAACCCAGGAAACCTTACTCAAATCGATGCCCTCTTTCGCCATCTCATACAACGGCGAAAGCTCGCGCAGTTTCTTCACAACGTGGATCAGTTTATCCGCCACGTAGTCGATCTCCGCTTCCGTATTGAACCTGCCGATTCCAAACCGGATCGAGGAATGCGCGATATCGTCGCCCAGTCCCAGCGCCTTCAATACGTAACTCGGCTCGAGCGTCGCCGAGGTACAGGCGGACCCGCTCGACACAGCCACATCGTTAATTCCCATCAGCAGCGATTCGCCTTCCACATAGGCGAAACTCAGATTCAGGCTGTGCGGCAGGCGGTGTTCCCACGAGCCGTTCAGGTAAACCTCGTCCAACTCCGCTTCGAGGCGCGTCCGCAGCTTGTCGCGCAGGTACATAAGCTGCTTTGACTCCTCGGCCATATCGCGCTGGCAGATCGCGCAGGCCTCGCCGAGACCCACGATACCCGGTACATTCAGCGTTCCGGACCGCATTCCGCGCTCGTGCCCCCCGCCATCCATCTGCGCCGTCAGCTGCACGCGCGGATTCTTGCGGCGCACGTACAAAGCTCCGACGCCTTTGGGGCCATAGAGCTTGTGCGCGGTGATCGACATCAGATCGATGTTGTCTCTGTTCACATCCACCGGGATTTTACCGATCGCCTGCACGCCGTCGGTGTGAAACAAAACGCCCTTCTCGCGGCAGATCTTTCCGATCTCCGCCACCGGCTGCAGCACGCCGATTTCGTTGTTGGCGTACATGATCGTAACCAGAATGGTTTTATCCGTGATCGCCTCGCGCAGCATGTCGAGATCGATCAGACCGTCGCCTTTGACGGGCAGGTAAGTCACGCGGCAGCCGTTCTTTTCGAGCTTCTTGCAGGTGTCGAGGACGGCTTTGTGTTCCGTCGCCGCGGTGATGATGTGGTTGCCCTTTTCGGCATACATCTCCGCTACGCCTTTGATTGCCAGGTTATTCGATTCGGTCGCGCCGCTGGTGAAAATAATTTCACGCGGACTGGCCCCAATCAGGTCGGCAATTTGCTTCCGGGCCTTATCGACCGCCTGCTCCGCTGCCCAGCCGAACTCGTGATTGCGGCTGGCCGCATTTCCGAAATACTGCGTGAAGTAAGGAATCATGGCCTCAAGGACTCGCGGGTCCATGGGCGTCGTCGCGTGATTATCGAGATATATGGGCGTTTTCATTTCAATTCGTTTCCCGGGCTTACAATGCGTGATGTTCTCTGGCAGCGCCCGGATTCAATCCGGTCAGCGAGGTCAGTTTCGATGCCGGTGATTCCGCCAGATCTGTGATCGTAAATTTGTTCAAAAGCTCCAGAATCGCTTCATGGACTCGCCGTAAAGGCTCACGAACAGTACAGTTATCCGACTGGTCGCAGGTCCCGTGCTCCGTAAAGCAATGCGTCAGAATCACAGGGCCGTCAATCGCCCGCACTACTTCGAGGGCGCTGATTCGGCTGGCATCCCTGGCCAGTTTGTACCCCCCGTTGGTACCCGGCAGAGAGTGCAGAATACCTGCCCGCGCCAACAATTGCAGGACCTTGGCGAGAAGAGGCACGGGCAGATGGTAAGTGGAGGCGATATCCTTCGCGCTCGCGCTGGCCCCAGGGATCGACGCCAGGTGCCGAAGCGCAATCAAACCGTAATCCGCTTTTTTGGTCAGTTTCAACAATGATCGGGGACTTTTCTTGTCCGATATTCATGATACTTCCGCGCTCCAATAGAGTCAATGCGTTAAATCCATTCTCCCTTTGCGGTGAACCACAATCACGCACGAGGCGCGATTGACATGGAAAATAGTGGGGGCGTATACTTCTAGCGATGCGAAATCACGTCATAAAATCCCTGCTGTGCGGTGCCAGTTTACTTTTGGTCGCTGGATCGCTTTGGGCGCATCACGGGCAGAGTAATTCTTTCGATACTGCCCATATGTGGTCAACC
>JALYHT010000070.1 GCA_030776225.1 Acidobacteriota bacterium | reverse complement strand
GTTATTCCCCTCTCGGAACGCAAGACGTACATGGCTGCACTCGAAAAGCGAGCGTCGAGGAAAACATCGGGCCGTTCGCGGCTTTCCTTGCCAAACTTGTAAGGGACCGCCTGACCAGTTCGCTGTTGCCTGCGATTCCCGCGTCCCAGACTAGCCAGGAAACCCTGAAACCTTTGCCCGAATCCTTGTACATGTTTTGTACAAACGGGCTGAGATTCCTGTGAATGCCTCGCTCCCTGCGTTCGCAGTTTCAGTAAGTTATAGGAAACAGGAGAGGATGGCGAATACGGAATTCTGAAGTTTCTCCCACCGGCAGGCAGACAGGAAATCGAGAAACGGTGGATAGACCGGCGCCACTTGGCGATCGGGACGGCGCGGTCTACGTGCTATGGCCGAGCCTGGAGCGGACCCGCATCGCTCCCGTGACATTGCTGATCAGTTGGGAAGAGATGTAAGCTCCCTGGGGCCGATCCGCGCCAATCTCATTGCCAGGGGAGTGATACTGAGCGAGCTTCGCCCTTTTCAAAGACTTCGGGGCTCTACGCAAACAACTCTGTTGCGCTGTTGCCCTACACTCATGTTGTCCTGCCACTCATCCTCCGGAAGATCGCTGACTGTCGCTAGAACCGCCATTGCACCCTGGCAAATACGCTGCGTACAACCAGGGTTGGGTTGAGCACAAGAGCATCTGCAAATTCAAGATGACGGGGAGAGGCCAGGTTCTGGCCCACAAGGCTGAACTCGAGAGATTCTCCCGCGCGCCAACCCAGGCGCGAGTCTATGCGCGTGTAGCCGGGGACGCCTGCGAGAGGCGAAGTCCAGGCGGCGCTCGCGTCCCACTGCAGATTGCGCCGCAGTCTGAGATGGCCGCGAATCTGAAACTGATTGCGCGGCGAGTCTGTCGATGGCTGGAGGACGGTGGACCGGGTGGCGGATGCATTCGGTGTCATCAACATATTAAGGAACGAATATCCGGAACTGATCCTTAGACGGCTTGTGGCATCCCAGTTGACAAAAATCTCCGCGCCGTAATCGCGCCCGTGCGCGTTGAAAGCAAAGACCGCCGGAATCACCAGATGGGGGAGTGGTGAATCGGCGCTGAAAAAGGGGTCCTGCGCGTCGAACGTCTCAACGTTTCGATAGTAGCTCAGGAATCCCGTCAGATCGAGGGATAGTCGCTTGCCGAGCTGGCTCCGATAACCTGTTTCGAAGTCCAGGAGTGTTTCGGCCCGGGGATGCGGATCGCCAGTCAACGTCGCGATCCCGAACCCGCCGCCGCCCAACGGAACGAGCGCAATGTTGAACTTCGCCGCGGTCTCGAACAGGGCAGGCTGGCGGATCGCCCGAGACGCCGATGCCCACACCGTCTGGTGGGCCGAAGGCGTCCAGACCGCCTGGGCGCTGGGCTCGAATTCGAAACCCGTGTAGGCATTGTGCTCGACCTTGGATCCGAGAGTAACAGAGAATGACTTCGTGATCGTAATTTGATCCTGCAGAAAAGTCGACGCCAGATTGTCCCGCCGATGACTGGGGACGAATGGATTGGAATAGGCCTTGGTGGCCGTGATAGAAATATCATCCACTCGATAATTCAGCCCCCACACAACGTCGTGTCGAGCGCCGATCGATAAATGGTGCTGGAACTCCACGCTCGTGGTGCGCGCATATTGATCGTCTCCCTGATCGCCAAACCGGTTAACGTAGTCAAAATAGACCTGTAAAGATGTTTGAGAGCCGTTTGCCAGCGTATGCTCCCAGCGCGCCATGATGTCGCCGGTGGTATTCGTAACGGGTTCATTGAGATTGGTTGCCGACGGGATATTCGGGAAGACCGCATTTATGTTCTCCCCACCCGCCGTCCGCAGCAGATCTCCCTGGACGCTCAGCTTGTCTCTCCTGGAAAGATCCCAATCGGCACGAAACCCGCCGTGCGATCCGTGCCAGCCATCGGTTGCGGGCCGTCCCTCCGCCGTTTGGGCATTGTTATTGATATCGAAATAACGGCCGAAAACGCGGTAGCTTCCGTTGGGCCCGGCTGTGCCGCCATACTGGACGAGGCTGTCGGCTGCGGTGTGGGTCCCGCCGCCGGCGCTGATTAACCCGCCATGAGTCTTGCGGGAATCTTTCGTAATGATATTGATCACGCCGTTTACGGCATTAGCGCCCCATACGGTGCCGCCTGGTCCGCGGATCACCTCGATGCGCTCGATGTCCTCCAGCGGCACGTCCTGTTGATCCCAGAAAACTCCTGAATAGCAGCGGAATACACGCTGCGGCCGTCGATCAGCACCAAAACCGTGTTGGTGAAGACGGCATTAAAGCCCCGGATGCCGATGGCCCAGTGATTGGCGTCGATCTGGGCCACGTCGACCCCGGGAGCCATACGCAGGACGTCCGGAATATTGGTGGCGCCCGAGTCGTGGATATCCTCCTGCGTGATCACAAATACCGCTGCGCCTGTCCTGGCAAGCGGTTGTTCTTTTTTCGAAACTGACGTGACCTGTATATTCATCAGGTCTTCAATGCTGGACTGCGTGATGTCCACGGTCCCGGATTGCCGGCCGGAGCCCTGGCCGAAAAGGCCCGCTGGCGTCACCGCGCTCAGAACGAGGGCGGCGACAAGTTGGATTGCGGTCGCGCTGAATCGGGGGGGTGTCAGCCTGCGCAGTGTCCACCTCCGGGGACACCCTGTAATCTCCCGTGCTCGCAAGTTAGTGGTCTTCTGCATGGATTGGCACTCTTCCTTAGGAGATCCTCTGCTCAGGTCGTTGATTTACCCGGCCCTGAAGGGATGTGACCTTAATCGATTCTCTAAATAGAGCATGTTATTGGCCGGGGAGAACCTGCATACTCTTTACTGGCCCGCGACATGCACTGTTTCATGCATGAGAAGATTGCCGGTGCAGGCAAACCCTCCTGAACTTCTCGAAGACACTGCTCTTTGGAAATGTGGCTCGCTGTGTCAGGCCGCTTGAAACGTTTCGTCCCTGAGTGCGGCTCTGAGAGCGGACAAGCTGTCATTCTCGTTGTGGTCGCAATGAGCATTTTCCTGATCGGCGCGCTTGGGTTAGCGATCGATGGTGGGCAAATGTACGCTCAGCTGCAGATGGCGCAGGCTGCCGCGGATGCCGCCGCTCAAGCCGGTATGATGAGCATCTTCAGGGGAACCAATGCTACGTCGGCGTTCCCGTTTGGCACTGGACTGGTTCCGATCGCTTCGTCCGTATGCACGGCCGCCGACGGTCGCACGCCCTGTGTATTCGCGCGATACAACGGTTTCGGCACCGCCTCGGACAGAGTGACGCTGAGTTTCCCCACGACGGTTTCCGGCGTCACTCTTTCCTCCGCCACGGTACCAGCATTTACCGTCGCGGTGCAAAGAACCCTGCAAACGGGACTGATACGGTTTGTAGGGGCGCCAGCCACTTCCAGCATTTCGGCCAAGGCCACGGCGGCCTTAGTCAAAGGGGTGTCGCCCTTCTGCGTCTATGCGCTCGACCCCTCTGCCCAGAACGCGTTTCAGGTGACCAACGGCGCAACGGTAAATCTGGGCGGATGCGCCGTGGCGATAAACTCCACCGACAGCGATGCCGCAACTATATCCGGTAATTCGACGCTTACGGCCACAGCGGTTGACGTGGTGGGCGGAGCCGTCATCAATGGTGGTTCGACAGTGACGCCCTCGCCCGTCACAGGTGGACCGCCTGTCGCCGACCCATTCGTCTCTGTCCCCGCTCCAGCCATAGGCGGATGTAACTTCGTGAACTTCAGCAAAGGTTCTGGCTCCTGGCCGCTCATACCCGGGGTTTATTGCGGCGGACTGAGCCTGCATAACGGCGCCATCGCCACATTCCAGCAGGGCGTTTACATAATTAAGGACGGCCCGCTCTCCTTTGCGTTTTCGACCAGTACCAATACAGGGAGCGGAGTCACGTTCTACCTCACGGGAACGAACGCTACCTATGGCTCGGTCACCGTTTCTAACGGCGCCAGCGTGACCTTATCCGCCTCTTCATCCGGTCCATACATGGGCCTTTTGTTCTATCAGGATAGATCGATCACCTCCGCGGTAAACGCCACGTTTAATGGCGGGAGTTCGATGCAACTCACCGGCAGCCTGTATTTTCCGACGACATCTGTTTCTTTTTCAAATGGGAGTGCTGCCGTGGCCTACAGCACGGCCATCGTGGCGAAGCGCGTATCGTTCGGGGGTGGGACGTCATCAAATATCAAGTACGATCCCACCGGTTTGCAGACTGGCCTCTTCCTGAATTCGGTTGCTCTGGTCCAGTGAATAACGGCGAGGAAAGCCAGACGCTACGGCGGCGAACCCGCAGATCGGGATCTCCACGTCCTTCCGGCTAAGTGTTTGTTTCGATCTTTCGACTGTTCCGAGCGCCGGGCTCTGTCAATAAAGTCAGCAGGAAGCAAATCATCCCGCAGATGGTGACCGGCACCCCGAGGGCAACGAAACCGACGAACGCCAGGGGATGAAGTGGAAGAAGAGACATGAGGTCCAGGAAGAGACCTGATGCCACAATAAGACCCGCTCGACGGAGTTTCGCCTCCATACTCATTGCGCGGCACCCCGGAATCGTGCGTCTTTCAGGTCGCCCAGTTCGTGTATCGTATCGTGACAACCGGAGGAAACGCAGGAAAGCTGGCCCGATTTCACTCTTCGGAGCATATCCGGTGTTTTGTGGTGTCCATTGATCTCTTCAAACTTGCGGGCGCCCAGATGGCAGTGAAGACAAGTCTCGTTGGGAAATGGCGAGTAGAGTCTGATATCGGCGGGTTTCGGGACATTTCCGAAATACTGTACGTAAATGTGGCGCAGACCATGCAGCTTCGCTTTGATGGTGCCGAACATGGCATAGTCCGTGTGACAGGTATAGCAGGCGCGGTCAGGGGGCACGAGGTGGTTTTGGTAGTGCACGGCTGGAATATAGCCTCGGTCGTCATAGTGAAGACTTTTGCCATAATCGACCATCACATGGCATGAGAGACAGAACCCCGTGGAAGTCGCGCGGTCCATATGCTCGTCGAAGCCAGCCCAAACCGACAAGGCAGGAAACACGAGAAATGCGACGAACGCCAATATCTTCCCTTCACGCGATCTTGTGATGCTCGCGCGGAAGGCCACGAACAGGGCGAGCGCAATACCGGACGCGATCAGCGTAAGCGTGACGGAAACCGGCATATCCACTACTTCGCAAGGCTTCGGTAGTACTGCACGATGGCGGCGATTTGATCGGCTTTCAGGTCCTTGCCGAAAGCGTCCATGTTTTTACCTTTACCCTCCGTGACGATCTTAATCATGTCCGCTGCGCTCTCCTTCGCCGCCGTCTGATGGACGTCGACGACTTTGAGCTTCTTTCCTTTAGCCGTCTTACCCGTGCCGTCCGGGTCATGACAGACGGAGCACTTATCGAGATACATCTCTTTCCCGCCATCCTGGGCCCAGCCCGCGCAGGCGGCGAGAAGGCAGAATACTACTCCAGCGACAATCTTCGTCTGTGACATTTTCAGAAACTCCTTTTCCACGCAATCAGCAATATATTGGAACTGAAATTATTTCCGGGCACGATCTGTTCGGCGTAGTACGTACGCTGTAACTGCACCGTCAACCTGCCGATTTGAGGGATGTCATACGAGAGCGATCCGGATGCGTAGGGAAACTTCATCGGACCGTAGAGCGGGGCCTCCCCCTGCACCTGGCCGAGACCGGTGACGCGCACGTAGTTACCGCTGAATTCGACAGTGATCTGCTTCAGGGGCACGGCGCGGATGCCACCCTGCCAGATCCGATCGACAGTCTGATCCAGCAGCAGATTGGCGAGGGGGGCCGTGCCGCGGAGAAAGTTGACACCGCCGCTCGCGAAGAAACTGTCATAGGTGAAACCGCCAAACCCGGAAATGCGATTGCTGAATTCCCATGTTGCCGTAGTGGCGTTCGTGCGAACCCTGCTCCTGTAGCTGGCGTCCAGTTGTCTGCTGTCCCGCATGGTGGAGGAATTATCCAGCCAGACTTTTCCGAAGGGGTGGTATCGGACGACGAAGCGGCTGCCGACGTCGGTATGCGGCGACAGTCGCGTGTAGGAAGTTCCGTTGTTAACTTCATCGATATCGGCACGGACGGAAATTTTCTTCGAAGGAGTATAGGACAGACTGAAGGCAGGCCACACGGTCTTCATGCGTCTGGATTGCAGCGGATCGGAAACGCCGTCTTCAAGATATTCCACATCGCTCTTGAGGTAGCGCACGCCGACATGGACGAGGAGCGACGACGCCGGCGTGAAAACCATTTCGTAATCGAGCAGGTGAGTGCCCACCCGCCACCCGTCCCTGGTGACGCCGGAGGCGGGAGCCCCATTATAGAGACTGGAGAAGTTGGCCGTGGCGTTGAGCGTGGAACGGGAATACTTGTAGTTCACGTCCGTGCTGAACCAGTCATTAACGTCATACGTGAAACCCTGTTCCAGCACCTGAGCAGGTTCGGTGACCGAGCCGCGCGACGACTCGGTTACGGCGTAAGGCGAAGCGGCGGACCCTGTTGCGCCGCGCACAAAACCGTTGGCGGACATATCGAGCGCCGTTGGACCAGAATAACGGTAGAAAAGATAGCTCCCGTTGGCCCGGAGCCGCGGGCGGATTTTTCCGTTCCAGGCGAACTCGCTGACGGGCGTCGTCAGCCGCCGGTAATCGGTCCAGGTTCCGGCGGTGAGAAGTTCACTGGCCGTAATGGGGTCGTCGATATTGATGCTGCGCTCACCGGTGTGTGGATTCCCGCCGTTGATGGACTCCTGGAAGCGCTGCATGCCGATTTTGTAATGCAGGGTCCAGGCTTTGTGTGTGTAGTCGATGCCAACGGTCACCCGATTCGAAGAATCGCTGACCGGCGCCACCAGGTAATAAGGATTGGCGCGGGCGAAGGCGCCGAATGACGCGGGCGAGCCGAAGAAATCGAAGGTTTGCGTCGTATCGGCCACGCCATCGCGCTTATTGAAAGAGTATTCGAAACTGAAACGAAGATTCTTCGTGGGGTGCACCAGGAGATTCACCGAACCGAACTTTCTGACGGTCGCCCAGTTGTGATTGGAGGTCAGGCCATCGAGCGCGTTGGGCAGCATGGCGGAATCATTCTCGTTGAAATAGTAGTGGCTTTGAGTGAAGGTGGCGCGGAGATCGTAAACGTTCTTTTTGCGGACGCTCAGTTGGGCAGTCGACCATGGATCGCCGCCCAGTCCGCTTACTGTAAGCGAATAACTATCAGCGAGCGGCGTGGCTCCGGTGCGGGCCTGGCCGAACAGGCTGAAATCGGTTACGCGGAATCCGCTATTGAGATCGAAGAGCTGCTGGAACATCGGACGGTAGCCTTTCACGTCGGTGAAGCGATATCCAGCGGTAATCGACCCGCTGTTATCGAAATCGCCGATCGCGAGCGGCTTTGCGGCGTCCTGCGCCAGCATCGGAAGAGCGGCCAGAGTCGCGAGGAATGCGAGTGTGGTGTTCGGTCCCATAGGGCTAGTGAAGGAAATTGGCGTCGAAGTTCGAGCCGTGAATTACCGAATGACAGCGCGTGCAGGTCCCTCTCGTCTGAAAGCTCATGCGACTGTGCGGTACGTTGACGCCGGCCGGCGCCGTGTGGCACTGAAGGCACAGCATCCGTTCTTCGCGGCGCGCCAACAACTGCCGGTTCACGCTGCCATGAGGCGTGTGACAGGCGATGCAACCTTCCACCTTGACGGCAGCGTGCTCGAAGACATAAGGCCCGCGCTTTTCCGCATGGCACTGTGTGCATGTTTCCCAGCCCGCCTGGGTGAGCTCGTGTCGGTTCGATGTGCCGTGCGGCGTATGGCAGTCGGTACACTTCATCGCGCCTTCGGGCACGCGATGGTGCGAGGGAAGGGCGAACTGGGCGCGGACGTCGCCGTGGCATTCGTAGCAGAGATCGGGTTGGCTCTTCTTCAGGAGGCTTCCCGAAATCCAACGCGCCTCTTCAGGCAGCGAAGGCACGGAGAAGAACTTCGCCTGCGCTTCCGGCAACCGTTCGCCCTTTGGGTCATCCGCCGCCTGCGTCAGGTGCGGCGAATGGCAATCGTTGCACCCCACACCGTGCGTGGCGTGGGTGGAATGATCGAATTGCGATTGTTGTTTGCTCGTGTCGTGGCACTGCAGACAACGCGCGGAGTTCTTCCCCGGATTGGCATTGAAGGCGAATATAAGCCTGGCTGCCGCTGCGATCTTCGCGTCATCGCCATGTGCCGCTTCTTCGGCATCCGCATGCAGCTTACCGCCCCCGTGACACGCTTCGCACCCGGATACCGTTCCCCTGTGTGCCGGGATTGCCGCGTGAACCGTCTTGCCGAACTCGGTGAACTCAGCCTTGTGACAGGAGTGACAGCGGTCTGTGCCCGCGTAGTTTTCGCCCGCGTCGATGTTGACAGGAACTGCGGTAACGGATGTGGGGATACGGGCAGCGGGCCTCGTCTGCGCGCTGAGAAGCATGCCCGTCAAGAGCATGATAATTGCGAGATGAAAAATCCGAATATGCACGTGCAAGGCTTTTCCTTCCCGCAGGCTGCTCCCCGGGCTCTTTCACCTCGCAGCGTGGCTATCGAAAAAATGCGATCAACGCTTACCGATCCCTGGGACTGGGCGGCGATGCAGACACTTCAACCTAACGGTTCTGCGAGTCTTTGTCTGGTCAATTTTGCTCAATAAACACCCAAATCTCGGTGAGCAACAGCTCGCGCGAAGGTGGTAAGTTATAAACCTCACGAGGGACTCCGGTATGTTCCCGGGCAAGGCTGCACGGCGGAGCACTTCCGGGGCGGCGTCGGCTCGCTGTTTGCAGGAAACTGATTGAGGCAATGGGGAACGCTTTAAGTAGAATTAAAGCTTGTGCGGGAGTTAATCGACCATCGACTAAATGCCTAAGTCCAGAACGGCCATACCCCTGAAGAGACCTTCCGCCCCCGGAAAGGCGGTTGCCGCGCTGGCTGGTCTCCACGGTAAGACCGAGACTTTCAGAACAAAGGATGTGATCTTTTCGCAGGGCGATGATGCGGCGGCGCTCTTTAATATTCGTAAAGGGCAAATTAAGCTTTCTGTAGTGTCCAGTGGCGGCAAGGAAGCTGTAATCGCAGTCCTGAACGCCGGTGATTATTTTGGCGAGGGGTGTCTTGCGGGCCAGCCGGTGCGTATGTCTACGGCAACCGCCATGACCGAATGCCTGATTTTGCGGATATCGCGGGCGACTGTTGTGGGGCTACTCGAGACGGACCCTGCGTTTTCCAGTGAACTCCTCTCCTATATGCTCACCCGGACAATTCGGATTGAAGAAGATCTCATCGATCAGCTTTTCAATTCGAGTGAGAAGCGGCTGGCACGGACACTGCTGCTGCTGGCGAACTTCGGAAAAGAAGGAAGGCCGGAAAAAGTAATTCCGAAAATCAGTCAGGAAGAGCTCGCGGAGATCGTGGGGACAACACGTTCGCGGGTCAGCTTCTTCATGAATAAATTCCGGCGGATGGGGTTTATAAAATATAACGGAACGCTTGAGGTTCACAGTTCGCTTCTCAATGTCGTCTTGCATGATTAGCGATATGTGAATGAAACGTGCCCGGCAGCGATTGAACAGCACGATTGAGAATCAGTGCCATGCATTTCCAGCAAAGCCGTCAAAGCGGGTGTTTTTTAAGGCTATCCACTGAATTAATATACTCCGAAACCAACGGCTCGAGTGGGGGCCGCTGCGACTCGTGGGGCTGGCCACCCTGAGGTCTCCTGCTTCGGCTAAATCTATTGTCGTGCTTCGGCTCAGCGTCGCCTTCGCGGCATTTGATACAGACAGGCTTTCCGGCGCTGGAAAGCTCGATAGCAGAATCGCAGACGTGACATTTCGGCATGGCGTACTCAATGTAGCTTTTCCCGTTCACCATGTCTGGTCAAATATGCTCTCGCCATTGTTCAGGCCGCTCAGGAGCGGATCATAGTCACAAGGTCTCTCAGGCGCACGCCTTCCGCGACGGGCATTTCGCCCTTATTCTGTTCCTGCTGTGAGCTCATGTTGGGCTACCTCCACGTATGGCCTGCT
>JALYHT010000069.1 GCA_030776225.1 Acidobacteriota bacterium | reverse complement strand
GGACCGTCTCGCCTGGCTGCGCCGGGCTGGCGGCGCTAACGAGCGTGCCGTTCGCGTGGGTGATGGCTCCCTCGCCGAACCCCGAGCCATTTACCGAGAACACGCCGGGCGAGGTCGTGTCCGCGCTCACTGTGACGGCATTGGAGACCGCCTTATTGCTGGTCACCACGATGGTCGCTGTGGGGCCCGTCAGCGCATAGGGCACGATGCAGTTGATCTGGCCCGGTGAGACGGAATAGATGGGCGCGACAGTGTCATTGATAGTGACGCTTACGCCGTTGAGGCTCAAAGGAAACGGAAGAGCGGTAGCCGCAGCCGATCCGGCGGCGAGGCCGGAACCGTAAATCGAGATGAACTCGCCGGGGGCGATCGGGCAGCCGATCGGAGTGTTCGACGCCGCATTCACGACCCCCTGAGGATTCACAAACACCCCGGGACCGGACAAGGTGGGCATGGTTTCGATCAGGCCCAGCATGAATTGGCCGGGCGCCGCCTGGCCAGTGGCGAGATTCGTGCCCAGATTCACCTCAAGGGCCAGACCGTTGCCGCCCAGCAGCAAGGTCGTCGCCCCCAATGCGAGAACGTTGGCGCCTAAAACACTGCCGGTGGCGGCAGAATAGCCAACCGCACTGGCAAAACAGGCCACGCCATTGTAGTTTGGCGCTTGCGCTTCAATGACGGTGGATGCGGCCGGGTCTACCGCCATGGAACTGAGGGTGCTTGCGCTGTTGCCGTAAACGCTGAAGCCCGCCACCACTCCGGGACCCGATGTGGCAAGAGAGGCAGACCACAGCCGGCCGGTGAAGGCGACGTTCCCACCCGCCGTATTTTTTATTCCGAGCAGGATATCGTGAGCACCCGGAGTAGAGGCGATGAATATGTTCTGGCTTGCCGAAACCATCAGAGTGCGCGAGCCGCCGGAGATCAGAGCGTTCTGCGTGGAAAGGTTTGCAGGAACCTGAAAGGCGATCGCGCCGGCGCCATCGCTGTTGACGGAATACGTTCCGGCGTAGGCAGCCTGCTGCTGCGTGGCGCCGGCCGAGACTGGCACGGCGCGGCCGAGTGCGGTAAAGCTCTGAATATTTCCGCTGCCGTCGAATTGGGCGCTTCCGGCCGCTACTCGCACCTGGGAGGTATCGGCATTTGTCAATTCGAAGTCCGCGATATGAAAGCCGGCGCCGAGGGTCTGGTTGGTAAGCGCCGGACCCGTTATTGCCGGAGCCGGGATGGCGATGAACAGGTCGGTGAACTGGTTGGGGGCCGAGGTGAGGCTCGCGCCTATAACGGCTTCCGTTCCGTAGCGCGCGCCGATCGTCAGGGATGAGTTTTGCGGATTCGTCAGAAGGACGTATCCGGCGGGAGTCACCGAATAGGTTCCGTTCACGCTATAGGAACTGGCGGGTTGCTGTCCCAGCACCTGCCGGCCCGTGAACGAGTAGTTCCCGCTGCCGTCGAACGTTATCACTCCGGTGATGCTTCGTGCGTCGGTGACACTGTCGAGGTAGTTCGCCGAGAACTGGATGTGACGAAGGAAATACCTGCCACTCAGAGTGGCGTCATTGAGCGACTGCGCGGACGCCGTGCCAGAGAATATCGAGGAAATAGCCAGAAACATCCATGAATATTTCATTAAAGAGCCTTTGGTCAATTCCAGTCTCCTATATTTGAAGTTTTTTTAACCGAGGCGTGGATATCAGACGTGGGAGTTGCCGCACATTTAGACTTTCAGAGACAGGACACCCAGCCTGGCAGCGATCAGAAGCACAACCTGCGGAACGGCCCGGCAAATTCTAAGAAATAGCATCGGAAGCGACCGGGGAGAAACGGCGAGCCCGGCGCGGTCAATCTCGAGATTCTGCAGAAATTATGGGCGACGGCGCGACTGATGCCGGAGCGGCACCGTTCCTGAACTTAATACCGTTCCTGAACTTAATTTTGATGTGCTTCTTCTCTGGAGATTAGTTCCGGACGAATTTCTCGTCCCACAACGACAGCGGCCTTTTGAAGGGTCTCAACGTAACGGCATCGTTTCCGGGATCGAGTAGCCGATCGAGTGTTTTTCTTTCCTCATAGAAGGGCGCCGGCAAACGCTTCAGGCTCATTCCTCAGGCAAATGTATCAATTTTGGTACTCATCGTCCAAGGGAGCTAATTCCGGAAGGTTGCGAGGCGGGGGCACCAGATTTGCCGTCTCGATAGAATTGAGATACTCAAAATGTCAGAGGCGCCGGCGCCGGATCCCCAATATCGAGAGGCTGTACAGCGACAGGTCGAGAAGCTGTTGCGCAAGACGCCTTACCATAGCCTGAGGCTGCCCGATGGCTCCATCATTCCGGGCCTCATCGGTATAGACGCCCTGGATGGCCGGCTGGCATCGTTTCCGATCCCGGCGTCGCTGGCAGGGCGGCGAGTGCTTGATGTGGGAGCGGCCTCGGGGTTTAATTCTTTCGCGATGGCCGCGCGCGGGGCATCGGTGGTTGCGGTCGATTGCGTCGAATTCGAAGAACTGACTGAGCTTCGTCAGGCGACCTCAGCCGACGTCGACTACCGCATTCTGGATGTTGACGAACTGTCTGTCTCCACGGTGGGCACCTTCGATTACGTTTTGTTCCTCGGCGTTCTTTATCACCTCAGGCACCCGCTGCGGACGCTGGAGACGATTTGCGGGTTGACACAATCAGTGCATTTGTCGAGTCGTTCGTATCGGACCCGATTGACGGTATGAGTCAGTCCTGTTCGATGGAATTCTATGAGACGGATGAACTCGAGGGACAAATCGATAATTGGCACGGACCGACCGCCCTGTGTCTTATGGCGCTGTGCCGCGCCGCGGGTTTCGTGCGAGTGAAACTGGAATACCTCGATTCTCGCCGCGCGGGCATTACGTGTCATCGGCACTGGGAGCCGCAGCCGGAAGTTCCGGATGCCGACCCGGTATGGCTCTGTTCCGCAGTGAACAACCGCACCGGCGACATTCAGTTTCACGCCGGAAAAGACGAATATCTGTGTATCTATTTCCGATCCGCGGAGAAGACGCTTACGCGTGAAGATATGCGCGTTGAGGTGGACGGCTGGGCCGTCAACACTCTCGTGCTGGTACACCGCAAAGACGACGAGTGGCAGGCTAACACGCGGCTGCCACCTGGACTGGAATGCAGCGAGCATTTGTGC
>JALYHT010000068.1 GCA_030776225.1 Acidobacteriota bacterium | reverse complement strand
GGCTGATTCCGGGGGCCGTCGATCTGCAGCCGCGTTGGACGTTCACCGGGCCGCTGGTCAGGCGGGGCGAACTGGCCGGGAGCCGCGGCTCGCTGTTCCGGTACCGGCGGGCGGCCCGGTGGCTGCGCCGGGAGGGGCCGGAGCTGTTCAGCTGCCGCCGGGCGGTCGGAGGGCGCTCGGTAATTCGTCCCCAGCGGCTGAGCCTGCGCGATTATGGCCGGTTGGCCGCGATTCACCGCTGCGAACTGCGAGCGGTTCTCCTGCGCTGCGCGGGCATGCTGGATCTGGGCGGGTATCGGAGCGGTTCGAGCTTCATGCAAAACCGCTATTTCAGCCGGAATGGGGCGGACGTTTATGCCACCCGGGCCATTGAAGCTGACCCGCGAGACACGGCCGACCGACACGTTACGTTCATACACGTTCTGAACGATATTGACGTTTACATTCGTAACCGAGCGGTTGTAATTGAAGCGTCCGCCGTTCCAATAACCGCCATAGTAACCGCGGCCGGTATAGCCAAACCCGTAGTCGATACCGCCGTAAAAGCCGATGTGCCTGCCCCAGTAACCGCGATGCCAGCGGTATCGGTCTCCTGAGTATTCCCAATAGGGCGGCGTCCAGAGCGCGTCGACATAGGGAGCGAGGACCCAGGCGCCCGGAACCCAGTAGTAGCCCGCATTGCCATAATTCCAGTTGCCGGGGGTCCAGATGTAATTGTCGCCGGGGCATGGAGGCTGGCTGTATTCAGGAAGCGGTGGTGGGGGCTGGCTGGCATAAACCAGTTGTCCGCTGTAATCCGGCTGGTCTGAATAAGAATTGTCGGGGTAATCCTGATAGTTCGGATAGGCTGGCGCGGCGGTGGACCGGTAATTCGGCGCAGGCGCGGTGGTCCGGACCGGAGCCTGATTCGACGCCTGATTGGGATATTGGCCCGTATCGCTCACCGGAGCGAGATTTCCATCTGCCGCTGAACTGGGGGCATCCTGCGTCTTCGAGCAACCGACCGAACCCACGGTGACCGCGGTCAACAGCAGGATGAAATAACGAGAATTGGGCATACGAGGCTGTGCAGGCACTCGAATGCCCAAACGTGCGAAATCACCTGTTTCGTCAGTCGCCCAGATACTGCACATGGGCGTAAGTGCCCAACCGGACGTTGTAGGCCAGATACCAGCCGGGGTGGTCGGGGTCGTCGTAGATCACAATGTCGTCGTTATTCCAGAGCCAACTGCTCACGAGGTTCTGATCGTAAGGGGCGACGCTCCAGTAATAGTTGTTGAACCAGAAGCGGTTCGGTCCGCCCCCCGACAGCCGCCAGACGTGCTGGGGTCCAAAACCGGCTGTAAAACGGCCGCGGTCGAAGGGTCTGTCAAAACGGTAGTTCGCATCGCCGCGTCCCGAATCATGGCCTATCCATTGTCCGTTTTCATGAACGTGAGGAGCTTCCGGATGGCCCGACATGTCGGCTGGCTGACGCCCCATACGGGACTGGGGCTGGGCCTGTGGAGCCGAGCGGGGCGCTTCCTGTGCACGCGACTCCTGCGCCCGGCCGGCAGGCTCCGGACCCCTCGGCGGAATGAACCCGCCGCCTACTCCTCTGGTTCCGGCGCCGGGGCCGCGCTGGTCGCCACGCTGGTCACCACGGTGTTCACCGCGTTGGCCACCCCGTTGTTCCTGGCCCCGTTGGTCGTTGTCGCGCTGCTGCGGCCATCCTGGAATCGCGACGAGGGCGAAAGCGAACGTTCCCATCAGTAGAGTCTTCATTTGGCCTTCCCTGCGGGATGTTGCATGCGGCGGGCCATTCTCATTCGATCCAGACTGTCTTGATGTTGGTAAATTCGCGGATGCCGTGGATGCCTCCCAGTTCGCGGCCATGGCCGGACCATTTTACGCCGCCGAAGGGCAGGCGCGGGTCGGAGACCACCATCTTGTTGATGAAGACCATGCCGGCTTCCAGCTCCGCTGCGAAGCGCTCGCGCTCGGCGGGGTCGCGGGTCCATGCGCTGGCGCCCAGACCGAAGCGGCTGTCATTCGCGACCGCGATGGCCTCGTCGATATCTTTCACGCGGAAGATGCCGGCTACCGGGCCGAAGAGCTCTTCCCGGCACGCGGGGGAATCTTTGGGGATATCGGTGAGCACTGTGGGCGGGTAAAATGCGCCGGGGAGTTCGATGGGTTTGCCGCCCGTGAGAAGACGGGCTCCCGCTTTGACGGTGGCGTCGACATCGGCCTGAAGCGATTTCACCGCGTCTTCAGTGGCGAGAGGTCCGAGGTCCGTCGTCGGGTCCATGGGATCGCCGATTTTAAGCCCGTTCATTTTGGCGACGAACGCCGCTTCGAATCGATCGGCGATTTCTGCGGCGACAATGAATCGCTTGGCCGCTATACAGGACTGGCCGTTGTTGATCATGCGCGCCTTGACGGCGGTGTCGGCGGCGAGTTCGATATCGGCGGATGGCATGACGATGAAAGGGTCGCTGCCGCCGAGTTCAAGAACCACTTTTTTGATCCGCCTGGCCGCGGAGACGCCCACTTCCACGCCCGCGCCTTCGCTGCCCGTGAGGGTGGCGGCGGCCACGCGACGGTCGCCAAGAATGGCGTCCACGTGCTTCGAGCCGATCAGCAGCGTCTGGAAGGCCCCGGCGGGAAAGCCTGCTCGCCTGAGAATTTCCTCGATGGCGAGGGCGCATTGCGGGACGTTGGAGGCGTGTTTCAGAAGACCCACATTCCCCGCCATCAGCCCCGGCGCAATGAAACGGAAGACCTGCCAAAGCGGGAAGTTCCACGGCATAATGCAGAGCACCACGCCCATCGGCTGGTACTTCACGTAACTGTGTTTCGCGTTGGTTGAAACATCCTCATCGGCCAGGAAACGCTCGGCATTTTCGGCGTAATAACGGCAGGCCGATGCGCACTTCACTGCCTCATCCATAGCCGAGAGGTAAGTCTTGCCCATCTCCGTTGTCATGAGACGCGCGAGCGGTTCTTTATCCGCTTCAAGGATTTCAGCGGCATTATTCATCAGGGTCGCGCGGGCGGCGAAACTGAGACGGCGGAATGCGGGGAAGGTGTCGGCCGCGAGTTGAAGCTTCGCTTCGATCTCCAGCGCGGTGAGGGGCTCGAACGTTTTCAGCAGTTGGCCGTTAGCGGGATTGATGGTCGCGATTGCCATAGGGGGCTTCGGGAATCAGTTTAGCCGAACCGTTTCCGATCGAAAAAATCAGGCCCGCCGCCACCACCACCAGAGCGCCGATTACGTTGAACCACAGGAACGCGATATGGGTGAAGACCGAACACGCAATAATGGCGGCCTCGCCCGTCAGCATAGCCCGGAACGCGGCCGGGCCGCGAACCCGCCTGCAGAAGAATGCAAGGGCGAACACGCCCAGCAATACGGGATAGAAATACGAGCCCACCTGGTTCACCGCTTCCACCAGCGAACCCAGGTTGCGGGCGAATTGCGCGAACACCACAGCCCATGCGCCCCACAGGGCGGTGCAGATTCTGGAAACCAGAAGATAGTGCCGGTCGCTTTCGTCAGGCCGCCACAAACGGCGGTAGATGTCCATCACGCTTACCGCGGCGAGCGAATTCAGTTCGCCGGAACTGGAAGACATGGCCGCGTTGAGTATCACGGCAATCACGATGCCTATCACGCCCGCCGGAAAGTAGCGTGTCACGAAAGTAAGAAAAATGTAATTCGTATCGTTGAATCCGGCGTGCCCCTGCGTCTTCTCATAAAGTCCGATGGCGGATTTTCGCGCGCTGTCGATTTCGCGCTGGGCCGCGCGGTAGGCTTCGGTGGATGCGATCAGGGATAAGCGATCGTCCCGTTTGCGCGCGGCATTCAGATCCCCGGCGGCCTTTTCCCGTTTTTGCCACGCTGTATTGAAGCGCGCCTGCGTTTCCGAATACCCAGGCTGGCTGGAGATCGCTTTCATGGCGGTCTTCTCGAACAGCAGCGGCGGTTGAGCGAACAAATAGAACACGAAGACCATGGCGCCGACGAAGAGAATAAAGAACTGCATGGGCACCTTCGCCATGGCGTTGAAAAGCATACTGAGCTTGCTCTGCGCGACGGACTTGCCCGAGAGGTAGCGCTGCACCTGCGACTGGTCGCATCCGAAATAGCCCAGCATCAGAAACGTGCCGCCCAGCAGGCCGCTCCAGAGGTTGTACCGGTTGTTCCAGTCGAGCTTCGTATCCACCGCATTGAGTTTCCCCACGGCTCCGGCAAGGTAGACGGCATCGGTGAAGCTCACATTGTGGGGCATAAGCGAGATCACTGTGAACAGCGCGAGAATCAGCCCGGCGAAGATGATCGTCATCTGGAGCACATCGGTCCAGGTGACCGCCGGAATGCCGCCCAGGGTGGTGTAAACAACGCAGACGATTCCAATCAGGAGGGTGGTAACACGGTCGTCCCAGCCGAAAATCACGCTCATCACGATGGCGGGCGCGTAGAGCGCGAGCCCGACGGCCGCGCCGCGCTGGATGAGAAAAACGATACTGGCAAGCGCGCGCGTCTTCACATCGAAGCGCCGCTCGAGATATTCGTACGCGGTGTAAACGCCGGCTTTGTGGAAAATGGGCACGGCAGTGGCTGACAGGATGACCATGGCTATGGGTAAGCCAAAATAAAACTGCACGAACCGCATGCCGTCGACATACGCCTGCCCGGTGGTGGCGATGAACGTGATGGCGCTGGCCTGCGTGGCCATAATCGAGAGGCCCATCGCGTACCACGGCATGGTCTTGCCGGCGAGGAGATAGTGGCTCGTCGAGGCTCCGCCGCCCCGGCCGCGCCACAGCCCGAAGCTGGGGATCGCAATGATGGTGGCGATCAGCGCAATCCAGTCGAGCGTTGTCATGCAGCGGAGGCCGTCATGCGAAATATCCGGTAAAGAAATAGAACAGGACGATGAGCAGCGCCAGCCATCCGAGCACGACGAGGTAAAGGTTCCGCCAGGAGCCGAGGACAGGCGGCGGCTCACTGTCGTAAGTTTCGGGCGGCAGACGGAACTTCACCTGATTAGCTTATGTTACGGGGTATGGGTTGCGGCGGGAGCAGGCCGCACCAGTGGCTTCGTTCACAGAACATTGCACGATTCATATCAGTCAGTTGGGCGGCGCTCGTCGATTCCACATGCTAGCGTCGCGGCAGATGAAAGCCAGCGAAATCGACAAAGCGCCGAAGAAAACCGACGACACACCGGCGGCGGAGCAGATGGATCTCGCCGTGAACCGTATCATCAGGACGTTGCGCGCGGGTAAGCCGGCGCGGCTGCCGGGACTTGGCACGATAACGCCGGGAAAGAAGTGGGCCTTCCGGCCTGAACGCCATGACCGTTGAAGAACTGGGGCGGCTGATCGAACGCTCGCTGAAACGATCGGCAGCCGTCGAAATCGACGGACTGGGCGTCTTCGCGCGCAGCAGCGCCGGGGATATTTCGTTTGAACGCTCCAGCAAACCGCGCGTTTTTATCGCCTATGCCGTGGAAGACCGGGCCGCCTCCGAGCGCCTCTACGACGAACTTACGGCGCGCGGGATTTCCGCATGGCTGGACCGGCGGAAACTCCTTCCCGGGCAGGAATGGCCGCAACGCCTCGAAGACGCGATCGCCAGCTCGGATTTTTTCCTGGCATGTTTCTCTAAGCGCTCGGTGAATAAACGCGGCGCCTTTCAGGCCGAACTGCGGTACGCGCTCGATTGCGCGAATCGCATGCCTCTCGACGACGTTTTCCTGCTCCCGGCAAGGCTGGACGAATGCCGTATTCCCACCCGCATACACCGGCAGACCCAGTACGTCGATCTCTTTCCGGACTGGCCCAAAGGCCTGGAGCGCATTCTGAAGATCATCGATCGGCAGACACGCCGGACAGCGTAAACGTCTCATCTGTACGGCGCCGGACATAATGTATCGAGACGATGAATTTATCCCGCGCGCGGCGCACTGAGAAAACTTACTGGTTACTGGCGACTACGGTGACAGCACTGGCGGCGGGCCTGCTGTTCTATTCGCAGACCGACGCTTTCGCGTGGGACGAAGGCTTTCACCTGCTCACGGCCCAGTTGATCGGGCGCGGCAAGCGGCCCTATCTGGATTTCAACTTTTCGCAAACGCCGCTGAACGCCTACTGGAACGCGTTCTGGATGACGGTTTTCGGGCCGACCTGGCGAACGGCGCATGCGCTGGCAACCCTGATGACATCGTGCGCCGTGATGCTGACCGCCGATTTCGTATTCACCCGCTTCCCGGTAATACGGTGGCGCTTTCCCCTCGCGCTCATGGCGGCGCTGACGATCGGCCTTAACGTATTAATCGTGCAATACGGAACCATCGGCCAGGCCTACGGATTGGCTTTGTTTCTGATCGTTGCCGCGTTTCGATTCGCTGTGGGCGGGGTCGATGGAACGGGCGTGCTCGGTGCGTCCGCAGCGGGCCTGCTCTCATCCGCGGCGGCGGGAGCAACGCTCCTCACCGCGCCGGTGTGCCCGGTACTCGCTGTGTGGATGGCGGCGCAGAATCGAGCGGGAAGCCGGTGGGCCAAGCTGACGGCGTTTCTTGGGGCGGCGATGGTTCCCTTTCTCCCGGTAGCGTGGCTTTTTGTCAGGGGGCCGAAGCAAACTTTATTCAACATCATCCAGTACAACCTGCTGTTCCGCCAGGTGGAATGGCCGGGCGCGCTGGGACACGACATGGGCGTGATGCTCTCCTGGCTGAATTCGGCCCAGGCGTTGCTTGTGGGCCTGCTGGCGCTGGCGGGGCTTCTTTATATAAGATTCCGCAGCGCGTGGACGCAGCCCGCACGCGGTGAATTTTATCTCTGCGGCTGGCTGGCGCTCGCGCTCGCCGTACACATATCGAGCGCTCACCCCACGTTCCAGCGGTACTACCTTTTCGCGCTGCCGTTCCTGATTATTCTCAGCGCGGCAGGCGTGTACTCGCTTTCGAACCGCCTCTTTACGCCCGACAGGCCTTTCTGGCCGATCTTCGCTCTGGCGTGCATCTTCTCGCTCGAACTGGCGAAGGCGCTCCACGAAAAACACAGCAACGTGAACTGGGGCGATCTGGAGCAGGTAGCCGCCATGGCCGATCGCGTGACGCCGCCCAACGGAATTATTCTGGGCGACGAATATGTTTACTTCCTGACGAAGCGTCCGCCGCCTTCGGGCATGGAACTGGCGGACTCGCACAAGCTGGATTTTCCGCCCGAGCGCGCCCGGCCTCTGCATCTGGTTTCCGAATCGGAGATCCTCAGGCAGATGAAAGCGGGCCGGTTCGCCACCGCTGCCGATTGCGATAAAGGGCACAAAGTGGGGGCGGAGGACTTCAAGAAACTCTACCGCCAGAAAGAAGAGACGGAGAGCTGCGCCGTTTACTGGGATTTCAAAGGCGCGAAAGAAACGAGCTGAATCAGGCCTTTGCTTTCCCCAGTTTTTTGCGGACCTCTGCGGCGTTCTTCGCTTCGGGGGCCAGTTGAAGATATTTTTCCCAGGCTTCGCGGGCGGCTTTCATATCCTTCAGTTTCGCCTCCGCGTCACCGAGCCGAAGCCACGCTTCCGCATTGCCGCCATTCCATTTCGTCGCTTCCAGGAAGCGCGACGCGGCGGCGTTGAAACTGCCCTTCCTGAAGTATGCTTCGCCCACCGCGACATCCTTATTCGATTGAAGCGGATTGAAGCTGAACTGCTCCTGAATTTTTGCCTTGTCTTCTTCGGGCGGCAGTTGAGTTTCTTCGGGCGGCTGCTGCGCCTGGCAAAACAACGGCGAAAGCGTGGCTGCTGCCAGCCCGATCCACAGCAGCGATATGCGGCCACGTGACATAATTTAAGTATATTGCCAGGCGCCTGAACGCGGCGCCTGAACGCGGCGCCTGAACGCCTCCTTACGCGCCTTGCGGAAGCCCGCAAAATGCAATCCAGTCAACATCCGCTCCGGGAAAAAGTCGCGCAATTGCCGCTCGCGCCAGGCGTGTATCTCTACAAAGACGCCGCCGGGAAGGTGATTTACGTTGGCAAGGCGAAGATCCTGCGGGCCCGCGTGCGCAGCTATTTCAATGAAGACAAGCTTTCCGATATCAAAACAGGCTCGCTGATTGCGGAAGCGCGCGACATCGATTACATTCTGGTCGATAACGAGAAGGAAGCGCTGGCGCTTGAGAATAACCTCATCAAGCAGTACAAGCCGCGCTTCAACGTTCTGCTGCGGGACGACAAGACCTATCCGTACATCAAGCTGACGAATGAGCGATTCCCGCGCGTGTACGTGACCCGGCGCCTGATCAAAGACGGCGCGACTTACTTCGGCCCGTATTTCCCGGGAAATCTCGCGTATCGCCTAGTTAGTTTTATTCACCGGCATTTTCTGGTGCCTTCGTGCAAAGTCGATCTGCGGCGGTTTCACCCGAAGGCATGCCTGCAGTACCACATCCACAGATGCTCGGGCCCGTGTGTGGAAGGGCTCACCACGCCGGAAGCCTATGCTCAATCCGTCCGCCAGGTGCGTCTGTTTCTGGAAGGGAAACACAGCGCGCTCGCCGGCGAACTGCGCGCGCGTATTCAGGAAGCGGC
This sequence comes from Acidobacteriota bacterium, assembly GCA_030776225.1. GTDB lineage: Bacteria > Acidobacteriota > Terriglobia > Bryobacterales > Bryobacteraceae > BOG-234. Next base: position 10,186 of record JALYHT010000068.1, on the reverse strand, counting down.
GAACGATACCCGCTTCGAGGAAGCAGCCGCGTTGCGCGACGTGCTCACCACCGTGGAAGAAATCGACCAGCGGCAGAAGATGGCGGCGGCTTCGGGCGACGACGCCGATATCTTTGGCTTCTACGCCGAACCACCGCTCGTGGCTGTGAATCTTTTCCACCTGCGTAACGGCGTGATTGTGGACCGCCGCGACTTCTTCTGGGAAGACCACCAGGAGTTCGACCCCCCGGCATTTTTCTCTTCGCTGCTGCTGCAGATCTATCTCGATCAGCAATACGTGCCCGCCGCGATACATGTGCCGATCGATTTCGAAGATCAGGAGGCGATGGAGGAGCTGCTTTCGGAGAAGAAGAACCGTAAGGTCGAGATCCACACGCCGAAGCGAGGCCAGAAGAAGGCCATGCTGAACCTCGCGCAGACCAACGCAAAGCACAGCTTCGACGGGCGCTTCCGAGTACTGAAACCTTCCTCCGTCGCGATACAGGGCGCGATTCAGGAAGCGCTCGGGCTGCCCGAAGCGCCGAAGCGCATCGAGTGTTTCGACATCTCCCACATTCAGGGCACGGATAAGGTCGCGAGCATGGTGGTGTGGGAAGAAGGCCGCATGAAGAAGGCCGATTACCGCAAGTTCATCATCCGCACGGTGGAAGGGAACGACGACTTCGCCAGCATGCACGAAGTGGTGACGCGCCGCTATTCGCGTCTGCTTGCCGAGAGCCTGCCTATGCCGGGACTCATCCTGATCGACGGCGGTCTGGGGCAGCTGCATGCGGCCGCCGAGGCGCTGGAGGCGATCGGGATTATCAATCAGCCTCTGGCCTCGATCGCCAAACGCGAGGAGATTGTCTACGTGCTCGGCCAGGAGAATGAGCCCCTCGTGCTCGACCGGTTCTCGCCGATCCTGCATTTGATCCAGACGATTCGCGATGAAGCGCACCGGTTCGCGGTGACGTTCCACCGAACGCGCCGGAACGCGCGCACGCTGACTTCGGAGCTGGACGGGATCCCCGGCGTGGGTGAAATCACCGTGCGGAAACTTCTGAAAGAATTCGGCAGTTCGGCCCTTGTGCGACAGGCCACGGAGGAGGAGTTGGCGAAGCGGGTGGGCAAAGCCGCCGCACGGAAGGTGCGCTCCCACTACAGCGGCGCGGACAATAGCCTCAGCCCAAAACCTTCGCCAGTTTTGCCGCGCTGATCGCCTGACCGACGTGGCGCTGCCCGTGCTCGGCAATGTGGATTGCCAGGCTGATGGCGGTAGTTCGCAGGCGCCGGCGCCCAATCTCGCGCACATCTGCGAAATGTGGAGGCGTCAGACCCCGCACAAGTTCTTCATATCTTCCGAGGGCTTCTTTCACGGCGTCAAGCAACGCAAGCGGGGATTCATCGCCGCTGCCTTCCAGCTTCAACTGCGCAAGTTGCCTGGAGCTTAGCTGCCCCCCTTCGAGATAACAGCAAAGGCGCTCGATGCTGCCTGCGAGGTGTTTGGCATGAAAACCGGCGGAAGTCATACCCTGGGACGTGGCCCAGAGTTCATCTTTATTTAAAGGCGCGAGGGCGGCCTCAAGATCTTCACGGATATGTTCGCTGGCCCGCAGCAGGTGGCCGATAACGGGGTCGATGCCGGGAACGATTCCCCTCATCCATGGTTCCGGCTGCGGTTCGGGCTGCGGCTCTGTCTGTTTGACGGGCGGCTTTTCCGGCATGATTTCCTGAATTCAGCGGGTCAGCGCAACGGCCAGTACAATGCCTCGCTGAGTGCCCAGGTAAGAATCCCTGGGATCGAAGCTTTCGTCGAGCGCGTGCGGCCCGGCTCCATGGCCACCCCCGCCGATCGTGATCGCGGGTATGCCCAGAGCCATGGGCACGTTGGCGTCCGTCGAACCTTCGCCCAGATCTCCGAGAGCTCCGAACTGCCGGGTCACCTCAACAACGGTCTTCACTATGGCCGAATCCGCGGGCGTGCTTCCAGCGGGCCTGTATCCGACAACCTCATTCACAACCGAAACCGGGCCGCGGCCGTTCCAGCGCCTGTTCTCTTCGTCCACCGCTTCCCGCACCGCCCGTTTGTAGCGAGTGTTCAGCATTTCCAGCTGCTCCTTATCCGACGACCGCAGATCCACTTCCATCCAGCATTCGAAAGGAATGGCATTCACCGACGTTCCACCGCCGACCCGGCCCACGTTGAAGGTGGTCCTCGGTTCGAGGGGCACGTCGAAGGCGTCGATTTTCGCGATGGCGCGCCCCATGGCCTGAATCGGATTCGCCAGCCCGAATGAACCGAAGCTGTGTCCGCCCTGTCCCCTGAATTCGGCGCGGTAGCGATAGCTGCCGACGCCGGTGTTGGTGATGCTCAGGCCGGTACCGTCGATCGAAATGAACTTATCGATTTGGCCTTTGAGCGTCGCGTGAAATAACTCTTTCGTGCCGCGCAGATCCCCCAGGCCCTCTTCACCGGTGTCCGCCGCGAAGGTAATGGTGCCCTGCGTCTTTACTTTTGCATCGTTGAGCCCGTGGATCACAGCGAGCAGCATCGCGAGACCCCGGCAATCGTCCGCGATGCCGGGCGCGCGCAGAATACCCGTTTCGCGTTTGACTCTCACGTCCGTGCCTTCAGGAAATACGGTGTCGAGGTGGGCCGCAAGCAGCAGGTTCGGATGCGCCGACGCGCCGGGCCGCACCCCGATCACGTTGCCGGCTTTGTCGATTCGCACGTCCCGCAGGCCCGCCTGAAGGAAGAGGCGCTCCAGTTCTTTGCCGCGCGCTTCTTCATGAAAGGGCGGCGCGGGAATTTCGCAAATCCGGATTTGTTCTTCGATAAAACGAGGCTCGTTGAGGCGGGCCGATTCAAGAGCGGCTTTGACGGAGGGCTCTTTGAACAAAGCAGCCGCATTCTGCGCCGCGACGGCGCCCTGAACGAACAGGGCGGCCAAAACAAGATATCGGCGACAGCCCATATGGCATAGAATATCCCGGCGAAATGTATTGCTAAGCTGATGTTCTTGTATGGAGCAGGCCCTCTGGACTTAACTCTCACGCCGCACGGCCACCTTGTGCTGCGCGGCCAGCCTGCCGAGGCGCTGGATGAGCCCCGACTGCAAAGCGCTTTCGAAAGCGGGTCCGGCCACGGGCTGCTTATGCTCGCGCTCGACGAAGCGGCGACCTCGCTTCCCGTCACTATCGCCTGGTGGAGGGGTTTCGCCGCTCGCTATGTCACCGCGCTCCGGACGCAGCACGCGCTTATTTCGACCAGCGGGAATGCGTCTTCGACAGAACTTCATGTCTCCCCGCCTGCCGATTCGGAGTTAGAACAAATCGCACTCTCCGCGCCGCCGTTCAACGGAGCCGAATACCTGACCTCCGCGGTGCTCAGCAGCCTCTGGCAGGAGTTAGACGGTGCTCTCACCACTGAACTGGCCGAAGCCAAAGCCACGCTTCAGGATTTTCTCAGGAAGCGGAATCCCGCATGGAATCTCGTGGGGCGCGTGCATTTCAATCTCGCGGAGAATCGCAGGGACGAGGCCGCGCCTTTTGCCTTCCTTGCTACATATACGGCGCGGCTTACCGCAAAGGCCAAACCGCATCATTTGCCCCTCGGGCAGGCGCTGCGCGAATACGCGGGCGAAGCCAGCAAGCCGCGCCTGCTCTCTCTGCTGCTGCCGGTGCAGCGCGCCGCCGAGACATGCGCCTGGCTGAGGGAAATGATCGACGCCGGTGAAATCTTCGAGCCTTTACGCTGGAGTCCGGAAGAAGCGCTTCAGTTGCTTCGGGACGTCCCTGCGCTCGAAGCCGCGGGCGTGATCGTGCGCATGCCGGCTTCCTGGCGCGGCAGCCGGCCGCCGCGTCCGCGGGTGACGGGCACGGTGGGGACCAGGCCGCCTTCCGGGTTGGGAAAAGACGCTCTGCTCGATTTCCAAATGGCCGTGACTCTCGATGGCGAACCGCTCAGTGCCGCTGAGATCAGGGAACTCCTCGCCAGGACGAACGGTCTCGCGATGGTGCGCGGCCGCTGGGTCGAACTGGACCGCGAGCAGCTTAAAAAAATGCTGGCCCGCTTCGCCGAAGCCGAACGCGCCGCCAAGGAGAGCGGACTCAACTTCGCCCAGGCTATGCGTTTGGTGTCCGGGGCCGGCGTGGAACCCGGCGACATTTCGGAGGACGAAGCCGCCGGCTGGGCCGGGGTGGACGCGGGACCGTGGCTGGCGGAAACCCTGCAAGCCCTTCGCAATCCGCAGTCTCTCGATATAGCGGATCCGGGCGACGCGCTGAAAGGGAAATTGCGCCCATACCAACAGGCGGGCGTGCGATGGCTCTACCTTCTCCAGAAACTGGGTCTCGGAGGGTGTCTGGCGGACGACATGGGGCTGGGCAAGACAATCCAGATACTCGCGTTGCTGCTGATACTCAAGCGCGAATCGGGTTCGAAGGGCAAGCCCAGCCTGTTAATCGCGCCGGCTTCCCTGCTTGCCAACTGGTCGGCTGAAATCGAGCGCTTCGCGCCGTCGCTGAACACCCTCGTCATCCACCCCTCCGCCGCGAATTTCAGGAAGCTCGGGCCAGACAACCTTAAAGGCATCGACCTTGCGATCACCACCTACGGCTCGCTGCTGCGCGCGTCGTGGCCTGGCAAGGTCCCCTGGCGGCTGACGATTCTCGATGAGGCCCAGGCTATCAAGAATCCGGGTGCGAAGCAGACCCGCGCCGCCAAGAGCCTGAAGCCGGAAGTCCGCGTGGCGCTTACGGGCACTCCCGTTGAGAACCGCCTCGGCGATCTTTGGTCTTTGTTCGACTTCATCAACCCCGGCCTGCTTGGCTCGGCGAAAGAGTTCACGGCCTTCACAAAACGGCTTGCCGGCAACCCGCAGGCTTCTTACGGACCGCTCCGGGAGCTGGTGCAGCCATACATTCTGAGGCGTCTCAAGACGGATAAAACGGTCATCTCGGATCTGCCGGACAAGACGGAGATGAAAGCGTTCTGTCCGCTTTCGCGAACACAGGCAGCTCTTTACCAGCAGGCCGTCAAAGACCTTACCGCGCAACTCAGGGAGACCGCGGAAGGCATCCAGCGTAAAGGCCTTGTACTTTCCTATCTGATGCGCTTCAAACAAATCTGCAACCACCCTTCGCAATGGCTGGGCGATGGCGCGTGGAGCGAGGCGGACAGCGGCAAATGGGCGCGGCTTCGCGAAATCGCCGAAACGGTCGCCGCGCGCCAGGAGAAGATGCTGGTTTTTACCCAGTTCCGCGAAGTCACCGGGCCTCTGGCGGACTTTCTGCGCTCGATCTTCGGCCGCCCCGGGCTCGTGCTGCATGGCGCAACGGCAGTCAGGGACCGCGGCGCTCTGGTGCGCCGCTTTCAGGAAGACGAAACGGCAGGCTTTTTTGTGCTCTCGCTCAAAGCGGGCGGGACCGGATTGAATCTGACCGCGGCTTCGCATGTGGTCCACTTCGATCGCTGGTGGAATCCGGCCATCGAAAATCAGGCGACGGACCGGGCTTTCCGAATCGGCCAGACGAAAAACGTGCTGGTTCACAAGTTCATTTGCCGCGGCACGGTGGAGGAGAAGATCGACGAGATGATCGAGTCGAAGACAAAACTTGCGGACGAGGTGCTGAGGGGCGGCGCGGAACTGCTGCTGACTGAGATGAACGACGAGGAGCTGCTCAATCTGGTCTCGCTCGATCTGAGCAAGGCGTTGAAGGAAAATTGAGCTGTGCGGTTCAGTGACTGGAAGCCCTGGGTCCCCGTGGCCAAGCGACGTATGGAAGCACTGCGTCAGGCCCGCGCAGGGCTGAAAAAAGGCGGGGCGCTCTCGCCCGTCCGTGTCGAGGGCCGCGCCATCGCGACGACTTTCTGGGGCAAATCCTGGTGCGAGAATCTCGAACGCTACAGCGACTTCGCCAATCGCCTGCCCCGGGGCCGCACCTACGCGCGCAATGGCTCCGTCATCGATCTGCGGATAGAACCGGGCGCGATTGAGGCTCTGGTCAGCGGCTCAAGCCTTTACAAGGTCTCGCTTCAAGTAGCGCCTGTCGACCAACGGCGCTGGAAATCGGTGTGTGAGGATTGCGCCGGCGGAATAGACTCGCTCGTCGAACTGCTGCAGGGCCGTTTCTCAAAGGGCGTGATGGAAAGAATCTGCAGGCAGCGCGAAGGATTGTTCCCTTCCCCCGCGGAAATCAAACTAAGCTGCAGCTGCCCGGACTGGGCGGCTATGTGCAAACATGTCGCCGCTGTGCTTTACGGCGTGGGCGCGCGCTTCGACCGGGAACCGGAACTGCTCTTCCGCCTGCGCGAAGTGGACGAGAAGGATCTCATCGCCGGCGCGGGCACGGCGCTTCCTTTAACGAGGAAGACGGTGCGAAAAGAGAAGCTGCTTACGGGCGCGGATCTCTCCGACCTGTTCGGTCTCGACCTTGGCCCGCCGTCTTCAGGCCCGTCCGAAAAGAAAAAGAAGAAGCCTGCCGGCAGGAACAAGGCAACTGAATAAGAGACACTTGGTACAGGGTGATTTCTTCCGGCGACTATGTCGCGCGTTTATTGCTGCTCGGCCTGATCCTGGTGGTGAACGCGTTTTTCGCGGCATCGGAGGTAGCGCTGCTTTCCGTGCGCGATTCGCGGCTGCGGCATCTGGCGGAAAACGGCAATTCCGGGGCGAAGATGGCGCTCGCGCTGCTCGCGCAGCCGGAAAAGCTTCTCTCGGTAACGCAGATCGGCGTGACGCTGGCCAGTCTGGGACTCGGGTGGGCCGGTGAAGACACGCTCTACGCCATTCTGATGGCCCTGTTCCACCCTCTGCTTACGCCGGCCAGCGCGGCGATTCTGCACGCCGTCTGTTTTGTGCTGGCGTTCGCGGTGATGACTTTTTGCCATGTGGTGGTCGGCGAAGTGGTCCCGAAGAATCTGGCGCTCGATAAAGCCGACAGGCTGGCCGTGACGGTGGCTCCCGCCCTCATGGTTTTCTACCGCCTGCTGTCGGTATTTGTGAGCGTGGTGGAAGGCGCGGCGCGCGGCATCACGCGAATGCTGGGGGTCAGGGCGAGCCATCGCGGGGGAGGCCATTCCCTGGAAGAGTTGAAACTCATCGTGAGCTCGAGCCGTTTCGCGGGGCATCTGCCCAAGCTGCAGGAAGACATGATCCACCGCGTCCTCGACCTCGATGAATTGTATGTACGGGAGGTGATGCGGCCGCGGCGCGAGATCGTATCCGTTTCCTCCGGCTCGTCGCTCGACGACGTCCTGCAGACCATGGTGGAGAGTCAGCATTCACGTCTGCCGGTCTGGAAAGACAAACCGGAACAGATCATCGGCGCAGTTTTTTTCAAAGACATGCTCCGGCTGTGGCATGAACGGCGCCTCTCCATCCGCAGCGGCAGGCCGTCGCCCCCTTTTTTTCTGTCGCACATCATGCGCAAGCCTCTCATCGTGCCGGAGACCAAGCCTGTGATGCAGATGCTCGAAGAGTTTCGCCACAGGCACGCGCATATGGCGCTCGTAGTGGATGAGTTCGGCACTGTGACGGGTTTACTTACGGTGGAAGACGTGCTGGAACAGATTGTGGGTGAGATAGAGGACGAGTTCGATGAGAAACTCTCGCCGCCCCGCGCGGAGGCGGACCAGGTGGAACTCGATGGCGCCACGACAATTCGCGATCTGGATTCGATTTACGGCATCGAGCTGCCCGCGAACGGTGGATTCGAAACGATCGCAGGATACATGCTCTTCAAACTGAGACACATCCCGATGGCGGGCGAAGCCGTGGAGTTCGATGGCAGGCGCTTCATCGTGCAGAGTATGGACCGAAACAGAATCGCGGCGGTGCGCATCGAAAAAATTACCGAGGCGGAAGCTGCGAGAGGGACTGCGGCAGAGGCTGCCGCAAAGGAGCGGCAAGTTGCTGGGCATTGATCCCCGAGCCGCCCGGGTTACATGGACAGCGGCCTTAGTTCTGCTGCTGCTCGGGACTGTTTACCTGATCCGGGAAGCGCTGATCGTCTTTATCGTCGCGCTGCTGTTTGCGTACCTGCTTTATCCTCTGATGGACTTCATAGACCGGCGTCTCCCGTCGAAGACACGGACCCCGGCTCTGGCGCTGACGTTCCTTCTGGCGATCGGAATACTCGCTTCATTCGGCATCTCAGTGGGGTCTGTGGTCGCCGGCCAGGCATCCAATCTGGCGACACAGGCGCCGGCTTTTCTCGAACACATGCGGCAGGCCCCGCCGCCCGGACCTTCTCCCGGCGGCGTGAAATCCCTCGAAAGCCAGATCGTGGGCATGGCCGAAGGGCAACTCCGGCAGCACTACGGCGACCTGGCATCGGTGGTGCCCAAGGTAGGGCTGCGCGTCCTTTCCGCTTCGCAAAACGTGATCTACCTGATCATCATCCCGATCCTGAGCTTTCTTATTCTGAGAGACGGGCGCAAAATTCGCGACGGTTTTCTCGATATGCTCGATTCCGGCCGGGAGCCAGCAAGCGAAACGCTGGCCGATGTACACGAACTGCTCCTGCTCTATATGCGGGCGCTGCTCTTTCTCTGCTGCGCCACGCTGGTCTCCTACAGCATCGCCCTGAGCATTATGGGCGTTCCCTACGCGCTGCTGCTCGCGTCGATCGCCTTCCCGCTCGAGTTCATTCCGCTCGTGGGGCCTTTAGTCGCCGCCACAATCATCATGGTGGTCAGTGTTGTGAGCGGGTATCCGCACGTTCTGGTGGTCCTTGCTTTTCTGGGCTGTTATCGCATGTTCCAGGATTACGTGCTCTCGCCTCATTTGATGAGCCGGGGAATTGAAATGCACCCTTTGCTGGTGATTTTCGGGATTCTGGCCGGCGGGGAAATCGGGGGCGTGGCGGGGATCTTCCTCAGCATCCCCTCGATAGCCCTGATACGCCTGCTTTATCACCAGCTGAACAAAATCCGCACCAGACGACGCGCGCCTGCTGTCACGTCCTGACAGAAAGTCAGTGGAGAATCGCTGCTCTTCGCGACCGTATACCCTGAATCGGCCCTGCCTGTTAACCTTTGTGCACTTTCGCACGCCCGGCGTACATGGGAGTATGACTCATGAGCTGCGAAGATTGCGATCGGCTCGGCCGCGAGCACCTGAATGCGTTTGAGCGGTACAAGCTGGGTGTTATGCAGTTGAATACACAGCCTCTGGAGGCCTCCGAACTCCCTGGCATCGACCTCGCGATCCATGCCGCCCAGACCCTCTCCGATGCCGCCATGGCGGAACTTCTGTTCCATTTGAAAGGCCACGCCTCCGAATAATTGGCCTCTGAATCCCGGAGAGATGGCCGTGATTCACCTGGTCAGCGCATGGCGGACCGTCGTGCTGGGCCATCGATCCCCTGGCGCGCCGCAGGTGGGTTGCGACGCCGGGCCGTCTGGATGCCGCCACGGATGGGCTCCTGAGGTCCGGTGAATTCGAGCTGCCTTTATCGGCCATCTTCGCGGAACCGGTTCCGCGTAACCGGTTCGAAACCATTCCGCCGCCTTTTGCTATCCTCGGGGGCAGGTAGTTCATGCATTACCGGCAGGCGCTGGCGCTGACAGGCGCGGGCGCTCTATTGTTTTCCGCGTTCTTCGCCATGCTCTCCGCAGCCCAGCGCCCGTTTCGCGTCTATCCCAGCATGGAAGCCTACGACGACGTCGAACTGCCGCCGGATTTTCAGGAACGGAGCGAATGGGTATTTGCGCGGCTGATGTATCCGCAGCACCCCCGCGCGCGTTTCGGGGCCTTTCACAGCCGTTTTGGCGGGGCCGACTGGCGCGAAGGAGGTACCAGCTGGACCCAGGACTATCCCCGCGCCGACCGTAATTTCGCGCAGGCGCTGCGGCGACTGAGCCGGATTCACGTCCGCTCCGTTGAGCAACCGGTTAATCTTGACGACGGGGAGGACGCCTTCAACTACCCCTGGATGAATGCCGGGGAAATGGGGGACTGGAAGCTGACCGCGGCGCAGGCGCGGGCTTTGCGGGAATACCTGCTGCGGGGCGGCTTTCTGATGCTGGACGATTTCTGGGGCGTCGATGAATGGAACCGCTTCAACGAATCGATGCGCCTCGTTTTCCCGGATCGCACGATCGTGGAGATCGCGAACGACGATCCTATTTTCCATGTGGTCTACGATCTGGACGAGCGGTATCAGGTGCCCGGCCAGTGGGCTCTGGCGCGCGGCGTGACTT
>JALYHT010000067.1 GCA_030776225.1 Acidobacteriota bacterium | reverse complement strand
GCTGGGGCGTGCCGCTCACTGTGAATGGACTCGGGACCTTCAACGCCCGCTTTGGCGACGGCCCATCCCCCTCCGGTACCCTAACCGGCACTCTCGCCGACGTGGCGAATGTCGGCGATCGGCTGGGCTGCCAGCCCCCGGCCTCACGCTCTCTCACCGGCGTGATCGTACTGGTGGCGCGTGGCACCTGCACTTTTGCGGTAAAAGTGCAGAACCTTCAGGCTGCCGGGGCGGCGGGCGTCATCATCACCAACAACCCGGGCGACGATACGCTCGTCACGCCCAGCGGTTTGAACAGCGCCACCATTCCCGCAGCCTTTATCGGATTCGACGATGGGGCCTCGATCCGCGCTTACCTGCTTTCAAACGCCCGCGCCACGGTCTTAATCTCGACCAACTTCGCGCCATTCAATATCACGACTTTCGATCAGGTGGCCCCTTTCAGTTCCCATGGACCGGCTACGGGATCTGGCGCCTTGAAACCCGACGTTACAGCGGTGGGCGTGGACCTGTATCTCGCGGGGCAGACCTACGACCCCAACGGCAATCTTTACTCGGCCAGCGGCTATCTGGTGTCGCAGGGTACCAGCTTCTCCGCGCCACAGGTGGCAGGGGTGGCGGCTCTGGTGAAGCAGGCTTATCCCGCTTTTAACGCCGAGCAGATCAAAGCCGCCGTTGTGACCACCGCCACGCGGAACCTCACCGAAAGCGGCAGCACGGCCTCTGCCCTTGCCCAGGGCGCGGGGAAAGTCAACGGTGCTTACGCGGTGCAGAATACATTGAGCGTCACGCCTTCGAGCGCTTCGTTCGGCATTTTGAAAACCGGCAGCCTGCCGATCACGCAGCAGCTTCAGCTCACCAACTTCGGCAGCGCGCCGCTGACCCTGAGCATTGCGCCCGTACACCTCACGGCTGAACTGACCGCGCACACTACGGTGGATCGGCCGAACCTCACGCTGGCCCCCGCTCAGTCCGCCAGCGTCAATATTTCACTTACAGGTTCGCTCCCGGCGCCGGGCATTTATGAGGGCTACTTAAATATTCAGGGCGCGATCGTTCCCGTGAATATTCCTTATCTCTACATTGTTGGCGATGGAATACCGAACGACCTGATTTCGCTGGCGGGCAATGGCGACGACGGCACGGCTGGCCAGCAGTCCGCGGGCGGCTATGTGATTGTGCAGGCGATCGACCGATATGGCGTCGGGGTTCCCAATCTGCCCGTAAACTTCAGCGTGACTTCCGGCGGCGGACAACTGCAGGCGCTGGCCGCCGCGACGGACAACTATGGTATTGGCGCCGCCGCCATGATTCTTGGCCCCGCGGCCGGCGCGAATGTCTATACAGCCAGCGCAGGCGGGTTGTCCGCTACGTTTCAGGCGACCGGGTTCGCACAGCCCTCGATTCTCGCGGGGGGGATTGTTTCGGCGGCCAATTACTCCAGCCAGGCGCCGGCGCCCGGCTCATACGTTGCGATTTTCGGCCAGAACCTGGCAGCCGCCACCACAACTTACTCCACGCCTTATCTGCCGCTGGCATTGAGTCAGGTCAGCGTCAGCTTCGACAATGCGAATGTCAGCGTGCCCGGACACATCGTGTTTGTCAGCCCCGGCCAGGTGAATGTGCAGATCCCCTGGGAATTGCAGGGGCAGCTTTCGGTGCAGGTGAAGGTGAGCGTGGGGGATAGTTCCGGCACCGTGTTCACGCTGCCGCTGGGAAGTTATTCGCCGGCGCTGTTCGAGATCCCGTCGGGAAGCCGCAACATCGCCGCATCCCTCGATGAAAACAACAAGATCGTGACGGTTTCGAATCCCGTGGCGCGCGGGCATGTGGTGCAGTTGTTTCTGAATGGCCTGGGACCGGTGACGAACCAGCCCGCGAGTGGCGACCCTGCGCCCGCCAGCCCGCTCGCCCGCACCACATCCACGCCCATCGTTACGATCGGCAACCAGACCGCCCAGGTGCAATTTTCAGGCATGACCCCGGGTAACGCAGCCCTGTATCAGATCAACGCCGTAGTTCCGGCAGGCGCGGCGGCGGGCGTGGAGCCGATCTCAGTTTCGATCGGCGGGATTACCAGCGCCTCATCGAGCCTGCCCATTCAATAGAGGCCCGTTCCAGTGCTCGATGACCCGGTTCTCATGCTCATAGCCCAGCACTGAAATGGATGCCGTGCTCAGCGTCAGATAAGCGCCGCATTCAGGCGCAAGCCCTACCCAGCGGGCGGCCAGAATCCGCAGGATGTGTCCGTGGGCGAACAGCGCGACATCGCCACATCCCGCGGAAAGGGCGCGGGCAATCACCGCGTCGGCGCGCTGCCCGACCTGCTCGATAGTTTCTCCATCGGGAACGCCGTCCCGAAACAACGACCAGCCGGGGCGAGTTTTTCGAATGTCCGCGGTGGACTTGCCTTCGTAACTCCCGTAGTCCCATTCGACGAGGCTGGGTTCGATCTGCGCATCCTTACCCAGCCCGGCGAGTTGACAGGTGAGCCGCGCACGTTGCAGCGGACTGGTGAGAACGAGAGCGAAACCATGCTCCGCGAGTTTCGCCCGCAGCGCCCTGGCCTGCTCTTCGCCGTGGGGGGTGAGCGGCAGATCGGTTCGCCCCGTGTGCGCCCCGGTCGCGCTCCACTCCGTCTCTCCGTGCCGCACCAGCCAAAGTTTCGCCGCCATCGCTTTTATATTGTGGAACGCTTGCATCGTCAGTAAGTATTTACTTACAATAAGGCGTGCCGCCTAAAGCTGTCAGTGAAGTCACCCCTCACGCCCGCATGTCGGGTGAGGACCGGCGCCGCCAATTGCTCGACGTTGCCATAGAACTTTTCTCGCAGCGCGGCTTCAGCGGCACCACAACGCGGGAGATCGCGGCCGCGGCGGGGGTCACGGAAGCCATCATTTTCCGTCATTTTGCCACGAAACAGGACCTTTACGCCGCGATCCTCGACCATGCCCACGCGGGCAGCGGCATGGAACAGTGGCTCGCCCAGGTGCAGTCCGCAATCGAGGTGGAGGACGATGCCGGTCTGTTCCGCCTTATCACCGCCCGCATTCTCGAAATCCACCGCACGGAGCCGCGTTTTGAACGCCTCATGCTCCATGCCTCCCTCGAAGGGCATGAGCTCGCCGTCATGCACCGCAACCAGATCATGGCTTCGATCGGCCTGAAAGTCCACGAGTATATCGAACGCCGGCAGGCTGCCGGAGCCCTGCGCCAGTGCGATCCGCGCACGATCATTTTCGCCGTGGTGGGCATGGCGCAGTACTTCGGTCTGCAGAAATATATGTACAAACGCTGTGAAAGTTTTCCTTCGGATGGAGAAATCACCGACGCCTTCGCATCCATTCTTATGAACGGCGTGCAAAATAAGGAACCGAAATGCTGACCCGCAACCTCTATATGTTGTCCGCAGTGGCGTTTATTGTTACCGCGTGTTCTTCCACTAAAAAATCCGCCGACGCCGTTGTTGCGCCGAAAGCTGTGGCAGTGTCTACGGCCACAGCATTTTCCCGCGAAGTCCCCGCCGATTTCCAGGAAACCGGCACCTTCGCGGCCGATGAAAGCTCCGATATCGCCCCACCGGTGGCGGGCCGCGTCATCTCCACTCCGGTGGATGTCGGCGCACGGGTCAAAAAGGGCCAGATCATCTGCGAACTCGACCACCGCGACGCCGAACTGAAACTCGCTCAGGTCCGGGCCCTGCTCGCCCAGGCTACCGCAGAAGTGCGCCAGGCCCAGTCGCGCATTGGGTGGTCGAGCGGCGCTTTCGATCCCAATAAAGTACCCGAAGTGGCGGGAGCGCGCGCCAACTACGAATCGGCCCAGGCCCAGGCCAAACTCGCCGCAGCCGATTCCCAACGCTACGCCAACCTGGTTGCAACGGGCGACGTTTCCCGGAGCGCTTTTGAAAAAGCGCACACGCAGCAGGAAACGGCCGAAGCCCAGGCGAAGGCGGCGAAGCAGCAGTATGAAGCCGCCTCGAATGCCGCGCGCCAAAACTCCGAGGCCATCTCGTCTTCACAGGCTTCCCTCGAAAGCGTTAAAGCGCAGGTCGAGCAGGCCGAGAAAGGCGTCGCCGACACCACCATCCGCGCGCCTTTCGACGGCTACATCACGGCCCGCCCGGTGGCCGCCGGCGAATACGTCGCACTCACTAATAAGATCGCCACCATAGTCAGGATCGGCAGTATGAAGCTGCAACTGCAGACGCCGGAACAGCGCGCTTCGCTCGCGCATCTGGGCGACGCCGTCATCGCCCGTCTGGACGCTTACCCGGGTCGCGACTTCAATGGCCGCATCAGCGCGATCAACCAGTCGGTCGATCCCAACTCGCGCGTCTTCATCCTCGAAGCCCGCTTCGCCAATCCCGATACGGCCCTTAAGCCCGGCATGTTCGCCACCGCCCACGTTCGCCTGCCCGGCGGCGTTAACGGCGTCTTCGTGCCAAAACAGGCCGTGGTCCGGGACAAGACCACCGACTCAAACCAGGCGTACGTGATTCAGAACGGTAAAGCGCGTCTGCGCGTTGTGGCGACCAGTGAAACGACTGGGGACAATATCCGCATCCTCTCCGGCATTAACGCAGGCGAGAGCGTAGCGGTCAATAACCAGATCGAACTTTTCGACGGGGCACCGGTATCCCCGAAAACAGGAGGAATCTGACATGCACGCCCTGGCCCAGCTCTGTATCCGCCGCCCCGTTTTCGCGACGATGCTCATCCTCTCGCTCGTCGTAGTTGGCGTCTTCTCTTATTTCAGCCTCGGGGTCGATCTCTTTCCAAAAGTCGATATCCCCACCGTGCAGATCGTCGTGTCCGATCCAGGGGCATCTCCCGAAGAAGTCGAGACCGAGATCACGAAGAAAATCGAGGACTCGGTCAACACGATCAGCCAGGTCGATGAGTTGCGTTCCACATCGTCCGAGGGCCAGTCGCTCATCATCATCACCTTCGAGCTGTCGAAAAACGGCGACGTAGCGGCGCAGGAAGTGCAGAACAAGGTTAACCTGATCGCGAACGACCTGCCCACCACCGCCAAGCAGCCCGTGGTCCAGAAAATGGATCCCGATGCCACGCCGGTGATGCAGATCGCGGTTTCAGCGCCCCGGTCGCTGCGCGATCTCACGATGATCGCGGACAAGCTTATCAAGCAGAAGCTGGAGAACGCGAAGGGGGTCGGCCAGGTTCGCATCGTTGGGGGGGCCAAACGAGAAATTCATGTGCTCGTCGATCCCGACAAGCTCCGCTCGTACAGCCTTACCATCACCGATGTTTTTAACGCGCTGAAATCGCAGAACCTCGAACTGCCCGGCGGCAGCCTGAAACAGGGCGCAAAGGATTTCACCATCCGCACCACAGGCCGCGTCACGGACGCCGCGCAATTCAACCAGATCGCCATCGCCAATCGCAATGGCTATGTCGTCAAGGTCACCGATATCGGTTACAGCGAAGACAGCTACGAAGAACCTGTGACCGCCGCGCGCCTCGATGGCGTTCCGGCTGTCACGCTGGTGGTCTCAAAGCAGTCGGGCGAGAACACCGTGACTACCGCGAAAGACGTGAAGGACCGCCTCAGCGCCGTGCGCGCCGGTCTGCCCAAAGACATCCAGACCCAGATCATCGCCGATCAATCGACGTTTATTGAAGACGCCATCACTTCGATCCGGCATCATCTCATTGAAGGCAGCATCCTGGCGTCGATCATCATCTTCATCTTCCTCGCGAACTGGCGTACTACGCTGATCGCCGCGATTGCCATTCCGACGTCCATCATCTCGACATTCGCGCTGATGGCCGCCATGGGCTTCACGCTGAATCAGATCACCATGCTCGCGCTGACGCTGATGGTCGGTATCGTGATCGATGACGCGATTATCGTGCTCGAGAATATTTTCCGCTTCATGGAAGAAAAGAATATGCCGCCGATGCAGGCCGCGATCGAAGGCACGCGCGAAATCGGACTCGCGGTCATGGCCACAACCATGTCGCTGCTTGCCGTTTTCCTGCCAGTGGGTTTCATGGGAGGGATCGTCGGCCGGTTCATGAGTTCCTTCGGCTTCACGTGCGCATTTGCGATTGCTGTGTCGCTGCTGGTGTCTTTCACTCTCACGCCGATGCTTTCGTCGCGCTTCATCAAGCCGGTAACCGCGGGAAAGACCGACGCGCACTCATCGAAGGACGCCAGAATTTTCCACTGGCTCGACGTTTTCTATACGCGCATGCTGAAGTGGGCTCTCGCGCATCGCGGCATGATGCTCGGGTTCAGCGCGCTGACGATCATCAGCATCGTGCCACTGTTCATGATGGTCGGGAAAAACTTTCTGCCCGAGGACGACAAGTCGCAGTTCAACGTCCTGGTGCGCACTCCGGAAGGCACTTCCCTGCCGGCCACCGCCGCGCTGAGCGAGCGCATCGCGCAGCAGATCCGGGCTATGCCGGGCATCACCCACACCCTGATGACCAGCGGCGGCGGCTCCGATGCTTCAGTGAATAATTCTTCCATCTACGTCAAGCTGGCCGATCTGGACAAGCGCTCGGAAAGCCAGTCGCAGATGATGCAGAAAGTTCGCGCCATGCTGAAGCAGTACCCTGCTGAAATTCATACCGGCGTGGAACCGGTGAGCGATATTGGCGGGAGCCAGAGTAACGCCGATATCCAGTACTACATTCAGGGGCCGGATCTCGGGCAACTCGCGAAGTACTCCGACATCATGCTGGCCAAAATGAAAGAGATGCCGGGCGTGGCCGATCCCGATACGACGCTGCGCAGCGGCAAGCCGGAAGTGCGGCTGAATATCAACCGCCCGCGCGCCGCCGATCTTGGCGTATCCGTGCAGAACATCGAACAGGCGCTGAACACGCTTGTCGCCGGTCAGGTGGCGTCCACCTTCAACGCGGGGGAAGACCAGTACGACGTTCGCGTGCGGGCCGAGGAACAGTTCCGCACGACCTCCGAAGGCCTCGCGAAGATGACCGTGCCTTCGACCAAACAGGACAGTGCGGTGGGGCTCGACGAAGTGGTCGATATTCGGAACGGCTCGGGACCCTCCGCGGTGAATCGCATCAATCGCCAGAGGCAAGTCACGCTTTCCTGCAACTCGCTCCCCGGGGCTTCGCAGACCGCGATTCTGGCCGCCATGGGCGATGCCGCCAAATCGCTTAACATGAGCGCCGACTACCGCGCTGGCACCAGCGGGCGCTCGAAAGAGCTGAGCAAATCGGGCTACTATTTCATCCTGGCGTTCGCGCTGACTTTCATCTTCATGTACATTGTGCTGGCCGCGCAGTTCGAATCGTTCATACACCCGGTGACGATCCTGCTGACGCTGCCGCTCGCGATCCCCTTCGGCATCCTGTCGCTGCTCGTCATGCACCAGACGGTCAACATCTTCTCGGGCCTCGGGCTGCTGCTGCTCTTCGGCATCGTCAAGAAGAACGCCATTCTGCAGATCGACCACACGAATGGCCTGCGGCGCGCCGGGCTCTCTCGTTATGACGCCATCGTGCAGGCCAACCGCGACCGTCTGCGGCCCATTCTGATGACGACTATCGCGCTTGTGGCGGGCATGCTGCCGCTGATTGTGTCCGGCGGAACCGGCGCGGCGACGAACCGCTCGATCGGCGTGCTGGTGGCGGGAGGGCAGTCGCTCTGCCTGCTGCTGACCCTGCTGGCAGTGCCGGTCTTTTACTCCGTCTTTGAAGACATTCAGGAATCGTCGGTTTATACAAAAGTCGGGGCGGCGATCTCGGGGGTGCGCGGTTTTTTCCCGCATCGACAACCCGCGCTGACCCACAGGGTAAAGGAGGGCGACGCCGCATGAAGAGTATCTCCCCCGCTGCGCTGCTTGTTTTGGCCGTTAGTTTCAGAGGCGGGGCATTCGCCCAGCCGGAACCCGCGATCCCGCCGGTGAAGCCTCTCGAAGTTCCACCGCGCATCGGCGTGCTCGGGACCGCTGAGATCAGCCTGAACGAAGTGATCCAGCGCGTGCTCGCGAACGACCGCGATCTGGCGGTGTCGCGCATCCTGCTCGAAGAAGCCCGGTATAACGTGAAAAGCGCGCTCGGGTACTACGACCCGCGCTTCGGCCTGAACGCGTATAAACTTCGCCAGGTCACGCCCACCAGTTCGGTGATCGGCGGCGGGGCGAACGGCAAGCTCACACAGGAAAACTATGTGGCCGATCCGCAGATCTCCGGCTCTTCTCCTTACCTGGGCGGTACGTATAAACTCGATTTTTCCTCCGCCCGGCAGGTCAGCGACAGTACTTTTCTCACGCTGAACCCGCAGTACCCTACGTCCATAAACCTTAGCCTCACGCAGCCGCTCCTGCGGGGACTTTTTTACGACGACAACCGGCACCGCATCCAGGTCGCGCGCGGCAACGTGCGGCTCACGAATGCCCAGTTGCGGCAGCGCGTCATCGAAATCGCGACCCAGGCGGTTCAGTCGTACTGGGAGCTCGATTACGCTTACCGCAACCTTGAAGTCCAGATCGAAGCCGTGCGGCTGGCCGAGCAGCAGGATGCCAGCAATCGCCGTCAGGTGGAACAGGGGCTCCTCGCGCCCATTGACGTGGTCCAGACGCAAACGCAGGCGGCAACATTTCAGCAGAACGTCTTCACCGCGCAGCAGGCGCTGACCTCGGCCGAGAACGCGCTCAAGTATCTGATGCTGGCCGACCGCACCGACATGATGTGGAGCATGGCGCTCGTGCCGCAACGGACGCCCGAGCCGCGCGCTCCGCTGCCCACGCTCGACGAGGCTGTGAAAGCCGCGCTGGCAGCGCGCCCGGAACTCGCCGAGAGCGCTACTTCGATCGAGATCAATCAGTTCGACACACGCCTGAGCCACGAAGTCGCGAAACCGCAGATCGACGTCTATGCGAACCTGAGCCTGACGGGTCTCGCCGGCAGCCTTGTTCCGTCCGGATCCAATCCGTTGACGGCGAACACCACCGCGCTCGCCAATCAGGTCAATATACTCAGCGCGCTGGCCGGTATTGCGCCGGTCACGCTTGCCGCCAGCGGGACGGTCCCGCGAATTCTGGTCGGCGGTTATGGACAATCCCTCAGCGCGCTGGCCAGCGGCAAATTCACCACGGCGCAGGTGGGGGTGCAGATCTCTCTGCCTCTGCGCAATCGCACCGCCCATGCGCAGGAAGCGGTTTCGCTGGCGGAGGGCCGCCGTCTGAAGACGGTTCGCCAGCAGCTCGAAATGGCGATCGAGCAGGACGTCCGCAACGCTCTTCAAACCGACAGCTCCGCGCGCGCGCGCCTCGACGCCGCCATTAGCGCTCGTCAGTACGCCGAGCAGCAGTACTCGAGCGAACAGCGCCAGTTTCAGGCGGGCACCTCGACCGTCTTTCTGGTCCTGCAGCGGCAATCGGAACTGATTACGGCACGCACCCGCGAAGTCCGCGCCAGCGCCGATCTGGGCGAAGCGCAGGCCAACTACGACCGCTCCGTGGCGCGCACTATCGAAGCCCGCGGGATCGAGGTTCAGTAGCAGGCTCCAAAAGCATCAGTCTTGTAGGATGGAAAGAATGCCTGCAGAAATTACTGAGCTGCGGCGCCAGGGGTCCACGCGCCGCGCATTCCATTTAGCCGTAGTGTATGCGCTTGGGGCGCTGATAGGAATCGCGATGGCGATTCCTACGTTCCTGTACTTACTGGTTCCGCCGAAAGCGCGCAG
>JALYHT010000066.1 GCA_030776225.1 Acidobacteriota bacterium | reverse complement strand
GTCCACATTCGTCCACGAAATCACCACGCCTGAATCAACGCCCGGAATGGCCTGGCGTTTCCCCGCAGGAATACCCGGAGGTACGCGGAAGCCGTGCAGCCACCCGCCGTCTTCGACAGAGACTCCGGTATCTTCACGCTGGTCGATAACTTTCCAGGACCAGATCGCCGCGCGAGCTGACTCGGTATTCCGAATCGTGTATGCGTATCTGTATCGTCCGTCAGCGGAGTTACGCGTGACGCGGGCAGAAACAAGGGGATCCGACTCATCCTGAAGGCGGAAACGATCAACAATCAAATGGTTGTCGCGATTGGTTTTTTCCTCCTCCAGATTCGCTGGCCATGCAATCACGAAAACTTCCGGATCATTCGTCCGATAGATATAGCTGCCGGAACGGAAGCTGGAGTCATTTGTCCATAACGGCAGACTGCGAAACAGATGCTCTTTTCTCCGGGATGAGCAAAGGATCTGCACACCAGGTTATTGCAGCTGTCAACAGAACGGCGACCAGTGGCTTCATCTTAGAAGGCCCAACGACAATGAATGTGTTGATTAGATGTGCCCGGGCCTTCGATCAGTGTTTCGATTGCCTGAAAATCTCTACAGTAATTTATGAATTCCTGCTGGTTTACACTCGGGATTGCGTAAGAACCTCCATTACCGCGAATATCGGCAGCTGTGCCCCAATCATGAGTTCTATGTGGCGAGTTCCAGTCATCATGGAGATCGAATTTGCCTCCGAACGGCAGAGCTTCATCGTTTTGAGCTACCAAGCCCTGCTCCGGATGGAGTTGAAGATATTTGTAGGTTGTATAATAAATGCCATATGCTGCGTTAGTTGTCATCCAGTGATTAAATGTATTATCACCATGATTGGTGGTGTTACCGCCAACCTGCACCCAGATCTCATCGTGCTGGTTCCAATAGATACCGGAGAATCCTACAGCATAGTTGAACGAGTTATAGACAGTATTGTTATATAAGTCCGTGCACGAGGCGTCGATACCCTCGGCTTGGCCAATAGCAGTTGTCTGGAGGGTTGTCTGAACATACCCGCTCCCGCTTGAATCATACGCCGATGTGGGCGAAATCGAAGACCATGGGTGTGCTGAATTGTCGTGAAAATGGCCATTGGAGTTCGTCCATACATATGTTCCAAATTGATACGAGGCGTAGGGAATGGAGTAGCCATTCGCGTCAAGGCAACTGAAATAGAATGTCTGAGTTGAACTCGGCGCATAAAGCGGCGAATAAGATTGCGCAAAACGAAGTTACAGTTGCAAGAATTGTAATAATAAAATACTTATCAGTCGCATTATGATATTCCTCGATTACGGGGGTCAATTTTTGGCGAAGGCGATTTGAGCCGCCTGGAGAAGTTGCTGCTCCACCGGTGACTAAGCAGGAATACTGGGCAGGGACGGTACCAGGACACCAGTTTGATCGGTTAGATATACCTGCAGCATTGCTTTGAGGCTGATGACCAAGGGACTGCCGGAATCCAGATCCTTTGTGTGAACCAGCATCGAAATTCCAGCAGAGAAATTAGATGCTATCCAGTGGCGCGATGTCGATGCCGGAAACAATGGCGCCAATGCCAGCGTGCGAGCACTGTTCCACTCCTCCTGCAACAACGGCTGTACCTGCTGCAATACGTCAGAGGGGAACGTATCGGCGATTTGCTGCGTTAAGGGTTTTACTGCCCCATTTTGCAGGAATGCCTGACTGAATCCCGGCAGCCGCGTAGACACAAGCGCGATCCGCAAACTTTCAATACCCGTTACACTACCAGGCGCGGTCCATGTCACTTTATGGAGATTGCCGGTTTCCGGCACCAGCTGATTTGCTGTGTTGGCTGATACGCGAGCGAAGGCCAGAGAGTCAGTCGAACCGACTAGATCCGAGCCTTCAGGAATCAGCACTGTCAGGCGAGTACTGGGGTGCGCAGATGGCTGGACATGTACGTGTACTGATATCGCCCCCCGGCGACAGATGAGACGCTGGAGATCAAGTGGGAGTTGGTTTGATTTTGAAGATCAAGCGCTGAGGAGACAGGCCTTGGGGCGCATCAGCATCCGGGAGGAGCACGACAATCTGTTTCGCAGCCAGATCGACAAAGACTTTCTGTTGAGGATTGCCGGCAATTGCGGAAGCCAGACCCGAAGCTGGGATGGGCGGTACAGGGGTTACGATCAGCTTTGAAGACTGTTGAGCGACCGCCGAACAAACAGTGCCTAACAAAAATAATCCCCATAAATTCCGCTTACCGGGTAACATATTTATCTTCATGTCGGGAGTATGCCTTTAAATAATAAAAACTTCAAGGCACAAATCCGTTACATTAAATTGCATTTGTATTTAAATGGACCAGCACGACAGCGGAGCGTGTCAACAAGTAAGGAGACAAGCAAAAGTGAGACAAGGCTGGAAATAGTTTAAGGAGTATCTTCCGTGTTGAAGCCAGCAGATTGATCCAGACGGCTCGGGCAAGGAAAGATGTTGTGGCGGCGGGCGGACGACCGTTCAGGATGGTCTGATAAGCGATATCTGATACGGCTTACCGCTTCGAGATGAGAAGAGCCGCTGTTTTTTTGAGGCTTGCAGTCTCTGCCGGTAAGCCATCTCACGCAAACCGTTCTGAAAATGTTGCGGGTGGTTCTCGATAACCTTTAAAGCTTGCCTCGCTTCCTGAATGCTGCCGCTCGATCTGCTGCTCGCATTCGGGTCATTTCTTCAACCACCCAGTTACCCCAGTCTCCTCTCGTCTCCGCAAGGATTCCACGTTCTTCGCATGTTTCTGTTGAACCACTTGAGACTGGCCGGCTTTCTGCTTGAGCCCAGTCCGGAGGACGAGAGATTATACCGGATACTCGCGATGCTACCCCTTCACAGCCTTATCTCTCTTGTGCACCTTTTCGGTTTCCCCCTGAATCGTGTTGCGGACTCGCGCCATGATTGGCGTTTCTACTTTCTGGTTCAGCGGGATTCGTATGTAATCGTGAGCATTATCCGGCACCCGAAGTAATTCCAATTGGACTTAATTCGGACAGCATGCCGTCGATCTCTTCGGGGGCGATATAGAAGTGCGGGGCGGCGCGAACCCAGCCCTGGCGGGAGGCTGTGACGATCTTTGCCTGCCTCAGGCGAGCGACGATCGACTGGCTCTCCACGCCGGGCATCCGGAAGCTCACGATTCCGGCGCCGGTTGCCGGGGATCGGCTGCCGAGTGTTTCAAAACCCAGTGCGGCCACGCCATGGTGGATGCGGTCGGCAAGGGCCTGAACCGCGGGGGCGACGTTTTCGATGCCGACTTCGAGCAGGAAATCGATTGAAGCGCGCAGACCATAGCAGCCGATCGTATTGAGCGTGCCGCATTCGTAACGGCCCGCATCGGGGCGGAGGGTCATGTCGCGGGACGCATAGTCGAAGTATTGGGCGACGTTGGTCCAGCCGAACTCAACGGGTTCGATCCGGTCCTGCACTTCACGGCGGACATACAGCACGCCGCAGCCTTCGGGGCCAAGGAGCCACTTGTGCCCGTCGGCCGCCAGGGCGTCGATTTTCGCGGCGCGAACATCAATGGGGAAGGCGCCCATACCCTGAATCGCATCGACCAGAAAGAGACACCCGCGGCGCGAACAGATTTCGCCGATGGCTTCGAGGTTTACGCGATGGCCGCTGAGGTACTGAACGTAGCTGACGGCCAGCATACGCGCGCCCGTACATGCGGCGTCGATGCGATCGAGCTCGTCCGTAACCGAGAGCCAACGTACTTCTATCCCGCTCGCTTCGAGGCGCTTCCACGGATAAAAGTTGGCCGGAAACTCTTCCTGAAACGCGACGACGATATCGCCGGGCTTCCATGCAAGGCCCATGGCGACGGTAGCGATGCCCTCCGATGTGTTCTTTACAATCGCAATCTCAGAGGGATCGGCGTGGATCAGACGCGCGGTTGAGTCGCGCAGACCCTGATAGGTTTCCATCCAGCCGGCATAGTGTTCGCTGCCGAAGTCGAGCGCATCCTGGGCGAGGCGCTGCATGGCTTCAGCGGCGGGACGACAAAGAGGAGCGACGGCGGCATGGTTCAGATACAGCAGATTCTTCGTCACCGGAAAGTGGTCCCGGTACTTCTGCCAGAGCTGCATTTAGTTGACACCCCCCATCAGCCGGCGCATAGGTTTAATGAGCAACGCCAGCAGCAGGCCGACGACCAGACAAAACGCGGCGACCATGCCGAAAAGTTTCGGCAGCGGGAAAGTTTCGTAAACGGAGGCGAGGCGGCCGCCAATGTAATCGCCGACTGAAAGCGAAAGGAACCAGGCGCCCATCATGAGCCCGGCAATCCGCGCCGGGGCGAGTTTGGTCATAGCGCTGAGCCCGACCGGACTGAGGCAAAGTTCGCCGATGGTGTGCAGCAGGTAGGTCAGGGTCAGCCACCAGGGACTGACGGCGGCGCCGTTTGCAACAGGGATCAGGACGGCGAACCCGAGCCCGACGAACACGAGGCCGAAAGAAAATTTAGCAGTGCTGGAGGGTTCGTTGCGTCCGAGCCGGACCCAAAGCCAGGCGAAGAGGGGCGCGAGGGCTATCAGAAAAATCGAGTTGAAAGACTGAAAGTAGCTGGCGCGGAACATGCCCCAGAGGGGCGCGTCCCAGGTATGCATGTTGGTGTTGCGGTCGGCGAAGAGGTTGAGGGTGGAGCCAGCCTGCTCAAAGGCGGACCAGAAGGCGCAGGAGGCAATGAAGAGCACGAGGATGGCGCGGAAACGGCGGCGCTCCGCGGGCGTGTAGCCTTTCGCCGTCAGCAGCCAGCCGAAGAAAAGAACTACGATCGCTGTCAGGATGATGCCGAACACATCCGAGAGGCCTTCGGCCGTGGACGGAAGAATTCCGCTGAAGACCAGGAGAGTGCAGGCGGCGATGAGGACCGCGGCGGCGAACACCCCGCGCCGGAATAATCGAAAGTCGGCGGGTGTGCGGCTCGCGGTGACTCCGCCATCGCCAAGGAACCTGTCGCCCAGCACATATTGGAAAACGCCGAACGTCATGCCGACCCCGGCGGCGCCGAAGCCGTAATGCCAGTTGATGTTCTCGCCCAGATAGCCGCAGACGAGCGGCGATATCAGAGCGCCGATGTTGATTCCCATGTAATAGATGGAAAAACCCGCGTCGCGGCGGACGTCGTTTTCAGCGTAGAGAGTGCCTACGAGCGTGGTGATGTTGGGTTTGAGTAAACCGGTGCCTGCCACAATCAGAGCCAGTCCGGGATAGAACGCGCCCGGCGTGGGGAAAGCCAGGGCGAAGTGGCCGAATGCGATAATCACGCCCCCCCACAGAACAGCCCGGCGCAGGCCGAGAATGCGATCGGCCAGCCAGCCGCCAGGGAGGCTGAAGAGATAGATCATGGCTGTGTAGAGACCGTAGACCGCGCCGGCTTTTGAGGTGGAGAAGCCCAGACCGCCTCTTGCGACAGTGGCCGTCATAAAGAGAATGAGCAGTGCCCGCATTCCGTAGTAGCTGAAACGCTCCCACATCTCGGTGAAGAACAGCGTGGAGAGGCCGCGGGGGTGGCCGAAAAATGAGCTGTTCACGGGCATTGCTACATTCTCGCAAGTCCATCCGGCGGCGATTGGCTAATCTTGAGTAACGTGATCACAGATCTGGTTCAGATCAGGCAGCTCGGCGAGAAGAAGCAGGCCGAGAATGAAAAGTTCCGGAAGCATTTGAAGAGACACAACTTTCCGGAGTTGAAATTCCGGCGCGTGGCGGAAGAAATCGAGTCGGAGATCGATTGCAGAGCGTGCGCGAACTGCTGCAAGGTGGCGGAAACGGATGTGACGGAGCGGGACATCCATCGTTTGTCGAAATACCTCGGGCTCTCGCCGAAGGAGTTTGTTGAGCAATATACGACCTCCTCCGCCTTCGAGCAGGACGAGCCGATCCTGCGGCGGCGCGAATCCGGCTGTATATTTCTGGAGGGGAACGACTGTTCCATCTATGAAGCGCGGCCGGACACATGCCGCGATTTTCCGCACCTGATCCGCGGCGCGGGTTCCTTCGAGAGCCGCATGTGGCAGATGGTGGACCGCGCTACTTACTGCCCGATCGTTTACAATTCGCTGGAACGATTCAAGGACATGGTCAAATTCCAACGATAAGCGGCTATCGGGAGTCAGAACTCCGCTGACGCGCGCAGGATTTCGGCAACGCTCCAGGCCTGCGCGAAGCAGCCGCGCGGAGCATGCGGGGCATCGCCATCGAAGATTTCCGGCACCTGACCCGTGCCCCTGTTTTTCGCGTATTCCAGAAGCCCCGACAGCAACTGCGGAATTCGCTTGCGCGCGGCCTCCCCGCGAAAGCGGACGTCGGCTGCAATGAATGGGCCAAGCAGCCATGGCCATACAGTGCCTTGATGGTAGGCGGCATCGCGCACGGCGGGAGGCCCTTCATAGCGACCTTTATATTGCGGATCGCCGGGCGCGAGCGTGCGCAGTCCGAACGGGGTGAGCAGGTTATTTTCAACGGCCGACAGAATGCGATGGGCGCGACCCGCCGGAATCGCGCAGTAGCCGAGAGAGAGCGCGATCAACTGATTGGGGCGCAGCGAGGAGTCGCGCCGTGGGCCATTGATCACGTCGTACAGGTAACCGGCGTCGTCGTTCCGGAATTCAGTGTTGAAGCTGCCGGAGGAGTGCAGAGCCAGGTCCGCGCAAAAGGCGGCGCGGTGTTCATCGCCCAGCTCATGCGCGAGCCACTGCATGAAGCGCAGAGCGTTGTACCAGAGCGCCTGGATTTCAACGGGCTTGCCGTTGCGCGGCGTGACGGGCTGGTTGCCCACGCGGGCGTCCATCCACGTCAGTTGCGTGGTGGGATCGCCGGCTTCGATGAGACCGTCGCTGTCCATGCGAATGCCGTAGCGCGTGCCTTTTACGTGCCAGTCCAGGATCTCGTTCAGCTTTTCGTAGAGTTGAGCGCGCACGAACGTCAGATCGTTTGAAGCCTCAAGATACCGGCGAACGGCTTCGAAAAACCACAATGTGGCATCGACGGTGTTCCCGGCCGGAGGTTGATTCCGGTCCGGGAAAGCATTGGGGAGCAGCCCCTGGTCGGCAAGGCCGGCGAACTCGAGCAGAATGTCGCGCGCGATGTCGAATCGGCCTGTGGAGAGTGTCAGGCCGGGCAGCGAAATCATGGTGTCGCGCCCCCAATCGGTGAACCAGGGATACCCGGCAATCACGGTGCGAAGGCTGTCGCGGCGGGCGATGAACTGGCTGGCGGCTGCGGGCAAAGTGCCCCGGAACTGGCTACGGCGCAGGATTTCCGCCGACTTCAGAGATGCCGCGTCCGATGATTTGTGCGGCGAGATGGCGGCAATCACCAGCGCGGTTTTGCCGGGCGCGAGATCGAACCGGAGCATGGCCGGGCAAAAAAGGTCTTCGTGGAAATCGAGACCGCGTTCGCGCTCGACAGGGTATTCAAAATTGCGGTACCAATCGCCCTGCGGCGCCACGGCGGAAGCGTTGTGCCCAAAATGGAGACCGGAAGGCCGGGATAAGGCTGGATCGAAAATGAGCCCGCCGACTCATTAAGAGTTTTATCGAGGGCGGCGTTCTCGTGCGTGAGATCGTGATACCCGCGGAACGCCACGAGCGGGCGCAGTTCGAGCGCGCAGGGGGTTCCAGCGAGTGCCTCGTATTCAACCACCACCGTGTTTTCTCCATCCACCAGGAAGACGCGCTTTTCGAGAGTCACGCCGCCCGCCTCGAACGTGAAGATGGGAAACGGATCGAGGCGAAAGCCGGACTGAAAACGGAAACCATCGGGGTGTGTGACGCCGGGGTAGAGATTTGTCGAAAGCTCGAAACGCCGGTCGCCCACGATCAGGGTTTCTTCGAGTTTCGAAAGGAGCAGCACGCGGACGATCGGCTCGACGGCCGCGATCAGCAGACCGTGATAGCGCCGGGTGTTCGCGCCGGAGATGGTGGAAGACGCAAAGCCGCCGAGACCGTTGGTCTCCAGCCACTCACGCTGAAGTGCCTCGTCGGGATTCCCGCAGACGGCGCGGTCGAAGCGGATACCGCTCATGTTTTCTCTTATCAGGCGGCGTTGGAGGATTCTTTGAGATCGCGCGGTTCGTGGCGCCACGTGTCCCAGAGATGGTTCATATGCCGCGTCAGAGCGCGCGGCTTTTCTTCGTAAATGCGGTCGGCCAGCGCCAGCGATTGGTCGCGGAGTTCCTTCTGGTATCTGTCGATGAGATCGAGCAGCAGATCGATTTCGTTCTGCTTGCCGTAGAGCCCCGGCTCGGCGACGATGCGCTCGCGCAGAACGGCGAGATTGTGGTCGTTTCCAAGCCACGTTTCGAGATCCTTGAGACTCTTTTCGTAGGGCTTCATCATGTCTGTCCAGATGTTCTCGAGCAGACGGACGTGATACCAGTGGTCCTTCACGCGCTTGCGCAGTTCGTGAAAATTATCGGGTTGTGGGTCTTTATGTACGCGGGCCAGGGCTTTACGTCCGGCGCGGTAGATGGCTTCGAGACCGGGAGCCAGGGCTGAATAGCCGTCTGTTTCGAGAGGCCAGCTTTTGACGCGCTTTGCGGCTTTGCGCAAAGCGGCGGCGGCTTCTGCCAGAACCAGTGCGACGTCTTCCGATTTACCCCCTGTGTTTCGCTTCTTCATCAAACCCGCGCGCACAGGCTGAAGTTTGTTCCCTGTTTCTTTTTTGTATTTCCCGTTCAGATCGTCAAAGGTGGCGATGATGGCGAAGGCATCGCGAAACTCCGATAATTTACCAGCGATATCGCGGAGGCGGGAGTTTTCCCTGCCGAATACCGTGCCCAGTTCCGAGCGCATGAGCCGCAGCAGGGCGCGGACCTTCTTGATGCTCTTGCGCGCTTCGTGGATCGCCTCGTCACGGCTGACTTTTTTAGCGCCGGAGAGGTGGGAACCGGCGGAATCTATTTCGTCGCAAACCACCCGTTTCAATCCCGTGACAACAGATTCCGCGCGCTCAAGACGGTACGCCATCGATTCAAGTATGGCGGATTGGCAGACGTGCGGTCCACGCGCCGAAGGCCCGAAGGCGAGCGGTCAAACGGCAGTGTATGGGAAATACCCGGGCGCCGGCATACGATTTTCGAACGTACAGCACGGCTTTCTGCTAAAGATGAAATGTGACCGCCGACCCCGGAAATATTGCTTTAGCGATGCTGGCGGTCTTCGGCACGGCCAAACTGCTGGCCGAAGTGTTCGAAAGGCTCCGCCAGCCCGCTATCGTGGGCGAGATTTTAGCGGGCGTGCTGATCGGGCCCGCGGTTTTAGGCTGGGTGACGCCGAGTCCGATTCTGACCACACTGGCGGATCTCGGGGTGATGTTTCTCCTGTTCCGCGTGGGCCTCGAAACCCGCTCCAGCCAGTTCATGAAGGTGGGGCGCACGGCTCTGCTGGTGGCCACTCTCGGCGTGGTGGCGCCCTTCGCTCTCGGCTGGTGGGTGATGGCGCTGTGGGGCCAGCCGCGCGTTGAGGCGATCTTCGTGGGCGCGGCCTTGGTGGCGACGAGCGTCGGCATCACGGCGCGGCTTCTTTCAGAGCGCGGATTGCTCGGCCAGCGTGCCAGCCGCGTGATCCTGGCGGCAGCTGTGATTGACGACGTGCTGGGGTTTATGGTGCTTGCCGTGGTGAGCGCCGTGGCCCGCGAGCACGTGAGAATCCCGGAGCTGATCCTCAGCGCCGCGCTGGCCGCCGGATTCACCGCCGTGGTTGCGCGCTTTGGCAGCGGGACTGTCATCCGCTTGTTCCCGCACATCCAACGCGGGCTGCGGACCGGCGAAGTGCAGTTCAATATCGCGCTGATCGCTATGTTCGCGCTGGCCGCGATCGCCGCGTCGACGGGCGTGGCCGCGCTCATAGGCGCATTCCTGGCCGGCATGGCTTTTTCCGGTTCGCTCGAAGAAAGGGTGCATACGCTGTCTTCGGGAGTCTCGGAGCTGCTCACGCCATTCTTCCTCGTTGGGATCGGGCTGCATCTCAATCTGCATGCTTTGGCCAACGGGCCGACCCTGGCGCTCGCGGGCGTCATCACTTTGATAGCCGTGGCCTCAAAATTCGTGGGCTGCGGGCTGGGCGCTTTGAGCCTGGGACGGGCCGATGCGCTGCGCGTGGGCGCGGGCATGGTGCCCCGTGGAGAAGTCGGTATGGTCGTGGCCCAGATCGGGTTGCGCGTGAACGTGATTTCTCCCGCGATCTACGGCGCGGTGGTGCTCGTCGCGATCGTTACCACTCTGATTGCGCCCCTGATGCTGCGGGCAGCCTTTGCGGGAGTGGAGGGAGAAAGTGCCGAGGCCGTCGAGGAGTTATCGATCGGATGAAAACGAGTCGACTCTAAAGGTTTTTTCGGAATCCGCCGATTCTGTGTACGATGACAGTTCAGATAGAACAAGGCGCCTCTACCCCGCCCCCGGCGGCGGCTTCGATCAGCCGCGCGGGCAAATACCTGACCTTCCGCCTGGGCAAAGAAGAATTCGGTATACAAGTGCGGCATGTCCGCGAAATCATGGGCGTGCAGGATTACGGCCGTTCCGGGTACCCCGCCGCACCTTAAAGGTGTGATCAATCTGCGGGGCAAGATCATCCCGGTAGTGGATCTCAGGATCAAATTCACATTCCCCGAAGCGCCTTACACACAGACCACCTGCATCATCGTGGTTCACGTAGCGCAGGAAGGGGAGCAGACCACGCTCGGCCTGATCGTTGACGGCGTCTGCGAGGTGCTGAACATCGGGGCCGCGGACATCGAAGATCCGCCGGATTTCGGCGAAGGAGCCGAAATCCGGTTCATCCTGGGCATCGCGAAATTCAAAGGTTCGGTCAAAATTCTTCTGCAGATCGAAGACGTCCTGACTATAAAAGAATTGCGGGGGCTCGATCTGCTGGTTCAATAGCACCTTCCCGTCCTGCCGTGAATACTTCGCCACGCCGGGTCCGCTGTTACACTGGAGGTTCATTCCCCACTCCATTTACCCGTGATTTCAGTAAGCAATGTAAGCATGCGCTACGGCGCTAAGATTCTTTTCGAAGAGGTTTCCACAGCCTTTTTGTCCGGCCGCAGGTATGGCCTGACGGGGCCGAACGGGTCCGGCAAGTCAACGTTCATGAAAGTCCTGACGGGCGAACTGGACGCGCAGAAGGGCGCCGTGGTGCGTCCGAAACGCGTCGGCGTGCTGAGCCAGGATCAGTTTGCGTTTGACGAGTTCCGCGTGATCGATACCGTGATCATGGGAAACCGGCCGCTCTGGGCCGCGTTGTCCGAGCGCGACGCGCTCTACGCCAAAGCCGAGCTGACGGATGAGGACGGCATGCGGCTGGGCGAGATCGAAGGTACCATTGCCGAGAACGACGGCTATACCGCGGAAAGCGACGCCGCCGTGTTGCTGGACGGACTCGACATTCCCGAGCCTCTGCACGAACGGAAGATGAGCGAGATTCAGGGCGGCCAGAAAGTGCGGGTGCTGCTGGCCCAGGCTCTGTTCGGCGGTCCCGATGCGCTGCTGCTGGATGAGCCGACGAACCACCTCGATCTCGAATCCATTCACTGGCTGCAGGATTTTATGCTTCGCTATCAGGGCACGCTGATTGTGATTTCACACGATCGCCATTTCCTGAACAGCGTGTGCACCCATATCGCCGATATCGATTACCAGACCATCATCACCTACAACGGCGGGTATGACGACATGGTGCTGGCCAAGACACAGATCCGGTCGCGCATCGAATCGCAAACGGCGCAGCGGGAGAAGAAAATCGCGCAGCTGAACGAATTCATCGCGCGCTTTTCGGCCGGTACAAGGTCGAGCCAGGTGACTTCGCGTAAGAAGGAAGTGGAGCGCCTGCAATCGGGCGAACTGGCGAAATCCAATATCGCGCGGCCTTTTATCCGTTTCGATATGAAGCGGCCTTCGGGTCGGCATCCGCTGGAAATTCGCGGGATTTCAAAGGCTTACGCCGATACCGAGGTGATTAAGAATTTTACGGCGAGCGTCTCCCGCGGCGAAAAGATCGGCCTGCTGGGGCGCAACGGCGTGGGTAAAACCACCCTGCTCCGCTCGCTGATTGCCAATGCGCCGGGCGCGGTGGACGAGCCTTTCGTCATCGACAGCGGGTCGGTCGAATGGGGCCATGAAGTCGCGGTCGGATATTTTGCGCAGGATCATCGCGCCGCGATCCAGCCGGGGTTTACGGTGCTCGACTGGCTGCAAACGTACGACCCCACCGCCGGAACCGAGGAGTTGCGCGGCTTGCTGGGGCAAATGCTGTTCATGCGGGATGAAGGCATGAAGCCCACCGAAGCCCTTTCAGGCGGCGAAGCGGCGCGGCTGCTGTTCTGCAAGCTCATGCTGCAGAAACCTAACGTGCTCGTGCTCGATGAGCCCACCAACCACCTCGATCTGGAATCGATCAACGCGCTGAATATCGCGCTCCAGAAGTACGAGGGGACGCTGTTTCTGGTCACGCACGATCACGATCTGCTGGAGGAAGTCGCCACAAGGATCTGGCACTTCGACGGCAACGGTATTGAAGATTTCAAAGGCGCTTACGAAGAATATCAAACTGCAGCCGCCTAAACGCTTGCGCCGGCAAACTACACTCTGCGCGCGATAGAAGCGCCGCCCCAGCACGCCATCCAGCCGAGCAGCACGCTCGACAGGGCGTAGAAAACCGCCATCGGCGGCATGGAACGGCCCAGCGCGAACGTCTCCCATTCAAAGGTTGAGAACGTAGTGTAGCCACCGAGGAATCCCGTCACGAGCAGCGGCCGAAGGTTGGGGTGGAGCAGATCTTCACGGTCGAGCAGCACGAGCAGCAGCCCGATAACGAACGACCCCGAAGTGTTAATCAGAAACGTCGCCAGCGGAAAGCGGCCGTCGTAATGTTCGTTAATCCCCAAAGCGGCGAGGTATCGGACCAGCGATCCCACCGCCCCGCCGGCCAGCACTAACAATGAACGTATCAGCAATCGACCGATTTTAGCGCGAAACTGCTACACTTTCGGCTTAGCGGGCCGGAACAACATCCAAAATGGGGCTGACGGAGATCGACGAAACAACGCCATTGCCGGGTGGCTACGGCCGGGACGACGTCCGTCGAATCGCGGACGTCACCGAGCGGCAGTTGCGCACGTGGGAGCGCCAGGGTCTGCTGGAACCGCAGGACAGTTTCGGATTTTCCGACCTTCTGGCGCTGAAGACGCTGAAAAAGCTCCGCCAACTCCACATTACGCCCAGACAGATCCAACGCGCGATTACATCATTGAAGTCCCGGCTGGACGGCATTGACCGGCCGCTGGCGCAACTGCGCATCACGGCCGAAGGCCGGCGGATTACGGTGCATGTCGCCGGCGACAAGATGGAGCCGATCAGCGGCCAGCTGCTGCTGAATTTCGACGCGAAGGAGATTGAGAGGCTGCGTTCTTTTCCGGTGCAGCCCGTTTCTACGCCGTCCGCTGAAGAGGCGAAAGAACGCCTTGCCGAACACTGGTTCCAGCGCGGCCTGGCGCTTGAGGAAACCGGCGCTCCCATCGAAGAGGCGGCCGCCGCTTACCGAAAGGCCATAGAATCGAACCCGAACGCATCGGGGGCGCTGGTGAATCTGGGGACCATCGCATTCCGGATGCGCCGCATGAAAGAAGCGGCAGTTTTCTACGAGCGGGCCATGCAGGCGGACCCGGCGTATCCCCTCGCTCATTTCAATCTGGGTAACCTGCACGACGAGCGGGGAGACTTTGAAGCGGCGCGGAAGCATTATCTGGAGGCCATCCGGCTGAATCCCCGGTATGCCGACGCTTATTTTAATCTCGCTCTGCTTTGCGAGCGCAACAATGAACTGCTGCAGGCGATCGGCTACTGGAACGCTTATCTTAAGCTGGATTCCTCAAGCACCTGGGCGGGCACGGCCCGAAAACAGCTGGAGCGGCTGAAGCGCGCCGTGCGTTCGAAATAGGCTGGATAGCCGCGAGCCCCTACGGCTTGAGTTCCTTTTTGATCAGCGGCTCGACAGTGGCAACATCGAAAATGCCGTTGTACTTTTTTCCGTTCACAAAAAACGTGGGCGTGCCCCCGACCCCGGCCGCCTCGCCTTCCTGCTCTTCCATGTGCACGCGCGCCCTGAACTTATGGCTGTCGATATCGGCGGTGAACTGTTTCATATCCAGACCGATCTCTCTGGCGTAGTTAAAAACAGTCTTGCGGGACAAGTCTGGGAACCCGTCGTACAACAGGTCGTGCATCTCCCAGAATTTGCCCTGCGCCTGGGCCGCGAGAGAAGCCTCCGCGCCGAATTCCGCATTGGAGTGGGAATCGAGGGGGAACTGTTTGAAGACCAGACGAACGTCTTTCGGGAAATCGCGCACTATGGCATTCGCTGTGGCCACCGCCTTCGAGCAGTAGGGGCACTCGAAGTCTGAGAACTCAACGAGCGTAACGCGCGCGTTGTCGGGACCCTTTTGCGGATCGCCCGCCAGCGAAATCTTCACCGGCTCTTCGAAAACAGGGGGCGGCTCGGACGCCGCCTTCTTCACTTCGGCGCGCACGGCGGTCGCGTTCCTGCCTTCCGCGAAACCCTTCATCGCAACAGAGGCCAGCTTCTTGCTGTAGATGCAGCCGGGATCTTTCATTCGGCATTCCGCAATCTTCATCGTGCAGCCGCAGGTGCATTGCTCCTCGCGGATGAACTTGAGGGCGGTTTCCTTACGCGCACCCGAAATGTTATGCCAGTCCACGCCGGGAAGCTCGGTTGCGGTCTGCCACCTGGCGCCCGCCGCAAGGCAAAGGACGCCGAGAAAGAAAACCAGACCGAAATAACGGAATCTCACGCCCCTATTATCGCTAAGGCATTTCGCGGAGAACCGGGCAGGAGCCATTGCTATCCTGACGTTTTGGAGCAAAATCAACATTGAATCGTATTGTGCTGGCTTTCCGCGCATTCTTTGCGCTTCTGTTCCAGGGCAAACTGCCCGAAGAGCTTGTCGCTGAACTGGGGTTAACGGGAAAAACTGTCACCAAACCGGCCCCGCCCCCGAGGCCGGCAGCGCCCGATTTCAAACCGGCCGACGGAGCCCTGCAATTGCTGGGAATTCTGCAAAGAGACGCCCGCGTTCTGGACTTTTTCATGGAAGACATCGCGCCCTATACGGACGAACAGGTAGGCGGCGCGGCGCGCGAGGTCCACGAAAAAACGCGCGAAACGCTGATCCGCCACTTTGCGCCGGCTCCCGTCATCGATGCCGTGGAAGGCAGCGTCGCGCATCCGGCGGAGTCCAATCCAGCCGTGGTGAAGTACGTCGGCAATGTGCCGGCAGCGGGAAAACCTCCCGCCGGTTTGCTGCGTCACAAAGGCTGGAAAGCCACCGCGGTCTCGCTGCCCAGCCTGAACACGCGCCAGGATCTCGCCGTGCTCGCGCCGGCGGAAATCGAAGTGGAGTAGCCATTGGCCGCTTCGAAGCAGCCCCGGTATTCGATCGGGATCGATCTCGGAACCACGAACTGCGCGATGGCATGGACGGAGCTGGCGCGTGAAGACAATGCCCTGCCCGGCCCCGTGCAAATGGCCGCGATCCCGCAACTCGTGAGCGCGAACGAAGTCTCGGCCGAAACACTGCTGCCCTCGTTTCTCTACATTCCCGGCGACAAAGATTTCCCGGCGGGTTCGACTGCCCTGCCCTGGGATGCGAGTCCGAAGTATGTGACGGGCAAGCTCGCCCAGCGGCGCGGGGCGGAGATTTCGAGCCGTCTGGTCTCCTCGGCAAAGAGCTGGCTCTCATACTCATCCGTGGACCGCACGGCGGCGATGCTGCCGTGGAAAGCTGCCGACGGCCTCGCGCGCATTTCGCCGCTGGACGCGTCCGCGGAATATCTGAAGCATTTGCGCGCCGCCTGGGATGAAGAGCATCCGGACGATCCTTTTGAGAACCAGGAAGTGCTGGTGACCGTGCCGGCGTCGTTCGACGCCATTGCGCGCGAGCTTACCGGTAAAGCCGCGGAGACGGCGGGTTACAAGAACCTCACGATGCTCGAAGAGCCGCAGGCAGCCTTCTACGCATGGATCGAGAGGCACGCGGACTGGCGTCAGCGCGTCCGCAGGGGCGATCTGGTGTTGGTGGTCGATATCGGCGGCGGGACCACCGACTTTACGCTGATCGCGGTCACCGAGCAGGCCGGCGAGTTGCAACTCGAGCGCGTCGCGGTGGGTGAACACATCCTTCTCGGGGGCGACAATATCGATCTGGCGCTGGCGCATGCGATGGCCGCGGCGCTTGCCGCCAAAGGACAGAAGATCGACGGGTTCCAGTTGCAGGCGCTGTGGAACAATTGCCGCCTGGCCAAAGAAAAGCTGCTCGATCCCGAATCGAAAGCCGACGAAGCGCCCGTGACGATTCTGGGCAAAGGTTCGAGTCTGATCGGCGGCACAATCAAAGCCACGCTCCATCGCGAACAAATCGAACAGGTGCTCGAAGGGTTTTTTCCGCAAACGGAAAGCACCGAAATGCCTCAGCAGGGGCGCCGCGCCGGTCTGCAGGAGATCGGTCTGCCGTACGCGGCGGATGCCGCCATCACGCGGCACCTCGCAAAATTCCTGCGCCAGCAGGCCGCCGCCGCGGAGCACGATTCGGTGCGCCGGGGCGCGAGCGGCATGGCCTGCCCCACGCACATCCTTTTCAATGGCGGCGTGATGCATTCCCGGTTTGTACGGGAACGGCTTCTCGGAGTCCTGAACGGCTGGCTGGCGGCCGAAGGCTTCGGCGCGGTGAAGCCGTTAAGCGGCGAAGATCTGATGCATGCGGTGGCGCGCGGATCGGCTTACTACGGCGCGGCGCGGCGCGGCAAAGGCGTGAGAATTCGAGGCGGCATTGCGCGCTCTTATTATGTTGGGATCGAGTCCGCTATGCCCGCCGTACCGGGTTTGGCCGCCCCCATCAAAGCGTTGGCGGTGGCCCAGTTCGGTATGGAAGAAGGTGCGTCGAACCGCATTCCGGACCGCGAGTTCGGCTTGATTGTGGATGAACCCGCGGAGTTCCGCTTCTTCTGCTCGGCCGCGCGCAAGAACGATGCTCCCGGGGTGCTGGTGGAAGACTTCGGCGATGAGCTGGAGGAATTATCGCCCGTGGAAGTCAAGCTGACCTCTGAACAAAAGACGGCGGAGGTGGTGCCCGTATCTTTCGAAACCGTCATCACCGAAACCGGCGTGCTGCAGCTGTGGTGCGTGGCGCGCGACGGCCGGCGCTGGAAACTGGAATTCAATGTCCGCGAGACGGTGGCATAGCGCGCCATGAAAGTCGGGATAGATCTCGGAACCACCAACTCGGCGCTGGCGTGGATCGATCCGGCGGATGCGGAAGATACCAGTTTTCCGCCCATCCATATCTTCGAAATTCCGCAGCTGGTAGCGGCCAATCGCATTGAGCCGCGGCGCGCGCTGCCCTCGTTTCTCTTTCTCGAAGAGGGGCAACCGGTGGGAACCTATGCGCGCGAGCAGGGCGCCATCGTGCCGACGCGGCTGGTACACAGCGCGAAATCCTGGCTGTCGAACGCCGATGTGGACCGCACGGCAAAAATTCTGCCCTGGGATGCGGGCGAAGGTGGACGCGTGCTTTCGCCGGTCGAAGTCTCCTCCCGATTCCTGAGCGCCCTCCGCGACGCATGGGACAGCGCAGGGAAGTTCGGGCCGCTCTCGGAACAGGACCTGGTATTGACGGTGCCCGCTTCCTTCGATGAGGAAGCGCGCGAACTGACCGTGCAGGCCGCACGCGACGCAGGGCTCGAAAGGCTCACGCTGATCGAAGAGCCGGCCGCGGCCTTTTATTCGTGGATCGCGAATAACTTTACGCGCTCACGCCGGCTGTTGTTCGACGGGCAGCTCGTGCTGATCTGCGATGTGGGCGGGGGCACCAGCGACTTCTCTCTGATCCGCGTGTCTCGCGATGGCGACAGGATCGATTTCACGCGCACCGCTGTCGGCCGGCATCTGCTGCTCGGCGGCGACAATCTGGATCTGACGCTGGCCTGGCTGGCGGAATCGAAACTGGGCAGGCAATTGTCCGTGCGGCAGCGCAGCGGCCTGCGCAGGCAATGCTCGGCGGCGAAGGAAATCCTGTTATGCGACACGCGCCGCGAATCCATTGAGATCAGTGTGCTCGGCACGGGATCGTCCATGGTCGGCGGCACGCTCAAAACCGAGATCACGCGCGCCGAAGCGCTCGAACTCACGCTCGAAGGCTTCCTGCCGATTACGGCACTCGACGAAAAGCCGAAGGAAGAAAAGAAAAGCCTGTTTCGCGAACTCGGGCTGCCTTACGTTTCCGATCCTGCCATCAGCAGACATCTGGCCGCTTTTCTGGAATCCGCCGATCTCAAATCGGGAAACCAGGCGCCGGACGCCATCCTGTTCAACGGCGGGTTCTTCATCCCTGAAATCTGCCGCACACGCGTCGCCGACATTCTGGAGAGCTGGTATGGCAAGCGGCCGGAGATTTTCGAAAACCGCGATCTCGATCTCGCGGTGGCCAGCGGCGCGGCTTACTACTCCTATGTGCGGTCCACCGGCGCAGGTGTGCTCGTACGCGGCGGCTTGCCCCGGGCATACTACGTAGGGCTGCAGGATTCCACCGGCGTTTGTCTGGTCCCGCGCGGCGCCGAGGAAGGCGACAGCGTGGAGGTGGATCGTGAAGATCTGCAACTGGTCGCGAACAAGCCGGTGGCGTTTCGCCTGCTCAGTTCGCTGACACGCACCGACGATAAGCCGGGCGAAGTGGTGACTTTTTCGGCAGGCGAAGAATTGCACCGGCACGCTCCGCTCGAAGCCGTGATTCGTTTCGGCAAAGGCGGCGAGCGTCTGGTGCCCGTGAAACTGGGCGCAAGGCTCACGGAGACGGGCACTCTCGAAACGTGGTGCGATTCGAAAATCAGCGAGAACCGCTGGCGTCTGCAGTTCCAGTTGCGCAAAGCCGCCCGCCACGATACGGCTCCGAAACGCCCTGCCGCCGTGGTGAGCCGCGAAGCGCTCGAAGCCGCATGCACGCTGGTGCGGGACACGTTTCAGACCGGCGGCATCGCGCCTGAAGAGTTGCCTTCGAAACTTGAAGCGGCGCTCGGCCTCGGCAGAAATTCCTGGCCGGTGGATGTGGCGCGCCAATTGGCCGATGTCTTTCTGGAGCAGACGGAGAATCGCAAACGCACCGCCGCGCATGAAGTGCGCTGGCTGAATCTGGGCGGCTTCTGTCTGCGCCCGGGATTCGGTTATCCCGGAGACGATTTTCGCATCGAGCAGGTACGGCGAATTTACGCGGCCGGTCCGCAATTCGCGAATCAGGCGCAGAACGAAATCGACTGGTGGATTTTCTGGGGGCGCCTCGCCGGCGGGCTGAACCGGAACCAGCAGGTGGATATCGTGCAGCGCCTGCTGCCCTTCCTGCTGCCGAAGCCGGGCAAAAAAGTGCCGCGCATCAATAACAGTCTGCTGCGGGAAATGTGGCGAACGGCGTCGAGCATGGAACTGATTCCGGCGGGTAACCGGATACAACTTGGCGATGCGCTGCTGAAAACCCCGAAAGAAGATTACGTCTTATGGTGTCTGTCGCGTCTGGGCGCCAGGCAGCTTTTCTACGGTCCGGCGAATCAGGTGCTGGCGGCTTCGGTGTCATCGCGCTGGATTGAAGCGCTCATGAGCACGCCGAAAGCGGACGACGCGCTGGTCTCTCTCGCCAGACGCACCGGCGACCCGGTGCGCGATGTGGCGCCCGCCACGTTCAACGCCGTTCGGTCGCGCCTGACGGAACCATCTCCGATTGCCCAGCTCGAAGGCGATTCGGAACGCGACGAACGGGCGCTGGGCAGGATCTTCGGCGAAGCGCTGCCCTCCGGCCTCGTGCTCGGGACTTAGAGGAAGGCTACCGGGAAGTTAGAAAGACCAAAGCAGGCTGGTGTAGCCCGTGTGCGCGCGATAACTCTGGACTTCAGAAAGCAGCCCGAAACCTTCGTGATACCCGTAATACTGATAGCCGAGGTTATACCGCAGCTTCGGCGTAATCCTGATCGATACCCGCGCCAGCGGAGTTTGGTAAGTGAGCGGATACGTCTGGACGTTATAGAAGATCTGGGCTATTGCAGTAGTCTGCGCAACCAGCGCCCCCCGTCCATCGCCCGTGTCCTTCGTGATGTTGTAGCCCAGATAAATGTCGGCCCGCCGGGTCACAGGCAGGCGCACGCCCAGATTGGCCGCATGGATATTGCTGATGTAAATGGACTCTTGATTGGTCACGAGACTCGTCCGCGGCGACCCCGCGAAGAACGCCAGGCCACCCACCGTATCGAGATGCAGCTTCGAATACGAGGCATCCACCGCAAGCCAGGGCGTTGCCGACCATGAGGCCTCCGCGGACCAGGTACGCGCATGCGAACTGTAAGCCGTCACGGTTATGGAATTGTTGTTGTAGTTTTCCTGGTAGCCCCCGCCCAGCGAGTAACCCTTTTTTCGATAGTTTACCCGCGACCGGATGGCATGGTAGTTGCGCAGGCTGACCGGAGTGAAAGGATTGTCGCTGACCCCGACCTCCCCTTCCGCGTGAACGCGCAGGTCTTTCACGAGCAGCAGATTCACGCCCGCAACGCCCGCTTTCAAATGGTTCGATTGCTGCGCCGAAATACCCGAAACCGGCTCATCCGGAACAGTACTGTCTTCGATCGACCGTATGAGCCGGGCGGAATAACGAAAGCCCGCGAAGGCGTCGATGCGGCGCGAGAGCCGGTAGCGCAGATCCGTCGCGTTGGTAATCAGCCGAACTCCCAGAAACTGGAAATTCACGGTCTGCGCCGACAGCGTCGCGTTATCGAACTGCGTATAGGCGTTGTTGCCGGTGATGTTC
Organism: Acidobacteriota bacterium; assembly: GCA_030776225.1. Taxonomy (GTDB): domain Bacteria; phylum Acidobacteriota; class Terriglobia; order Bryobacterales; family Bryobacteraceae; genus BOG-234. Next base: position 10,371 of record JALYHT010000066.1, on the reverse strand, counting down.
GTATTGGATATCGACGTGTTGTTGACAATACTGAAACGCAAGAGCGGCAGGATCGTCACATTGAGATCCCCCGTGGTCACAGACCTGTCGCCGTTACTCGTCACGCTCACCTGCCGGTTCTGAGAGGTTCCGAACCGATCGACGCCTAATGCGCTCTCATTCTGAATGAACGCCCCTCGACCACCGGCGTAAGTAAAGCGGGCGTTCACCGCAATCCACTTTCGTTCGGCATAAAGATTCCCCAACCAGCCCCGCGTGTTGCCGCGAGCCGGCTGTGAACGCTGAAAGCCGGTGAGCGTGGATAAATCCGACGCACCCTGCAGGGTCGCGGTCAAGGCGTCTGTGCTGTCTTCCTTGAAATACTCCCAGCGGCGAAGCAGGGTGAAGCGAAAGCTCTTCCGCGTGACATCCGCGCCGATTCGGTACTCGTTGTACTGTTCTTTCAGATCGCGAAAAATCGGAAACACGTCGCCGCGCGCATCGTACTCCTGGGTCGTCGTCAGCGCGGGGCCGAGCTGCACGGTCCGGTTGTAACCGGCGCGCACACGGAACCAGCTTTGCGGAAACAGCGTGAGTTCATGGTCCTGCCAACGATTCTTCGTGTCCATTGAATGCTCGCCGTTTGAAACCGTGAGTCCGGGATTGAAGTAGTCGTTCGATCGCCAGAGCATATCGTAGCGATAGAGGCTGTTCTTCTGCACGCGCAGGGTGGCGGATTCATAGGGATCGTTGCCCAGCCCCTGTGTGGTCAGCACAATTTCATCGAACGAGCGCCCGCGGCCATCGCGCGAGTTGACAGTGAGATAGCTGCTGAGCAGACGAACGCCGTCGCGATAGTTCACATCGCTGCGGTATTTGCCCTGGTCGCCGCCGATCGAGGCATAACGATAACCCAGTTCCCACGACTGCGCCACGTTGTATGCCCCGGCATTTTGGCCGCGCGTGGGAGCGGTGGTTTCTCCCGTGGTGGGGGCAACCGTATCCTGCGCAAGAACCATGCAGGGGAACAGCAGCAGAATGGCTGGCTTCGTCATCGCAGGAAGGTGGCGTCGCTGTTCGAACCGTGAATGCGCACGTGGCAGAGCGTGCAGCGCTGGTATTTCGGATCGAGCAGGTTATGCGAACTGGATTGAATGAACACGCCGGTGTTCTGGCGCCCGAAGGCGCCCGCGCCGTTATGGCATTCGAGACAAAGCGTGAATACCACCGGACGCCGCAGCAGTTTCGCGTTCATGGAGCCATGGGGCGCATGGCACCCAACGCAGCCTTCCACCCGCACACTGGCGTGTTCAAAGACGAACGGCCCGCGCTTATCCACATGGCACTTCAGGCAGGGCTCCTCGTTGTCGAAGGCGGGCTGCAGCATGGCGGAGTTCGATATGGCGCGCGACGACATCGAAGTTCCGCCGAACCCTCCATGGGGATTGTGGCAGTCCGCGCATTGCACCACGCCTTCGTTCACGCGATGCTTCGATGGCATTTCGAACTGAGCGCGTTCGGACGCGTGGCATGTGTAACAGAGTTCTGTCTGCTGTTTTGCCAGAAGATATTTCGGCGTCGCCGGCTTATGGATGGAGTGACAGTTCGTGCAGACCACGTCCGCCTCCGTATGGACGGAGCGCTGGATATTGGCCCTCGGCAGATCTTTGGAATGGCACTCAAGGCACGCGGCCAGCGTCTGGGGTGGAGTGAAATTTGAGAAGGCTTTGATGGTGGCCTTCCCGCCGCGCGCCGCCACATGGTCGCCCCCGAGCCCATGACACCCTTCGCACCCGGTGTGCGCGGCGGATTCTTTTCCGGACGCGATCGATTTGTAGTGCGGATTTTTATAAAAATTCAGCCACACGTCGGCGTGGCAGGTTTTGCAGGGCTCGCTTCCGACGTAGTGGTTCTGGGCCGTAAGCGGCGATGGCAGAAAAACCCATGACAGAAAAAAGATCCCCGAAAGCCAGCGCATGGCGTCTAGTTGCATGATAAGTCGGTCGGCGGCAACGGCGTTGGGATTTTTTTGTACAGATTTTTATAAAGCGCCGAGACCTGGCACGGGCTCAGTGAGCGGCGAAGCGAAGCGAGAGTCCTAATAGAGCCCGGCCCACGGGTTCGCCCCGTCCTCTCCCAGCTTGACGTTATGTTGTCAAATATGACAACATAAGATTGATGAACGGCATCCACTAGCGTATGGCGGAGGCACGGAAGACCCGTCCCGTCTCGTGGGTAAAGGCCGCCTTGCGCGAATTTGAGAAGTTTCCCGAAAGGGCTCAGTCCATCTGCCTCGCCGCACTGACAATCGCGGCGGAAGGCGGCAAAGCGGATATCGCGAAGCCCCTGCACGGCCTGGGACAGGGCGTTATGGAGGTCGCGCTGCCCTTCGAGGGAGATGCCTTCCGGGTCATCTACGCTTTGCAGCTCGGAAACGATGTTTGGGTGCTCCACGCCTTCCAGAAGAAATCAACGCAGGGCATCAAGACACCGCGACGCGAAATTGATTTGGTGACGGACCGTTTGAAGCGACTGAAGGAGATGTTGCGATGAAAACCGAAAAGCTTGAAGTCGTCAGAGGCAGCGGGAACGTATTCCGCGACCTCGGGCGCAAGAATGCGGATGCCGAGCAGTTCAAGGCTATCCTCGCCACTGAAATCATTAAGGCTCTCGACAAAGAGAACCTGACAGTCCGCGCCGCGCATGACCGCACGGGCATCGCGGCCGCTGACTTCTCCCGTATCCGCCATGCGGATCTTGAGAGATTCACCCTTGATCGGTTGATGTCTATCCTTAACAGGCTTGGTTCAAGAATTGAGGTAAAGGTCAAGGTGCGGCGAGTAGCGTAGATCATAGCGTAACGTGCCTGAAGAACAGGGAGAAGAGATTATTCGGCTGCATGATAAGTCGGTCGGCGGCAACGGCGTTGGGATTTTTTTGTACAGATTTTTATAAAGCCTCGGGCAGGTATCCTGAATCTTATGTCGACTATGGCCCTCGATCTGGCTTCTCCGGAGCTGATTGCTCAATATGAACCCGTAATCGGGCTGGAAGTGCACGTCCAGCTGGGCACGCGTACCAAAATTTTCTGCGGCTGCCCGACGGGTTTTGGCAACGCTCCCAACACGAACGTGTGCCCCGTCTGTCTTGGATTGCCGGGAGCGCTGCCTGTATTGAGCCGGGAAGCCGTGGAGCTCGCCATCAAAGCGAGTCTGGCGCTGAATTGCACGGTTCGCGGCCTGTCGCGTTTTGCGCGCAAGAATTACTTCTATCCGGATTCGCCCAAGGGTTATCAGATCTCTATGTACGACGAACCCCTGGCCGAGCACGGCTTCGTCGATATCGAAGTGGAGGGGCGGCGCAAGCGCGTCGGAGTCACGCGCGTCCACATGGAGGACGACGCGGGCAAAAGCCAGCACGATGGATTCAAAGATTCGGATCGCTATACATACGTGGATCTGAATCGCTGCGGCGCGCCTTTGATCGAGATCGTCAGCGAGCCGGATATGCGTTCCGCCGATGAAGCTTTGGCTTACCTGAGCAATCTCAAAGAGACGGTGCAGTTTGTCGACGCCTCCACGTGCGATATGGAAAGAGGCCATCTGCGCTGCGATGCCAACGTTTCGGTGCGCCTGAAAGGCACGGACAAACTGGGCACGCGCGCGGAAGTGAAAAACCTGAATTCGTTCCGCTTTCTGAAACAGGCGATCGATTACGAGATTGCGCGTCAGGTCGGCATCATCGAGGGCGGCGGAACGATTCACCAGGAGACGCGCCTTTTCAATTCCGACACCGGCGAAACCAGTGGCATGCGCAGCAAAGAAGACGCGCACGATTACCGCTATTTCCCGGAGCCGGATCTGGCGCCGCTCCGCATCGGAGACAGGTGGCTCAAAGAAATCGGCGCCACCATGCCGGAGCTGGCGCCCGCGCGGCGGGCCCGCTTCGTCGAAGCTTACGGATTGCGCGAATACGATGCGCAGGTGCTGACCGCGAGCCGCGCCATGGCCGAATACTTTGAAGTGGCTGCAGAGGTTTCAACCGATCCGAAAATGGCCGCGAACTGGGTCATGGGAGATCTGGCGGGCCTGCTGAAATCCGCCGATAAAGACATCGCGGAGTCGCCGGTTTCAGCCCGGGATCTGGGCGAACTGGTGGGGATGATCGTAAAAGGCGAACTCTCCGGCAAGCTGGCAAAGGAAGTTTTGGCGAAGATGGCGGAAACGGGCGACGCCCCATCTGTGATCGTGGAGCGCGAAGGGTTGAAGCAGATCAGCGATACGGGCGCGCTCGAAAAAATCGTCGATGACGTGATCGCCGCCAGCCCGAAACAAGTCGAGCAATACCGGAGCGGGAAGACGACCGTGATCGGTTTCCTGGTAGGCCAGGTCATGAAGGCGTCGCGCGGTCAGGCCAATCCGGCGACAGTGAATGAAATATTTAAAACGAAGCTGGGATAAAGGAGCATCTCGATGGGTAAAGAACTGAAAGAAGGAGACGCCGCGCCGGAATTCAAGGTGCTCACCGATACGGGCGAGGAGTTCGATCTGGCGCAGCACAGGAACGAGAAGATCGTGCTCTATTTTTATCCGCGCGCGGACACGCCGGGCTGCACCATCGAATCCTGTGAGTTCCGCGATACCGTGAAGAAGTTTACGAACAAAGGCGTCACGGTAATCGGTGTTTCACCCGACACGACTAAAGCGCAGGCGAAGTTCAAAGAAAAGTTCGAGCTCAACTTCACGCTGCTCGCCGATGCGGAAAAAGTAATCGCGAATCAGTATGGCGTGATGAAAGAGAAGAACATGTACGGGAAGAAGGTGATGGGAGTGGCCCGCACAACTTTTGTGATCGAAAACGGAAAGATCGCAAAAATCTTCAGCAATGTAAAGCCCGGGGGTCACGCGCAGGAAGTGCTTGGGGCGCTTTAGATGGCCGCCAATTTTAAAGCGACCTGCCTTGCCCTTCCCGATAAAGTTGAGAAAACCGGCAAGCCGATACGCGCAACAAAACGGGGCAAACCAGTCGCGCAACTCGTGCCTGTAACTCCGCCGGGTAAAAGGCAGATCATGGGTTCCATGGAAGGTACAGCGAAGATCGTCGGAGACATTCAGTCTCCTGTAACAGAGCTCGCGGATTGGGATGTTCTGACGAATTCCGGCTCGTGAATATCCTTCTCAATACGCACATATGGCTGTGGTCCTGCTTGCCCGCAGCCGGGTAAAAAACACCTCACAGCGAAGAGTTGAGGTCAGTTCCGAACCGGCGCGTGGATACGGCGGGCGCTTGTGAACGGATTCACTCTCGCGACTGCCGACGAGCAGCTGCTCAAGTGCCCAGCATCCGCACGCTCCCAAACCGCTGAGCCGCAGGCGCTGTAAAATGCCGCAGGTGCGCTCAATAAGTCGCGCGTCCGCCGGAAAGATCAAATACCGCACCAGAGTTGAACGTACACTCGGCGCTGGCGAGCCAGCATGCCATGGCCGCAACCTCCTCGATCGCACCCAACCGTTTCATGGGGATTTTGGAAAGCATGTACTGAATATGAGCCTCGGACATTTGATCGAACAGAGGCGTGCGTACGGCCCCCGGAGCAATGCAGTTCACGCGGATGGCGGTTTCGGCGAGTTCCTTGCCGAGCGCCTTCGTAAAGGCGATCACCCCCGCCTTGCTGGCGCTGTAGGCGCACGCGTTGGGATTGCCTTCTTTTCCGGAGATCGAGGCGATATTCACAATACGCCCGTATCCGGCGGCCAGAAAATGCGGAACCACGGCCCGGTTACAGTAAAAAAGGCCGTCGAGATTCACCTGCATCACGCGGCGCCACTCGGCGATCGGATATTCCCACGAGGGCGCATTCGGTCCGGTGATGCCGGCGCTTGCCACCAGGATATCGATTCGTCCCAGGGCCTCCAAAGTGTTTTGCGCCGCGCGCTCGACCGCGGCCGGATCGACTACGTCAACGGTTACCGTATGGGAGCCGTCGACGGTCGCAGCCGCCGCGGAAAGCGTGGCGGGATTGCAATCCCATAAACTGACCCGGGCGCCTTCGGAGGCGAGTCGTTTCGCAATACCCAGGCCAAGACCCGAGGCTGCTCCGGTGACGACAGCCACCTGACCCGAGAAACGCTTTGCGTCGGTCATCTTCCCATTTCCCGCGCTGTTTTGTTTCCCATACCCCAGGACGAGCTGGGCACTTCGCGGATGGCCACATAAACCGAGTCCCGTTCATAGCCCGCGTCCACGAGAGTCGTCGTGAGACTGTCCACAAGGGCGTCCGTTACCTCTTTGGGGCGGCCCTGGATCAGGAACAGGTTCAGTATGGGCAGACGATCGGCAGCGCCGGGGTCCGCCAGGACCGGAGCGAAAAATCCGCCCTTCTGCAGGGATCCCGGAAGCTCGTGGATCACAATTCGGATGCGGTCAATCGGTCCGCAGCCCCCCGCGGCCATTGTCTCACTGACCTTCTCGATCAGCAGTTTTTTCTGCGGATCGGTGTGTTCCCCGGGTAAATAAAGTTGAACTATCGGCAAAACGGCTCACCCCTAAACAAAGCTGACGGACACGGATCCCATGTCCTGCATGCGCATCGTAATTGTGTCTCCGGCTTTCACCGCGATAGCCTCCGTGATGGCGCCCGACAGAAGCACGCTGCCAGCCGGAATTTCCTGTTTCAATTCGTTCACCATCATCGCGATGGCCGCAGCCGGATGCCCGAGTACGGCGGCGGCCGCTCCCAGCGACACGATTTGGGAGTTCTTTTCCATCACCGCGCCGATCGTCCTCAAGTCGCGTCCCCTTACCGGAGTTTTTTGCGAACCGACGACAAATCGGACGGACGAGCAGTTGTCCGCGATCACGCTGGGCAGATCGAATTTGAAGTCCCGATAGCGTGAATCGATGATCTCGAGCGCCGGCGCTATATAGTCCGTCGCTGCGAGAACCGCGCCGACGTGGCAACCGGGGCCTTTTAATGCGTGCTTCAGGACAAACGCGATCTCGGGTTCGATCTTCGGATGAATCAAGTCCGACATCCTGATCGTTCCCCCGTGCGGAACTGCAAAATAATCCGTCAGAAAACCGAAAATCGGCGTTGTCACGCCCATCTGGGTCATCTTTGCTTTGGAAGTGAGTCCGGCTTTCAGACCGACGGTCCGTTGCCCGCGAGCTTCCTTTCGGCGCCGGATTTCGTTCTGGATCGCATAAGCGTCATTCCAGTCGAGATCCGGGTAAGCGTCGGTGATCTTCACCGTATCGCGAACTTCGAGCTCTGCGGCTTCCAGATGGGCCGCAACTTCCGCGATAATTTCGGGACTCATTTTGAAAACCTCATGACCATCAGCAAAAGCGCACCGTCGAGGAGCCCATATTCCCTATCGAAACCCGGAAACAGTCTCCGGCGGAGGCGGGGATCATGGATGCCAGAGCGCCGGAGAGAATGACCTCACCAGCCTTCAATGCAACGCCAAGTTCGCCCAGCGCGTTGGCGAGCCATGCCACGGAAGCCGCGGGGCTGCCCAGCGCGGCCGCGCCGGCCCCGGTAGCCACCACCTCACCGTTCTTCTCGAGAACCATGCCGCACAACGGCAGATCAATATCCCGCGGATTCACAACGCGATCTCCGAGGACAAATACGCCGCTCGAGGCATTGTCGGCCACGGTGTCCTGGATTTTGATCTTCCAATCGCGAATACGGGAATCGACGATCTCAAAGCAAGGCATGACACAATCGGTTGCCGCCATCACGTCAGCCTCGGTGATCCCCGGTCCCTGTAGGTCCCGGCTGAGAATGAACGCGATTTCTCCCTCGGCGCGGGGCGAAATGAGGGTGTTCATCGGAATCGCATCGCCGTCGTTATAGATCATGCCATCGAGCAGATACCCGAAATCGGGCTGATGGACATTGAGCATATTCATAACGGCCTGACTGGTGATTCCAATCTTTTTGCCGACGACCTTTTCGCCTTTTTCCAGCCGATGATTCAACATGCGCTGCTGAATCGAATAGGCGTCGCCGATGGTCATCGCCGGCATACGCTCTGTGAGGGGGGCGATGGGCTTCCTTTCGGCAAAGGCGGTATAAAGTTCGTCTCCAAATTGCGCGATGATCTGGCTATCGAGCAACAACGGCCTCCGCCTGGCTGTCGGTCAGAAGCGTAAAGTCGAACTCAATGCCGGGAAGATCCGGCAGGGGCGAGGATGGATTGGGCTCTTTGATTTCCGTGATCAGCGATTGGGTCACGCCAAAAACGGTGTCCGTCTCGATGTATTGGTCGTTGCGCAGATAAAAGGCGGTGGTGACGTCCTTGTAGCCCTCTGCGCGAACCAAAAAATGGACGTGCGCGGGACGCATCCCGTGACGGCCCTGCGCGAGGACGAGAGCGCCTACCGGACCGTCCAAAGGAATGGAATAACCAAGTGGCCGGATCGATTTTAAATAATAGCGGCCTTCGCTGTCTGTGTGAAAACGGCCCCGCAAATCCAGTTCGTCGTGCCTCTGGACGTCGTAAAGCCCTTCCTCATCCGTTTGCCATACCTCTACCACGGCGTTCGCAAGGGGCAGGCCAGCCGAGTCTTTCACCCGGCCGTAAAGCGCAATCTGCTGAGAGCCGGGGTCAGCGCTTAACGAGGCTCCCAGTGCGAGTTCCGGGGCGCCGTTCACATAGAACGGACCAAGAATGCTGGAGCGGGTTGCCCGCTCCTTTGGGCGTAAATCATCAAGAACATTGACGACGGTTTCGAGGCCGAGAACCTCGGAAAGAAGAATGAATTCCTGACGATGAGGCGTGCACTTATGCCCCACCTCCGTCAGGAAGTGAAGGCCTCCAAACAGTTCGTCCCGCTTTAAATCGACTTCACGGGCAAACTCGTGCAGGTGCCGGACCAGTGCGTCCATGATTTCATGCAGACGCTGATCCTTTGTGCCCGCCATCTGTTCGAGCGCGACATCTGTGACGTTAAATTGATTCAGTTCCTGCATTTGAGTGTTCGATTAAGGTGTGATTTCTGTTTGCCGATACTTCCGGGTAATAGATATGGCCAATACCCTACTTGTGGTTCTTTGCCCCAGGCACGTCGGGTTCAAACGTGCGGAAGTAATCGTTGTCGGAGGGGACGCAGTGATCTTCCCCGAGTCCGGACCAGCCGCTGATCTCCGCCGCCTTTTTCGGGATCAGAGCCCATATCTTGGTGCTGGAATGCCATGGTCTAGTGTAGTACGTCGGATCCGTGAGCGTCATGTCCAGCCGCAGCCGGTTTCGGCTCGGTCGCGAGTAGCGCTCCTCAAGTACCGCTTTGCCGCTGATGGGGTAACCGAATCCGTCGATCCATTGACGGTCGTCAAAACCCACGGTGCTCACCACCAGCGTATCGCCTTCCCACTTGCCGACCGAGTATCCGTTGAAGCGAGGCAGGTAGTCGTCTTTCTTCGGAAGGGCTCTGCCATCCAGCCAGATTTCGCGGTTTTCCCAGAACCATTCAAATTTTTGAACGAGGATCTCGTTCGTCTGAATGATTTGCATCGGCGCGTTTCCACCCGAAAACGTTACAAGGCGTATCAATCCGAGCGGCTCGCAGCGCTCCTCAGGGTCATTGGACATTTTCGACTCAACCGCCCGGCGGAAACCCTCTTCGATATCCATATGCGCCAGAGCTTCTTTGCTCCCGATAACATAGCCTTTCGTAGGCCTGTTCATCCGGAACTTCTTTTCCCCCTCCGGGGTCCGCGGTGGAACATCGCCGAAGTAGCCGTAGGTAACGGGGTAGCCAGGCACAGGCCCCACATTGCGGCATTCGGGGCAGGGGGGCTGACCGAATTGAGCTGCCGGGTTGCGGGCCCAGATGCCGGTAAAATCGTGCTTATCGTAAGGGCGAGTGTCTTTATCGGAAGATGCCGGGGCCGCTGATTTCTGGGCTACTGAGACCTGCGGCAGCAGGAACGCGCAGATGGCAAGCACGAGCGCACGCGCCGGGGAGCAGAAGCCCTGCTCCAATTTGCTATTCGTCATGCCCGTTATTCCGTTTTTTCGGCGACGGGCTTGGGTTGAAAGCCGCCGGGAACGCCATCCAGATTGACGGCAGATACGGGTTGCTCTTTCGTGCTGCAGATGAATTCGCCCTTCTCGCTTTCAATGAGATCCACATAAGCGAGGTAGCCGCCGGCCAGCGAGGTGGCAAGGTAGAGCTTTACCCGGGTTCCCGGTTTCATTGCTTCCATACTCCGCGATCTGGTCCAGCCAGTGCGCGCGAGTCGGGACGGGGAATCCGACACTTCGGCGACCCAATGCTCGACTTTGCCGTCTTTGTCCGTTCGAGTGAACTTCAATGCCGGATGCGGATTAATATAGCTGAACTCTTCAACATTGGCCCAGGTGGACCACATATGGGCAGTAT
>JALYHT010000065.1 GCA_030776225.1 Acidobacteriota bacterium | reverse complement strand
ACCCGCGACTCGCTGACGAAGGCCTGATGGAACGGGATTCAGTTGCACAATGACTTCCTGCCAGGCGGTGAGCTGATTGGTCGCATCATATGAAGCGTCGTACTGAAGAGCAATGTACCTGCCGTTGGAAGACGCGATCTTCGTCAGATTGTAATTAGAGTGAAGACTTCCGTCGTACACAATGGTCCCTGTTACCGAGCATTGCAGTGCTCTTGAAGATGATTCTGGATTGTTTCGGAAGTGCTTCCTGAAATCAAAGTGACTTCACTACGAAACGTGCCTGTGATGCCACCATCAAGGCAAAGGGTGGCATCATATGGGCTGTTCCAGGTGATCTTCTTAACTGTCAGATTGTCGCCTTCCAAAACAAGCATCCTTCTCGATTTGCCGTCGCGTTCCAAGTGTGCATACACTCGGCTCGTATCCGAAGCAGGGCCGCTTCCATAGTAGGTTTCGACTGTGTAGAAGAGTCCGTCCATGGGCGATTTGAACGTCGTAACCGCATTGGGCTTCGAACAGCCACTCATGAAGACAATCTGCAAAAGTGCTAACCAGCTAACAAGTCTTTTCATTGGGTCTTGCACCCATTTGCCGCTAGGTGCGGTACGTTCGGCGCGGGGCCGGAAGTTGAGGGGCCTGAGCCCCAAAAGCCCGACCGGGAAGGCGAATCTTTCAAAAAGTACCCCCTGCAGTACCTCCCGGTGGTTTTTGAAAAGTCACCTAAGTCTATGAAAACTTGTGGTGAGCGCGGTGGGAATCGAACCTACAACCTACTGATTAAGAGTCAGTTGCTCTGCCAATTGAGCTACGCGCCCGAAATTGCAATTCTAGCACCTGGCCTTCCCGCGCTGCCACTCGTTTTCCTCCCACTGTCCAACGACACGGCGCAGGATGCTCTATCCTTTTGAAGGGCGGCAACGAAAGCGCCCTCCTTTACCCTATGCACTTGCTCCCGACACACGATGAAGTGGTGTGCATACTCCGCGACACCGGCGCTCTCCGCGACGGACATTTCGTTTACTCGAACGGGCTTCACTCCAATGAATATCTCCAGGTGGCTCTTGCAATGCGCTACTACCAGCATGCGAAAACGTTCAGCGTTGGGCTGAGCCGGCTACTCCGGGCTAACTCTGAGATTCGCGCCGCCATTCCCGAACTTTCCATCGTGGCGCCCGCTACCGGAGGGCTTCCCGTAGCATACGGCGTATGCGAAGCCCTGCAGGCGAAGCGAGTCTACTGGGCCGAAAAAGGCCAGGGCGGCGACGCATTGCGTTTTCGCCAGTTCATTGAGCCCCAACCCGGCGAGCAGGTCGTAATCGTTGACGATCTTCTGCGCTCGGGTTCGAGAGCGACCGAACTCAAGGCTCTGCTCGAAAGCTACGGCGCCGTCGTAATGGCGCTGGCCGTCGTGATCTACCAACCGAACCCGCGGACGGCAGATTTCGGCGCCTTGCCGCTGGTGCATCTTACGCGCCTCGAAGCCAGCTACTACACAGACGGAAGTTCCTGCGTTATGTGTCGAAACGCACAGTCGTTTGAGAAGGTGTGGGTGTAGCGGCAAAAATAGAGTGATTACAGGTTTAAAAATCCATATGCATCAATCGGTTACAGGTCAAATGGGAAAACTGCTGTACGACCGTGCAATTTGTTACACACCTATTTCAATTGGGCCAAATACCGGTTGCCTGCTCCCTTTTTCCGCAGGCTTTTCCACATCGACCGTTGATAACCCTGGTGCGTCCCTGTGAAATTGACTTCGCTCGATTGGTGCATCATCGCCGGTTACTTTCTCTTTAATTTATTGATTGGCTTTTACTACAAAAGCAAAGCGGGGGCTAACACCACCGAATTCTTCCTCTCCGGCCGCAACGTTCCCTGGTGGCTGGCGGGTACCTCGATGGTTGCAACCACCTTTGCGGCCGATACTCCGCTGGTAGTCACCGGTCTGGTAGCGCGGAACGGCATTGCCGGGAACTGGCTCTGGTGGAACATGGTTGCAAGCGGCATGCTCACCGTCTTTCTTTTCTCGCGACTCTGGCGGCGCTCGGGCATGACTACCGACATAGAGCTTGCCGAACTGCGCTATTCCGGCAAGCCGGCCGCTTTTCTGCGCGGCTTCCGCGCCGTTTACCTCGGAGTTGTGATGAACTGCATCATTCTTGGTTGGGTGAACCTCGCGATGGTGAAAATCCTGATGCTGGTGCTCGGGCTTTCAAAAGACCAGGCACTTTGGCTGGTGATCGCCATCATCGCTCTGACGTCATTCATCTCCACCCTTTCCGGCCTCTGGGGCGTTCTGGTTACCGATCTTTTCCAGTTCGCCATCAAAATGACCATGGTGATCGTACTCGCCGTGGAGGCCGTTCGCGCTGTTGGCGGCATTGAGGCTATGAAAACGAAGCTGGGGGGCGATGGCAGCCCCTTCATGAGCTTTGTGCCGGATCTGCATTCGGTCTGGATGCCCGCCGTGACCTTCTTCGTCTATATCGCCGTGAACTGGTGGGCTACATGGTATCCCGGGGCTGAGCCGGGCGGCGGCGGTTACGTCGCACAGCGCATGTTCAGCGCGAAAGACGAAAGGAACTCTCTTCTCGCCACCCTTTGGTTCAACATTGCACACTACGCGCTCCGCCCCTGGCCATGGGTGATCGTTGGGATGGCTTCGGTCATCCTTTATCCCCACCTGCAGGATCCGGAATCCGGCTACGTACGCGTGATGGTCGATTACCTCCCCGCATCGCTCCGCGGACTGATGGTTGCCGCTTTCGCCGCCGCCTTCATGTCCACAGTGGGCACGCAGCTCAACTGGGGCGCGAGTTATCTGGTCAACGATTTTTACCGGCGGTTCATCAAAACCAGCGAGCCGGACCGCCACTATGTGCGCGCCTCCCAGGTCGCCACCGTGCTTCTCACTGTCATCTCGGCGGTCATTACCCACTACATGGATTCGATCGCCGGCGCATGGAAGCTTCTCATCGTCACAGGCGCCGGTACCGGTTCAGTTCTGATCCTCCGTTGGTACTGGTGGCGGATCAACGCCTGGAGCGAGGTCTCTTCCATGGCCGCGGCGTTTGCCGTTTCGGTCATCCTCCAGACCGTTTTCCACCTGAACAGCGACAACCCGATTCAGTTCGCCCACCTCATACTCATTACGGTCGGAATCACCACGGCCGTGTGGCTCGGCACTACGTTCCTCACCCGGCCCGAGTCGGACGAAACGCTGGTTGGCTTTTACCGTCGTGTTCGTCCGTCGGTTTTCGGGTGGTCGCCCGTGGCGCGCCTCGCGCCTGACGTCCGGATTTCAGGCGACCTTGCATGGAATCTCCTCGATTGGCTTTGCGGGTGCGCGCTGATTTACGGCGCGCTTTTCGGCATCGGTAAAATCGTCCTGAAAGATTACGCAACGGGCGCCGTGTTTCTGGCCGTCGCTATTGCGGCTGCCGCGGTTATTTATTGGGATCTCTCCCGCCGCGGCTGGTCGTCCGTGATGGAGTAATGATGCGCCCACAACTTTTATCGATCGGGGCTCTTCTGTGCGGCGCTCTCTGTGCCCAGACGCCTTCCCCGGAGAAACTTGCGCCTTACTATCCGACGCCCGAGACGATTGTCGGGAAAATGCTGGAACTGGGCGCCTTGAAATCCGGCGAGACGGTGTTCGATCTCGGCAGCGGCGATGGCCGGATCGTGATCATGGCTGTGCAGAAGTATCACGCGGATGCGATCGGAATCGAACTCGATCCCGATCTGGTCTATTCGAGCACGGCGAAAATCCGTCAGCTCGGATTGCAGAAGTCCGCTAAAATCGTTCACGGCGACATTCTGAAACAGAATTACTCTTCCGCCAACCTCATTACGGTTTATCTGCTCCCGGCATCCAACATCAAAGTCCGGCCCGTACTGGATGCCACCCTGAAGAAGGGCACGCGCATTGTCGCTCACGATTTTGAAATCGGCGGCTGGACACCGGTCAGGTCCGTGGCCATCGCGGACGACGGAGAAGGCCGAAGCCATATGCTGTATCTCTACATCCACTGAGAATGCGAATCGGCATCACCTGTTACCCGACATACGGAGGCAGCGGAATCGTCGCTACCGAGCTCGGCCTTGAGCTGGCGGACCGCGGCCACGAAATTCATTTCATAACCTATTCAAATCCCATTCGCCTCGATACTTCAAATCCCCGCATCCACTATCACGAGGTGGAAGTTTCGAATTATCCCCTGTTTCAATACCCTCCTTACGCTCTTGCCCTCGCCTCGCGCATGGCGGATGTGGCGCAGAGCTACAATCTCGACCTGCTACACGTCCATTACGCCATCCCTCACTCTATTTCGGCTTTGCTCGCGCGCCAGATGACGGCGGCTTTCAAAGAAAAAGCGCGGCGGCTGCCCTTCATCACGACACTTCACGGCACCGACATCACGCTGGTGGGCGCCGACCGCTCCTATTTCGGCATCACCAAATTTTCCATAGAGCAATCGGACGGCATCACGGCGATCAGCGAGAATCTGCGGCGCGAAACGCGCAATGTCTTTGGCATTGAAAACGAGATTCGAGTCATCTATAACTTCGTCAACTGCGATATCTACAAACCGAATGAAGAGCGCGCGGGGGCGGCGGAGTTTGCGCCGAATGGCGAGAAGCTCCTGATTCACGTTTCCAATTTTCGGCCCGTAAAACGTGTACTCGACTGTGTCCGCATTCTGGCCGAAGTTCGCCGGCATGTGGATGCACGCCTCCTCATGGTTGGAGATGGACCGGACCGCGGACCCGCCGAGCATCTTGCATGGACGCTCGGCCTGAAGGACCATGTGCAGTTTTTGGGCAAGCTGAATCACGTGGAGCGGCTCATCGGTCTGGCCGACGTCATGCTGATGCCGAGTGAGATGGAATCGTTTGGTCTGGCGGCTTTGGAAGCGATGGCTTGCGGGGTTCCGCCGGTTTCGACCCGCGTGGGCGGCGTCCCGGAACTGATCACCGACGGCGTGGATGGATTTTTGGAGTCCGCAGGCGACATCTCACGCCTCGCCGGGCGCGTCACCGAACTGGTCAGCGACGACTCCACCCACCAAAGATTAGCGGCCGCGGCGCGCCAAACAGCGAAATCCCGTTTTTGCTCGAATAAAATCATCCCGCTGTACGAGGAATATTACAGAAAGATTCTGGACTAAAAACGAACGGCGGCATCACTGAAGTCCGGTTGGCGATACTACAAGTAATGAAAAGAAGTAATTCCCGCGTCCTCGGGGCGCTCGTTTTTTGTTTCTTCGGGCTGGTCGGCTGTTCCGGTCAGAAGACGGAATCGGATGCGAAAACATCCGCAGCGCCCGCGACCAGTGGCGAGCTGGCGCCGACCGGACAAAACGCGCTGCCTGGCATGCCGCCGGTGCAGGACCCGAACGATATCTACGCCGCCGACCATGCGGGCAACCTCAGCCCTGTAGTCAGGGATTTCCCCTCCCGGATTTATGTGCCGAACAGCGGCAGTAACACCGTGGACATCATCGACCCGGCTACCTACAAGATCGTCGGGCACTTTCCTGTCGGACATCAGCCGCAGCATGTAGTGCCGGCCTGGGATTTGAAACGCCTCTGGGTTCTGAACGATCTGGGCGATAGCGTGACCGAGGTCGATCCGACGACAGGGAAGAAGGGCCGGACTCTGCCCGTGACCGATCCATACAACATGTATTTCACCCCCGATGGCAAGTACGCGATCGTCGTGGCGGAAGCGAAGGAACAGCTCGATTTTCGCGATGCCCAGAGCATGAAGCTGGTGGATTCGGTGAAAGTCGGCTGCAAAGGCGTCGACCATATGGATTTCACCGCTGATGGCCGGTTTCTGATAGCCAGCTGCGAGTTCGCCTCGCGCGTGCTGAAAGTCGATGTCGCGAACCGAAAAGTGATCGGGTCGATCGAGCTGGAAAAGGGCGGCATGCCGCAGGACGTGAAGACCTCCCCCGACGGTAAGGTCTTTTACGTGGCGGACATGATGGCGAACGGCATCTACCTGATCGAGCCGGACTCGTTCAAACGCATCGGTTTTATTCCGACGGGCAAGGGAACGCACGGCTTGTACGTGAGCCGCGACTCGAAGCTGCTGTACATCTCGAATCGCGGTGAAGGCAGCGTCACGGTTTTCGATCTTGCGACGCGGAAAATCCGAACAAAGTGGCTGATTCCGCACGGCGGCAGTCCCGATATGGGCGGGGTATCGGCGGATGGCAAAGTTCTGTGGCTGTCAGGCCGCTATAACGCGGAAGTTTACGCGTTCGATACGACGGACGGGCATCTGCTGGCCCGCATCAAAGTTGGCAAAGGCCCCCACGGATTATGCGTGTATCCGCAGCCCGGCCGGTATTCGCTCGGGCACACGGGCGTCTTTCGATAAAGGAAGGGAAGTTCTCGCGGCATGAAGCTTTCGGTGTTCCTGTTATGCGCGGCGATTTTATTTGCCCAGGATGACGTCGTATTTCGCTCCGGTGTTTCTCTCGTTCGCGTGGACGCCGAGGCGGTGGACACGAATGGGCGCGTGGTTTCCGGCCTTACCAAAGACGACTTTCGCGTTTTTGACGAGGACGCGCCGCAGCCGCTTGTAAATTTCAGCTTCGATGTGGAGCCGCTCGACCTGATTCTGCTGTTCGACACTTCGGGCAGCATGCATAACAAGCTGCTCAACATAGTCCGGGCCGCCGAACTTGGTTTCGACGAACTGCATAAGACCGACCGTATCTGCGTGCGTTCGTTCAATGCCGAGAGCACGGAAGCGCAGGCTTTCACGAGCGATCTGCAGATGGTCAATGAAGCAATTCTGCTGCGCGTGCTGACGCTGCGCTTCGGAGGACAGTCGAGTCTGGAACCGGCGGCGGATGCGGCGGCGCTTCGTCTTCGAAAAGAGCCGACGACACACAGGAAGCGGGCGATTCTGATCATCACGGACAAGCGAGGGGGGCGCGGCCTGGCGGATAAATCCATCGTCCGCGATCTCTGGAGTTCGGATGCGGTATTGAGCGAGTTAATTCTCGATCGCGCCGGCCCGACCAAGCTGCTTGAAAAGGGCGCCAACGGGCTGGTGGACGAGACCGGCGGCGCAACCATCGTGGCGGGCGTGCCCGGCGACGCCTTTCGCGATTCCGTGCATTATGTGCGCAGCGGCTACGCGATGTATTACGCACTGCCCGATGCGAGCCCCGGCTCGGAACGCAGGCTGCGGGTAGAGCTGACGCCTGAAGCGGCAAGGCGCTTGCCGAACGTCCGCGTGCGGGCCAGATCGGGCTATATCGTGCAGCCTCCGGCGAACTGAATCCGGAAGCCGCACCCTATTTGGCGGGTTCGGCGCCCCCGATATTCAGCAACTCCACTTCGAAGACCAGCGTGGCGCCGCCTCCGATGGTCGGAGGGCGGCCCTGATCGCCATACGCGATATCGGAGGGACATACGAGTTGCGCTTTGCCGCCCACTTTCATGCGCTGTACCCCTTCGGTCCAGCATGGAATTACGCCGTTCAGAGTGAACTCAGCCGGCATGTTGCGGCTGTAGCTGCTGTCGAACTCCGTGCCGTTGATGAGAGTGCCGCGATAATGGACCTTCACGTTATCGGTGGCTTTCGGAGAAGCGCCGGCGCCAGCTGTGAGTTCGCGATAGATCAGGCCGGAGGCGGTTTTAACGGCGCCGGGTTCGGCGGCGGCTTTAGTCAGGTACGCGGCGGAGGCGGCCTTCTCGCGCCCTGCCACGCGCGAACCGCGGGCGCTGGCGAGCGTCTGGATCTTTGGCCCCCACGTGCTGAGTTCCACGGCGGGCTTGTTCGCGGCGGCATCCGTCATGGCTTGCTTCAGGATTTCCATCTCGGCGGGAGAGAGGTCGAACTGCCCGAGCGAGCGGTAAACGTAGAGGCCGAGCGAATACACGATTTTGTCGTCATCGGTCATGGATGGCGCGCTGGTCACAGCTTTCGGGGCGGCAGGGGTGGCCGGCGTTTTAGGCGCCGGAGCCTGCGCCAGAAGCAGGGCCGGCAGGAACATCAAAAGAGAGCGCATTGCCTCAAGGCTAACATTTCCCCGCCTTTACGCGGTTGGAGCGAAAGGCCGCATAGCCTCCGGCATTAGCTGCCGCGGAACGATGAAGTACACTTTACTTCTGAATTCCACGGGGGACGGCCCGCGCGACCTCCGGGAATCGATCGCAATGACAAACCTGCTGAACCGGTTAGCTTTTGCGTTGCCCAGCGTGCGCCGCCTGATTGCGGAGAACAGGCTTCTCCGTCTTGAGGCGCAGAATGCCGTCAGCAAGGTCGCTGGGGAAGCAGAGAATTTGTGGGTCCCGGCCGGACACTTCTATTCTCCTTTGGTGGACCCCGCCGATCAGGCAGTGCAGGGCTCAATCGATCTGGAAAACCACCCAACAGCGAAACCGGAATCCTTCGGGATCAGCGAAGCCGAGATGCTGCGGTGGTTCGATATCGTAGCTGAGCAATACAAAAGCCAGCCATTTCCTGAAACATCGTCGCCGGGATCGAGATACTACTATTCGAACCCCAACTTTCCCCTGGCCGACGCGCTCGCGTTGCGCGCGTTTATGGTTACGCGGGGGCCTAAGCGGTTTGTGGAAATCGGCGCCGGATTTTCATCCTGCGCAGCCATCGATATCAATGATCGTTGCATGAACGGCGAGGTCGAAATGACCTTTATAGAACCGCATCCCGAGTTGGCCCTGGAGCTCATCTGCCCCGAGGGAATGAGAGGAGACCCGCGGTATCGGGATCGCTTTCTGAAAACCAGGCTGCAGGATGTATCCCTTGAGATCTTCCGGTCGCTGGAGAAAGATGATATTCTCTTTATCGATTCATCGCACGTGGGCAAAACCGGAAGTGACGTGCTCGATTACCTCTTCCGGGTATTGCCGTGCCTCAAGCCCGGCGTCCTGGTTCATATTCACGATATCTTCTATCCGTTCGAGTATCCGGGCGCCTGGATTGCAGGCGAAAATCGGTCCTGGAACGAGGCGTATTTTCTCAGAGCATTTCTCGAAGGCAATCGTTCATTTCGGGTGCTGTACCTTTCG
The DNA here is from genome assembly GCA_030776225.1 of Acidobacteriota bacterium. Lineage (GTDB taxonomy): Bacteria > Acidobacteriota > Terriglobia > Bryobacterales > Bryobacteraceae > BOG-234. The sequence goes on along the minus strand of JALYHT010000065.1, from coordinate 1,369 downwards.
GACTGGTTTTATAAGTGCCGCCGTCCTTTAGTGGAATCGAAAATGCCCTTGTGCATCTCGCACCGGGGAGGCAGTATCTGGATCGAAAAGCAGGCGCCGGAGTTTCAGGACGCGGTCCGGGGCGCCTGGTAACTCTCCGTCAGCGGTACTGCCAATGCGGTGCCCGTCCCTTCGATAGCCTTCAGCATCGCGAGCAGGAGATCCTGCTGCACTGCCAGAAACTCGTTGTTATCCGAGGTCTTCACGTAGGCCGCGACTTCCACGTCGAGCGATGACGTGGTCATCGCGACCAGACGCACGGGTATCTCGCCGTGTTCTACTTTGTCATTGGCCTTCAGAATTTCCTGCAGCGAAGCCAGAACTTTCGAGAGCTGCTCGTACGTTGTGTCGCGACGCAGGTTGAACGTCGGATGAAACCAGATCTTGTCACGCCCCGAAATGTTCTCGAGCGACATTGTCGAGAACTGCCCGTTTGGCACGCTGATGATCGTCCGTTCCGGCGTGCGAATGCGTGTGGACCGTAAACCGATGTGCATCACGGTTCCTGTACGGTCTCCGAACCGGCAAACGTCACCCACCAGAACGGGACGGTCCCCGATAACCGAAACTCCCCCGAAGAGGTTCTCGATCGTTTTCTGCGCCGCCAACGCCACGGCCAGCCCTCCGACCCCGAGGCCAGCCAGTATCGTCGACGTGTTGTAACCCCAGGCGCTGACCACACTCAGCACCGCAATGAGATAGATCGTCAGTTTCAGGATCTGCCGGCCGAGTGGGAGCACCGAATAAGTCACGGCCTGGACGCGCGGATCGAGTTTCGCGTGCCAGCGCCCGGCTCCATGGTCCACCAGTACTGTGGCTGTCCATGCCAAACCCATCGAAAATCCGAACCCCAGCGCGCGTTCGATAAACAACCGCGGAACCGACGAAGGCGGCGCGAATTCCAGGGCGACACGAAACGCCGCCACCGATAAGCACATTGCAATCGGACCGGCCAGTTCGGGCGCGTTCAGAACCGGGCGCAGCAGCCGCACTCCAATATGTGCAATCAATTTCGCGGCAATCCATATACCGGCGAACATCGCCAGCAGCGCAATCCACCGCCATACGGGTGTATCCAGGACCTCATAGGTGACCAGCGCCTGAGGCAGGCGCCTCTCGAAGGGCGTCTCCGCCACCACCGCGTGGGCCGCGGGAATCATGGCTACGCTGTCAGCGGACACCAGCCAAACATGTAATCCGGGCTTGAGCTCAACCCGTTCCAACTGCATGGTCAGAGACTTCCCGTCTACCCGGAAAGTATCGAGGTGCTCGAACTGCGCGCCGAGACCGTCTGTCTGGTCGCCTTCGGGCGAGCGGCTCAGGGTGGCGA
>JALYHT010000064.1 GCA_030776225.1 Acidobacteriota bacterium | reverse complement strand
CCATGCTGGCCGACCTCAAGCCGCAGACCGAGCCCGAACGCCAGATCGCCCAGAAAATCATTGACCTCAACTTCCGCCTGAACCGCATCACGGCCATTGAAAACAACATGCTCAACTTCGACATGTGTCAGCTCGAAAGAGACGCCCCCGACGACGAGCGTGTCGAATCCATGTACGCCCAGACTCTCGCCTGGAAAGAGGACGCCCCCGCCTTCGATGTCCTTGGCCGCTACGAAGCCCGCCTCTCAAAGCAGCTCCTCCAATACCAGAAGGAGTTCGAGCGCCTCCAGTCTGTCCGCAAAGCCGAGCAAGCCTATGTCGTCCAAACAACAGAAAAGGTTATGGTTAACGAAGATTCGGCTTCGTTTGGCAAACCCGCTCCCGGTTACGTAATGTCCACCGATGCTCCCGCGTCCGCCGCATCTTCCCTCGCCTCAATCCCACAAATAACAAAAGTCAAACTTCTCTCTTGACACTATTAGACTCATATTTTATGATCTAAACAGGATTAGGTTATTTAGATAACAGAATCCAAAACCTCGGAAAGGAATCTAAAAATCATGAGTACCGCAGTTACCCTGGATCCGTTCAATGGTTTGCGCTTGTTTGAAGACGCCGTCAACCGCGTGATGAGTGAGCCTCGCGCCAACCGCCCGTGGTCTCCGGCTGTCGATATCTTCGAGACCGAAGACGCGTTGAAACTGAAGGCCGATGTTCCGGATGTCAAAATTGAGGACATCGATGTGCGGGTGGAAAATCAGACGCTGAGCATTCGCGGCCACCGCAAATTTGAAAAAGAGGAGAACATTCAAGGCCACCACCGCATCGAACGCAGCTACGGCGAATTCATTCGCAGCTTCGCCGTCCCTGCAACCGTCGATACCGAGAAGGTACAGGCCGACTACAAAAATGGCGTACTGACCATTACTCTGCCCCGGAAAGAATCGGCAAAACCCCGCCAGGTGAAAGTCGCTGTCCAGGCCGACGCAGGCGCTCCGGGCGCAAAGGGAGCTGCGCAGGTCTCTGTCTGAGCACTCAGCGCTGTAAACCAGCATCTGGAGGTAAGCGGGGCAGGCGCCGGAGCGTCTGCCCCTTTTTTACGGCGATAATCGAGAGGGAATAATATGGCATTCCGATTTGACAAGTTGACACAAAAGGCTCAGGAGGCCCTTCAGCAGGCCCAGGAAAACGCCGGCCGGAACGGGCATCAGGCGGTCCATCCGCTCCACCTTCTCATCGCGCTCAGCCGCGAGCGCGAAGGCATTGTGCGTCCTGTTCTCGAAAAATGCGGCGTGCAGCCGGATGCCCTGATCAACGAAGCAGAACGCCAATTGTCGTCAATTCCGAAAGTGACCGGGCAGCCTTCCGGCATGTACATCTCGCCCGCCCTGAATCAGGTATTTGAAAGCGCCTTTGGGGAGGCGGAAAATTTTAAGGATGAGTTTGTTTCGACCGAACACCTTTTGCTGGGTCTTTCCGACCAGAAGTACGAACCCGCCGGCAGCCTGCTGAACAAGCTGGGCGCCCGCCATGACGAAATACTCAAGGCGCTGGGGGCAGTCAGAGGCACGCAGCGCGTGACAGACCAGAACCCCGAATCGAAATATCAGGCGCTCGAACGCTATGCCGTCGATCTCACTGAGCAGGCCCGCCGCGGCAGGCTCGACCCGGTCATCGGGCGCGATGAAGAGATTCGCCGCGTCATGCAGGTGCTGAGCCGCCGCACCAAAAACAACCCGGTGCTCATCGGCGAGCCTGGCGTCGGTAAAACCGCTATCGTCGAAGGGCTCGCCCAGCGCATTCTGCGCGGCGATGTCCCCGACCAGCTGCGTAACAAGAAACTGGTCGCAATCGATCTCGGCCAGATGGTTGCCGGCACCAAATTTCGCGGAGAATTTGAGGACCGCCTCAAAGCCGTGCTGAAAGAGATCACCGAATCGAACGGCGAAATCATCTGCTTCATCGACGAACTGCACACCCTGGTGGGAGCCGGCGGAGCCGAAGGCGCGATTGATGCGGCCAACATGCTGAAGCCCGCTCTCGCGCGCGGCGAACTGCGCTGCATCGGCGCCACGACGCTCGCCGAATACCGCAAATACGTCGAGAAAGACGCCGCCCTGGCGCGCCGCTTCCAGACCGTCATGGTCGGCGAACCCTCGGTGGATGACACCATCGCCATTCTCCGCGGGCTGAAAGAGAAGTTTGAAATCCACCACGGCGTGCGTATCAAGGATTCGGCCATTGTCGCGGCCTCGGTCCTCTCGCATCGCTACATCACCAACCGGTTCCTGCCCGACAAGGCCATCGATCTCGTCGATGAAGCGGGCTCTGCGCTCAAAATGCAGATAGGCAGCATGCCCATCGAGATCGATAATATCGAGCGTCGCATTTCGCAGCTTGAGATCGAGCGCCAGGCGCTCAATCGCGAAAAAGACGTGGCTTCGAAAGATCGCCTTCGTCACATCGAAGATGAGCTCGAACGCCTGCGCGGCGAATCCGCCGGCCTCAAGGAACGCTGGAATCGCGAAAAGGGCTCCATTGCGCGTGTCCAGACATTGAAAGAAGAGCTGGAGCAGGCGCGCGCCGAGGAAGAGCGCGCCACCCGGGCCGGCGACTGGGAGAAAGCCGCCCAGATCAAATACGGCAGGCTGGCGGAGATTGAGGGCAATATCGAAGCGGCCAACCACGAACTGGAAGCCATCAAATCCGGTACGGCGCTCTTAAAAGAGGAAATCGACGAGGAAGACATCGCCAAAATCGTAGCCAAATGGACTGGCATTCCCGTGTCCCGCATGCTGGAAGGCGAGGTCCGAAAGCTCATCCATATGGAAGCCCGGGTGCACGACCGCGTAGTCGGTCAGGATGAAGCCGTTTCGCTGGTTTCAAACGCCATACGCCGCAATCGCGCGGGCCTGAGCGATCCCAACCGTCCCATCGGCAGCTTTATTTTCCTCGGACCCACGGGCGTCGGCAAAACCGAACTCGCGAAAGCGCTCGCCGAATTCATGTTCGATGACGACAAAGCGATGGTCCGCGTCGATATGTCTGAGTACATGGAGAAGCATTCCGTGGCGCGGATGATCGGCGCCCCTCCGGGTTACGTCGGTTACGACGAGGGCGGTCAGTTGACCGAACACGTTCGCCGACGGCCTTACTCGGTCGTGCTTTTCGACGAAATCGAGAAAGGGCATCCCGATGTGTTCAATACGCTGCTCCAGATCCTCGACGACGGCCGTCTGACCGACGGTCAGGGCCGCACGGTGGATTTCAAAAATACCGTCATCATCATGACCTCGAACGTCGGCAGCGCCATCATCCATGACGCCACTCCGATCGGGTTTTCGGTGAACCAGAAAGGGAAAAACGCGCAGGAGGACGTTCGCAAGCGCCTTCTCGACGCGCTCCGCCAGACCTTCCGGCCGGAGTTCCTGAACCGTGTGGACGACATTATCGTCTTCAACACTCTTTCGAAAGAGCACTTGTCCGTGATCATCGACCTGCAACTTCGGCGGCTCGAAAATCAACTGGCGGACCGTGGCCTGAAGATGCGCGTTACCCCTGCCGCCAAAGAAACGATCATGGCCGATGGCTACGATCCCGCCTACGGCGCGCGCCCGATGCGGCGCTCCATCCAGCGGCTGATTCAGGACCCGCTGTCGCTGCGGTTACTGGCCGGCGAATTCCTGGCCGGTGAAATCGTCATCGTAGATAACGATGGCGATAATGGCAAGCTGAAGTTTGAAAAGCAGTCCCAGCCTGAACCTGTGGCCGTATAAGTCGGCGCGCGGCGTGGAGACGTGAGACTTCTCCGCGCCGCCGCGTCATTTGATAATAGGCGCCGCGACTGGCACAAAGGGGCATGTCCTAACCAGTACTGGCCCGAATTGGATCATTCCTTAAGCATGTTGTTGCGCGAAGCGGATTCCCTCATATAGGCTAGAAGGCCGGGTGAACATGAACAGCCCGCAATCTAATCTGGAGGAGCCTGCTTGGAATCGTTTTTCGCACGCCATCGAAGCCTGAGTCTCTTGCTGCCACTTCTGGCAGCCGTCGCCTTTCTGCTGATCGTCCCGGTCCACGGGCTTGCTCAGAATTCGCCTCCGCCTCAAGGAGGTGGTGAGGCCCACCTCGTTCTCCCCGATCTAAGCCAGGCTACCTTCCTCGGCCTCGACGGCCGCACGATTCTGATGGCCGGCCTCGGCATCTGCGCTCTCGGACTGCTGTTCGGTCTTATGACTTACAAGCAGTTGCGCGACCTGCCTGTACATCAATCCATGCGCGACGTCTCCGAACTGATCTGGGAAACCTGCAAAACGTATCTCTTCACCCAGGGCAAGTTCCTGCTGATTCTTGAGATCTTTATCGGCGTCGTCATCCTCTTCTACTTCGGCTACTTCGAGCATCTGGAAGCCATTCGCGTCATTGTGATCCTGCTGTTCAGCGTGCTCGGTATCGCGGGCAGCTACAGCGTCGCGTGGTACGGGATTCGCGTCAATACCTTTGCCAACTCGCGCACCGCCTTTGCGAGCCTGCGCGGCAACCCATACCCCTGCTATCAGATTCCTCTGCGCGCGGGCATGTCGATCGGCATGGTGCTGATCTCGGTCGAGCTGCTCATTATGCTCTGTATCCTGCTGTTCATTCCGGCAGGCTACGCGGGCAATTGCTTCATCGGCTTCGCCATCGGTGAATCGCTCGGGGCGGCCGCTCTTCGCGTCGCCGGCGGTATCTTCACCAAGATCGCCGACATTGGTTCGGATCTGATGAAGATCGCCTTCAAGATCAAAGAGGATGACGCGCGCAACCCCGGCGTGATCGCGGACTGCACGGGCGACAATGCGGGCGACTCCGTCGGACCCAGCGCCGACGGGTTTGAAACTTACGGCGTCACTGGCGTCGCTCTCATCTCGTTTATCCTGCTGGCCGTCTCGAACCCAATCGTTCAGGTCCAGTTGCTGGTCTGGATCTTCCTCATGCGCATCATGATGGTGATCTCTTCCGGCATCTCGTATTACATCAACGAGGCCATCGCCAAAGCGAAGTATTCGCAACTCCCGAAGTTCAACTACGAAGCGCCGCTGACGTTCCTCGTCTGGCTCACGTCGATCATTTCGATCGTGGCCACGTACATCGTTTCTTACTACATCATTCCCGACCTGGGCGGAGACACTTCGCTCTGGTGGAAACTGTCGAGCGTCATCACCTGCGGCACCGCGGCGGGCGCGATCATCCCGGAACTGGTGAAGGTATTCACTTCGACGGAATCCACGCACGTGCGCGAAGTAGTGACTTCCTCGCGCGAAGGAGGCGCGTCGCTCAACATCCTCTCGGGTCTGGTCGCCGGCAACTTCAGCGCCTTCTGGCTGGGTCTCGCGATGCTGATGCTGATGGGCGCGGCTTACGGTCTGAGTACCCTCGGTCTGGCGAACCTGATGGTGGCTCCGGCCGTCTTCGCCTTCGGTCTGGTAGCCTTCGGGTTCCTCGGTATGGGGCCGGTCACCATTGCGGTCGACTCTTACGGACCTGTCACCGATAACGCTCAATCCGTCTACGAACTCTCGCTGATCGAGGACATTCCCAACATCAAGTCTGAACTTAAAGCGACGTACGGCATCGATGCCAACTTCGAGCGCGCCAAGGAAAATCTTGAAGAGAATGACGGGGCCGGCAATACCTTCAAAGCCACGGCCAAACCGGTGCTGATCGGGACCGCGGTGGTCGGCGCGACCACGATGATCTTTTCGATTATCGTGCTGCTCACCAACGGCCTGACCACAAATCTGGAGAAGTTATCGATCCTCTATCCGCCCTTCCTGCTGGGTCTTCTCGCGGGCGGCAGCATCATCTATTGGTTCACCGGCGCATCCATGCAGGCCGTCACCACCGGCGCTTACCGCGCGGTCGAATACATCAAGAAGAACATCCAGCTTGAGGGCGCCACAAAGGCCTCCGTCGCGGATAGCAAAGCTGTGGTGGCCATCTGTACCCAGTACGCGCAAAAGGGCATGTTCAACATCTTCATCGCGGTATTCTTCGCGACTCTGGCCTTCGCCTTTGCGGAGCCGTTCCTGTTCATCGGCTACCTGATTTCCATCGCGTTGTTCGGTCTTTATCAGGCGATCTTCATGGCCAATGCGGGTGGCGCCTGGGACAACGCGAAGAAAATCGTTGAGACGGAGCTGAAGCAGAAGGGCACGCCGCTGCACGATGCCACCGTCGTCGGCGACACCGTGGGCGATCCTTTCAAAGACACGTCTTCGGTGGCGCTGAACCCCATCATCAAATTCACTACCCTTTTCGGCTTGCTCGCGGTGGAACTGGCCGTCTCGCTTTCGGAGCAGCAGGGCACAACGCTGGGGAGAGTGCTTTCGGCTGTCTTCCTCGTCATCGCCCTGATCTTCATCTGGCGCTCGTTCTACCGCATGCGAATCGAAAGCGAAGGGTAAAGCCGGGGCGAAACGGCAGTCGGTGGGGAACTGGCCCCTATTGGGGCCAGTTGAAGGTAAATGACTCGCCGAGGTAGACGCGCTTCACTTCGGCGTCCTGCGCGAGCTGGTCGGGGCTGCCGGTGCGGAAGATCTTTCCGGCATTGATGATGTAAGCCCGATCCGTGACGCTGAGAGTCTCGCGCACGTTGTGATCGGTAACCAGAATCCCCAGTCCATCCCGTTTGAGGTCGAGGATGATGCGCTGGAGTTCCAGCACCTGAATCGGATCGATGCCCGAGAACGGTTCGTCGAGCAGCAGGAAGCTGGGCTCAATGGCCAGTGAGCGTGCGATCTCGACACGCCGCCGTTCGCCGCCGGACAACTGAAAGCCCTTGCTGCGCCGTACTGTCCCGAGGCCCATCTGGTCGATGAGGTGATTCATCTTGTCCCGGCGCTGGCGCCCCGACATGCGGCGTGTCTGTAATATCGCCATCAGGTTTTCTTCGACGCTCAACTTGCGGAAAACCGACGCCTCCTGCGGCAGGTAGCTGATGCCGTGCTGCGCACGCCGGAACATCGGCATGTTCGTAAGGTCAACGCCATCCAGCAGGACCCGTCCCGAGTCCGGGCTGATGAGACCGACCACCATGTAAAACGACGTGGTCTTGCCCGCGCCATTGGGCCCCAGCAGGCCCACGATCTCACCTCTGCCAACGTGCACAGACACGTCGTCGACCACGCGTCTGCCGCGATACGACTTTGAAATTTCGACAGTTTCCAGAGTCTGCATCAGATCTTCCTGCGAATGTGGCTCTGCCCCTTGTGTTCGGCAGAGCCATCCACGTCCAGGCGTTTATTGTCCGTATAGTAAGTCAGTTTCTCCCCTTGAGTATTACCCCTCTTCGAGTCATCAAGTTTCGGTTGCCCCCCGGTGAGAACCACTTTTCCATCAGCCGTATAGTACTCGGCGTGTTCGCTGTGCCCCACACGCTGCCGGTCGTCCCCAAACTGTACGATTTCCACTTTGCCGTCGCCGAGGGCATGGTTGATCCTCGAATCGGCATCGGAATCCTGCGGGTTGAGAAAAGCCTTCAGGGCGTTGCTGGTGATGGTGAGCGAAGGCCGCCAGAAATTCACGCCGCCGGTGTAATCGGCCAGGCGGTCCTTGTCGCTATAGACCATATGCGGAGCTTTCACGATGGTGAACAGAGGCTGCAGGGGCCTGGAAGCATCCACCGGCTCATCGGGTTTCGGCTTGTCTTCGAACTGCGTCACGACCTTGCCGTCGGCAATCAGGGACTTCCTGTCGCGATCGATATCGATTTTGTCGGCCTGTATGCGATTCGAGGTCTGCCACACCACCGCGTTGCCGGAGTAGTGGATCAGGTGGTTGCGATTCGCCGAAACCACGTGATCCGCGGTCCCGAGAGTCGGCTCGTCCTTGTCCAGTATGGCTGAGGCGCTCTTCTGATTGTCCGGCAGGCGGGTGGTCGCCACGTGGCCGGTTGCGTCGAAATCGCCGGTCGTCTGATTGAGCCTGATGTGATCCCCGGCAGTCGACCCGGTGGCATCGGCAATCCGCGCATTCTTCTCCAGATCCATCACATTGGTGTTATTTTCAAGCGAGGCGGAATCTGCCTGCGCTTTGCGATCCCCTTCCGTATAGCGGAAGTTGTCGGTCTGCTTCATGAACTTCAACTCGCCTTTGTCGTCGAAAGATGCATCGATTGTTTTACTGCTCGTGAACGAGGTGGCGAGGCCGGTCTTCTTCTTTTTAAGCTCTTCCTGGGAAGGATAGGTTTCGGTGGAGGCGCCGCCCGCGTGGAACGACTGGATTTCGTTCTTCGGCCCATAGAGGATCGTCATCTGTTCGGCAGCGTGTAAAACGCGCCGATGCCGCGCCGGCTGATTGGGAAGGAATTCCAGAGTGCCGGGGCTTTGCGTGTTGACCCGCTCCAGATCCTTGCCGCCCTCTTTCATCTGCAGGCTGAGAATGTCCGACTTCAGGATCTTCGTGTCTCCCGTCTGGCCTTTCGCGTCGGGCCGGGGCTTCGATTCCAGGTAGCCGTGGCCGCTCGCCGTGGCTTGCGAGAGCACGCTTTCGCCTTCATGGTCGGTAAAATTCAGATCGACGCGATCGCCAGTGATGGTTGTATCTGAAGCCGTGCCATGAGCCACGAGCTTCGCATTGCCTGTGCCGGTGACCTGCTGGATTTCATGATCCTCGTTGTACTTCAGATGGATCATGTCGGCCGAGTACGCGATCTGGCGGGCGGGCTGTTTGTCGGTCCCGTGGCCATTCACCGCGTCGATCCAGTCGACGTCGCGGCCGTTCAGAACGACGGTGCTCTGCGCGGCTTCCACCACGGTCTGATCGCGGGTAAGGCGCGACCATGGCGTGAGCATCAGCATTCCGGTTTTTTCGTTCCAGCTCAAATGGCCGGACTCAACCTTCATAGGCTTCGATTTTGGACCCTTGCCCCGCAGGTTGACCACGACGTTGCTGGTGAGATCCAGCGCGTGAGTGGTGGGGTCGTAAGTGGCGCCATCGCAGGCGCCGTCGCCCTCTTCGAACGTGAAAGAGACGTGGCGGTCGGTAACGGCCTGGCCGGACTGGCTGTCGAAATTGATTCCGGACGCCGTGATGGAAGTGAGCCGGTGGGAAGGTTCGCCTTTGACGGGCACTTCGAGCGTGATTTCGGCGTCGCCGGGCGAGAACAGCTTGTGATCGCTGGTGGTCATTTGAGCCCACGCGCTGCGGACCCGATCATAATGCCGGCCGTCTTTCGTGTAGAGCTGGAGCTCGATCTGTTCGAGCTGAACCTTCGTCCCGTCCGCGGACTGCGTCATCTGCTTCGCTTTAACCTTGACCGCCGGTAACCCGTTGGAGCTTTGGCTCCACTCCCAGTCGGGCGCCATGGTTTTTGTATCCAGGGGAACGGAGGCCGGGGTGGAGCGGCGCTGGCCGCGTCTGGCTGCCCGCTGCGACCGGTACAAACCCGATACGGCGGCGGCGATCAGCACCATCGCCACCAGCAACAGCCAACGGAGACTTCGCATGGGGTGAAAGTATCAGTATAGGATGAGGGCCCAGCAGTACCGACCGGCCGTTCAGGCCGTCACTTTTTCCCGGGAGCCGGCGCCTGCTTTTTGATCCCGGAAATCGCCTTCTGCAGATCGTCCACCAACTTTGGGTCCAGGATGTAGACGGCGGGCTCGCCTTCACGCTGTGCAGCGTAAACGGCGCCGTCTGCATTGATGGTCACTTTCTCTTTGCGATGGTTGTCTCCGGCCGTCAGCGCAATGGTGAGCGCCGGTGTTCCATTCATTCTGTCGGCGAATTTCGTCGCGCTCAGGTCGCGCAATTTATCGATGACGCTCTGAACCGTGCCCGCTTCATACGGAGTGGAACCGGATTTCCATGTGTCACCCGATTTCTGGTAAAGAGTGCCGTTGATATCGAGCTTTGTTGGGTCGTTAAAGCCGAAGTCGAAGAGCTTCCTGTTTCTATAATCGTCCGCTGTCTTACCCAGGGCATCGCCGATTTCGCCCGCGACTTTGTAAATACCCGCCACGGCGGTGCTCTTCGCGTAATAACTGTTGTCCTTTCCCCTGCGCACCTCGACGGTCTGGCTGCCGGTATTGTCGATTGTCGAAGCCGTTCCCGCCTTTTCGCCGGAAGCGAACTGCGCGGCCGCGTCTTTGGGCTCGGCGTTGGCGGAAGTCAGATCCATTTTGGCGCCTTTCAGTTTGCGAATGAGATCGTCCACCTGGAGGCTGTCGGCGCGCATCGGCTTCGGTTTCGCGATCTGCCAGTCGCCCTGCGCGTTCCTGCCAAATTCGACTCTCTGGCCCTTTCCGGTGATGACGACCGAGGTCAGCTTGTCCTGATTGAAGGTGAGAAGGCGCTTATCGCGAAGGTCGTTAACGGACTTATCGAAGCTGGTCTTGGTATAGGTCGGGACAGTGTAGACCTTCGGATCGCTTTCGATTTTGGCGTAAGTTCCGGTGGATGAAGGCGTGTCGCTGCCGAGCAGCAGTTTGATAAGCCTGCCGCCCTTCACGGTTACATCAATTTCTTCCGATGGATTCGTAAGGCCGAAGGCATTCAGGTCGGACGGATGCTCGTCGATGACGCGATCGGCATTGAGTGTCGCAAGGCTGCCGGCCAGCATGTCGACCGCATCGGAATCCGCTGGCATCGCAGAGGGCTTCGAGATGGTCCAGGAATTCGCCAGTTTCGTGATTTCCACCGGGTCTGAGCCGGATTTCGCCAGACGAATCTCTTCGATCTGTTTGGGGTCGGCCGAGATCAGCTTTGGCGCAGCGGGAGTATTAGCGGTGCTCTTATCCACACTGGGGTGTTTGTTGAACCACCACACCAGACCTCCCAGAACAATGAGCACGCACAGGGCGACAATGAGCCCGCCAGTCTTTATCTGGCCCGACGAACGATTTGGCATCGAACTGCTATCTCCGTTTCCACCAGACCGAAACTCCCGACAGGATTACGATCAGGGGCAGCAAGACCACGCTGGTCAGGAAGAGAACGCGAATGTCATTGCCGGTGACGCGCAGACGGCGGTCTTCCGGTTGTTTGGGCCGGATGGAAATCAGGTCTTCATCCGACGTGAGCCAGTTCATCATATTCAGTGCGAGATCGCGATTGCCCAGAGGGGTGGACATGATCGCGTTCGCCATCCATGAAGAGCTGCCGACAACGACTACCCGGCCCGCTTTAGCGCCAACACCGACGGTAGCGGCGGCACCCATCACGAAGGGACCTTTTTTGCCGGAGGCCAGGTCGGATTCCCGGATCGGGGGCTTCGGATTGGTGAGCGAATAGCTATCCGCTGTGCTGGAGAACAGCGCTTCGGCGGGGGCCTTCACTTCAAGACTGCGAGACAAAGGGAAGACCGAAGCGATACCGGACATGACGCGAACAATCGGATGCTGCGTATAAGAGCCCGATACAGGCGACGACTGTCCGAAGAGGCGGCTCGCGGAACTGAGGTCGAGAAGCACGTCGCCGTCCGGCGTGACGCCCCACTCCGAAACCAGTTTCGCGAGCGCGGGCGTGTCGCCCAGCTTTTCATTCGGCAGGTTCAGCGTGGCGTCGAGATTGAAGACAGCATGGCCGCCGCCCGTAATATACGTGCGCAGCGCGTCGATCATGGGTTGCAGGTAGTCGTTCTTCGGTCCGGCGACAACGACCACATCGCAGGTCTTCGGAACGTCCGGTTTTTCAATCAGTGAAATGGTGTCGGTCTTGTAATTGTTCTTTTCGAGAGCGTCTTTGATGGCAGAGTAACCATCGCGCCCGGTATCGGCCAGCGTGTGTTCGCCGGAGCCGTTGACGAAACAGGCCATGCGGGCGCCCGTTTTGGACACGCGCACCAGCGCGCCCGTCAGCTCTTCTTCCGTGAGGCCCCTGGCCGTTTCTTTCTTTTCGCCGTTATCGACAACAATGTCACCGAGGGCGCGAGCGCCTTCGAGGCGGGCGATATCGGGCTTCTTTTCGGGATCGACATAATCTACTTTTATGTTCGACGAAAGATTTTTATAGCGGTCGAGCATGTCGCGCGCGCGGTCGTAAGAATCGGCGCGGTCGAAGTAATAGATCGTAACGTCGTGCTTCAGATTCCGGGTGACCTTTTTCGTCTCATCCGACAACGTGAATTGCTTATTGGAAGTGACGTCAATGGTCTTGTTGTGATGGGCGGCCAGCCAGTTGGCGACGATGACAATGGCGATTACGACGATCAGGTAAATCGCAATGAAAGCGCCGTAGCGCGTTTGTCTGGCTTTCAGGAAGTCGCTTGCCATTATGCTCTCCACCTCAACGATTCAAGCGAGCGCGAGGTCAGGAAAAGGCCGAGAAAAATGGCCGAGATGTAGAAAATCACGTCTTTGGTGTCGATAATGCCTTTCGAGAAAGGCTCGAAGTGGGTGAGGATGGAGCAGTAAGCCACCGCCTGCGCCCAGCCCGCATCGTTATAACTGCTGACCCAGCTCAGAACCCACAGGAGCAGACAGACCGAGAAGGTGGCGGCCCCCGCGATGATCTGATTTTTGGTGGTGGTCGAAATGAAAGTGCCGATCGCGAGCACCGTTCCGCCCTGCAGGATCAGGCCCAGATAGCCGGTAAGAATCGGACGCCAGTCGGGCTGTCCCCAGAAGAACAGCAGGGCCACGCTGATGGCGGAAACTGCCAGTACGCAGAGATACATGGCCATCGCGCCCAGCCATTTTCCAAGGATGATTTCCCAGTCGCTGACCGGAGAGGTCATCAGCAGCTCGATAGTGCCAGTGCGTTTCTCTTCGGCGAAAAGGCGCATCGAAATAAGCGGTATCAGGAACAGGCCGACTACGCTCGCATTGCCGAGCAGCGGAGCGATCACGTATTCATTGATGCTCATAGGCTGCTGCTGGCCGCCCATTTGCGCGCGGAGCCCGGCATTTATGAAAAACACCGTCGCGCTGAAGAAAAAATATCCGAAGATGAGGCCGAACAGGGCCATCAGAAGATAGGCGACAGGCGAAGTGAAATAAGACCGCAGCTCTTTACCGCAGATTGTGAAGACGTTTCTCATTGGGCTACAACCTCTTCCGTTGTTTCTTTTGCGGTTTCGGATTTTGTGAGTTCAAGGAAGATCTCTTCGAGAGATTCGCCGACTGTGCGCATCTCGGTGAGGTTCCACCCGGCCTGCACGATGGCGCGCGCCAGTTCGGGCCGCACCGAACGGTTGTCCATACTGTGGACTTCGAACGCCTCAGGACCGTCGCCGCCGTCTCCGGAAGCGTGATCGTTGAACGCGCGATCCACGGCGATAACGCTGGCTACTCCGTTCACCTGCTCCAGCCGCTGCCGCACCTGGCCGGCAGGGGCGCCGGCCACTTCAATGCGAACGGATTCACCCGCGCCGCGCCGGTTGTGCAGATTGGCGACGGTGTCCGACGCCACGATTGCGCCATTGTCGATGATGATGACTTTGCTGCAGGACTGTTCCACTTCGGACAGAATGTGGGTGCTCAGGATGATGGTGTGATCCCCCGACAGGCTGGCCACCAGTTGTCTCGCTTCGCGCTGCTGCTGAGGATCCAGGCCCGAAGTCGGCTCATCCAGAATCAGCACCGGCGGATTGTGAATGATTGCCTGCGCCAGCCCGACACGCTGCCGATAGCCTTTTGAAAGTTTCCCGATGATGGTGTTCTTCACCTGCGCGACAGCGGTTCGCTCGCAGACTTCATCGACGCGCTTCCTGATGTCGCCGGCCGGAATGCCTTTGAGTTTCGCGACAAAGGTCAGATAAGTGGCAACCTCCATCTCCGGATAGACCGGGGGAGTTTCAGGGAGGTATCCGATATGCTTCCTGACCTCGAGCGACTGATCGAGTACATCGAAGCCGGCTACGCTTGCCTTTCCCGCGGTGGGCGGAAGAAAGCAGGTGAGGACGCGCATCGTGGTCGTTTTCCCGGCGCCGTTCTTGCCGAGAAAGCCCACGATTTCGCCCTTGCCTACTTCGAAGGAGATGTTCTTGACCGCGACGTGACGAGCGTATCGCTTGGTCAGGCCTTCGACTTTGATCATAATATGTATGTGTTGACGGATAGAGCGGACAGAGGTTACGCCGTCGCGCCTGTCACTTTAGAGACATCCGTTGCGACACCATCATACCAGGATTCGGGGGAGAGTGGCCGTCCGGGCACAAGTCGCGCTAATTCAGGCGGGAGCTTTTCAGCAGCATTTCGAGAGTGACGACTTCAAGCGCCCGTTCGTGCGTGGCTTCCAGCCGAACGGACGCCATTACGCCCGCTTCGAACGATCGTTTCCACGGTTCGACGCAGACACACCAGCCGTCTCCCGCCTTGAGGCCGGGGAAACCGAATTCGGGCCGTGGCGTGATCAGGTCGTTGCCGATGGACTGCTGGTGGCGCAGAAATTCATCGTTCACAATCACGCATACGGTGTGGCTGCCCACGTCTTCCGCGCCGCTGTTGCATTTTCCGTCGCGATAGAAACCAGTCAGCGGATCGGTACAGCAGGTCTGCAGAACCCCGCCCAGAACATTCTTTACCATTCAGACCAGCGTAGCTCAGGCTTTTTCGCCTGGGCCTGTTGTAACGTTAACAGCCTGTGCGGCTTCGATCGTAAGATCGATGAATTATGGCCTACAGAATTCTGACGCTGGACGGCGGGGGTACATGGGCGCTGATCCAGGTCAAAGCATTGATCGAACTTTACGGCGCGGGCGCCCGGGGGAACAAGGTTCTGCGGGATTTCGATATGGCCGCGGCGACTTCGGGCGGCAGCATCGTGCTGGGAGCCCTGCTGGAAGACCTGTCGCTTGCTGAGATTCTGGAATTCTTCGAGGACCAGGCGAAACGGCTGTCGGTGTTTTCGCCGACTTCGTCCTTCGGCGACCGGATACTGCACGAGTTCACGGGGCTTGGCCCGAAATACAGCTCCGATAACAAACTGGCGGCGCTGAAAAATGTGCTCCCCACCAGGGGCGCGCTTCCTCTGGCCGGAATCACGGCGGGATTGCGGCGCCCCGGCGCACAGGACGACCTGCATTTGCTGATCACCGGATTCGATTACGACCGGAATCGCGCCACTTTTTTCCGCTCATCGCCCACCACTCATCCGGGATGGGGCAGGGGTGACGAGGCGAATGTGACGCTGGCGGAAGCGATTCACGCCTCGACGAATGCGCCCGTGAATTATTTCGATGCGCCTGCCGCGTTTCCGAACCGTGCCGGCCGTTATTGGGATGGCGCGATTTCGGGGTGCAACAATCCAGTGCTGGCGGCTGTAACGGAGGCGATCGTAAAAAACCGCGGAGTTCCGGACCTGGCGGCGCTGAGTATCGGTACGGGCTCGGTCGCTCTGCCGTGGGCCTCCTCCGCTGATGCTTCCTCGCCGTATGTGCGGCAGATTTGCGATTCCGGGCTGGTGACCGATCTGCGCAAACTCGCGCTATCGGTTCTTGACGACCCGCCCGATATTGCAACATTTCTGGCGCATGTCATGACGGGCGGCGGGGCGGGGCTCAACACGCAGGCGGCGGACAGCAGGATTGTGAGAATGAGCCCGCTGGTGAGCCCGGTCGGAAGCGCCGGTGCGTGGACCGCGCCAGGCGCCATGACAGCGGAGCAGTTCAGTTATCTGGCAAAGCTGGATATGGATGCTGTCGAGCAGATTCAGGTGGACGCGATTTCGAGGTATGCCGACTTGTGGGTGCAGGGCGTGGCGCCAAACCAGCCGGTGCGCATGGACGGGGATACGCTGAAGAAGGAGTTGGGGCAGGATCGCTTTCCGGCCGCGGTCCATGCGTGGAACGCGATCAGGTAGCCAGCATCACGTCGGTTTGTTTGAAATCGAAACCTTTGCAGAGCAGCGGCTCTGCCAGCGATACTGCCAACGCATAGGAGAAACAATCGCCGTAATTGAGCGCCGCGCGATGCCTGCCTTTGCCGAAGCGGCTGAACGCTCCACGGGCCAACTCAGCCTGCTCGGGATCCACAGGCCGAACTTCGATCTGCGCGCGGCTTAAGAAGCGGTCGAGCGCGCGCAGGCCCTCGGCGCCATAGCGGGATTCGATAACTATTGAAATCTCAACGAAAGTCGCCGCGGATATTCGACGCGCATCTGCCGCATCCAGCAATTCAAGAAAAGAGCGGCGCTCTGATTCGCCCTGCAGAATTGCGACCAGCGCGGAAGTGTCGATAACCATCAGTGTGGAAGCCCGTTTTCGTCATATCCGAGAATTTCCCCGGCTGAGCGAGGATCAACGACAGGCAATTCTGCACAGTGTTTGGCGATCTGTTCCAGTTCATCGATCAGGGGCCGGTGGGAGCGCTCGCGCCGGATGCGCCCCAGACGATCCCGAAGGGCCTTAATGACGGCATCCGTCTTGCTTTCGCCAGTCCGACGGGCTAGCTCCTCAGCCAGTTTTTCCGCCTCGGTATTTCGAATGTTCAGCGCCATGTCTTTACGTGTAGATGGATTACTACACTATTGTACGCATGGAAATAGCGCCCTGAATGGGCTGGGCCTTCCGTATTGGCGAACGACGCATCGCACGACTTTATACTTGAAGCCATGGCCGTACTGATCGATGCTATCAGCGTCAAGCGCAGAACCCTTTTCGAGTTCGATAACACGCCCTTCTATTGTCTGGATGCCGAGGTCAATACGCCTACGGCGCGCGGCGGGCAGACGCTGGTGCGGCTGAAGATCCGGAACCTGCTTACGAGCGCCGTGTTTGAA
>JALYHT010000063.1 GCA_030776225.1 Acidobacteriota bacterium | reverse complement strand
CAGCATGAGCGATCCGCGCGCCGCCAACAAGCAGCAGGAGATGATGGATCTTTATAAAAAGCACGGCGTAAACCCGGTGGGCGGCTGCATTCCGCTGCTCATTCAGATGCCGTTCATTTACGCCTTTTATAAAGCGATCGGCGTTTCCATTGAAATGCGGCACGCGACGTGGCTTTGGGTGGGCGATCTTTCGCAGCCGGAACACTTCGCGATCCGGTTCCTGCCGCTGGTCATGGTGGTCACCAGTTACGCGCTCCAGCGCATGACGCCGCCGCCGGCCGCGGGCGATCCCAACCAGCAGAAAATGATGCAGTTCATGCCCCTGATGTACCTGTTTTTCTTCTGGAACGCATCAAGCGGCCTGGTGTTATACTGGCTCACTGGCAACCTCGTGGGGCTTGCCCAGCAGTGGTTTTTCAATAAGACTGCGGGCCCCGTGGAAGCGCGCGCTCTCGCTAAAACGCCCGCCCGCAAAGGACGATAGGAAACGGCTTGAATCCCAAGTATTCTGTTCACGAAACGGGTCCCCGGATCGAGCAGTTTCTCCGTCAGATCATATCCAATGGCAAGTTCGAACTGGACTTCGCCATTGAATCCGGCGACCACGCGCACTCCGATTTTGAAACTCCCGACATCATCGTAAAATTCAGCGGTCCCGATGTCGAGATGCTGCTGGGGAACCGAGCCGAGTTTCTTCTGGCGCTGGAACTGGTGACGCAGGAGATGCTGCGGCTCCATTCCGACGATCACTCACGCATTTCTTTCGACGCCAACGATTACAGAGCTTTGCGGATAGAAGAGCTGCGCGTCAGCGCCAGCGCCGCGGCCCAGAAAGTCAGGCACACCGGGGAGCCGTTTCGTTTTAACCCGATGAACAGCCGCGAACGGCGCGTGCTGCACATCGCGCTCCGCAACGAAACCGAGCTGCGCAGCGAAAGCGGGGGCACGGGCCCATGGCGGCATGTGGTCATTTACCCAGCCGGTATGGCATCCCTGCCGGATCCGCCGCCGCCAGCTCCCGAACGTTTTCGGCGCCCGGATGAGCGCGGTGGCCGAAACGACCGCCGTCCTGGTCCCGGTGACCGTCGTCCGGGTGGAAACCGCGGACCCCGCCGCTAAGCGGGCCGGCGTCCCACACAAGTTCAGTTGACCCGGAGCGACAGGGAACTGTGAAGCTCAACGATACAATCGGGGCGATATCCACGCCCCCGGGACGTGGAGGGATCGGAATCGTGCGTCTTTCCGGACCCGATGCGCTTTCGATCGCCGGCGCCGTAGTTACGCTCAGCGCGGCGCTGCAGCCTCGCCGCGCAACGCTTGCCCAGCTTCTGGATCGCGATTCGCAGCTGGTAGACGAGGTGGTTGTTACCTGTTTCGCTGCGCCCCACTCTTATACTGCCGAGGATGTGATTGAAATCTCGTGCCACGGCGCGCCCATTATACTTCGGCACTGTCTGGACAGCGCTGTTCGTGCAGGCGCCCGGCTGGCCGAACCTGGCGAATTCACTCTCCGGGCTTTCCTGAACGGCCGCCTCGATCTTCCGCAGGCCGAAGGCGTGCGCGACCTGATTGAGGCCACCACTCTCTATCAGGCCCGTATCGCGGCGCAGCAATCGCAGGGGTCGGTATCGCGCAGACTGGCCCCGATTAAGGCGCAGCTTCTGGAACTTATCGCTCTGCTCGAAGCCGGCATCGATTTTGCCGAAGACGATATCAGCATTGCGCCAGCCGGGGAACTCCGGCGGCGGCTCGATCCCGTGATCGAACAAACCGGTTCTCTCGCGCGCAGCTTTGCGTTCGGCAATCTGGTCAAAGCCGGATTTTCGCTCGCCATCGTCGGACCTCCGAACGCCGGCAAGAGCAGCCTCTTCAACCGGCTCCTCGACCGCGACCGCGCCATTGTTACGCCTGTTCCGGGCACCACCCGCGACGTGATAACTGAAGCGACCGAACTGGCCGGCATTCCGCTGCGTCTGGCCGATACGGCGGGAATACGCGACGCCGAAGAGCCGATTGAGCGGCTCGGCATTGAACGCAGCTATGAAGCTATGGCCGATGCGGATCTTACCCTGGCAGTGATCGACGGAACGTCGGCCATGTGTGAGGAAACGCGGGCGTTGCTCGCGAAAGCGGAGGCGCAGGGCCGTTATCTGGTCGCTTTGAATAAGTGCGATCTTCCGGAATTCCGACAGGAAATCCCCGGCTGCGCCGTTTCAGCCCTGACGGGCGAAGGGATCGATGATCTTCG
>JALYHT010000062.1 GCA_030776225.1 Acidobacteriota bacterium | reverse complement strand
CTCGATGGCGATATGGGAGACAATCACGTGGGCCTGCATGCCCGGCTCATGTCTCAGGCGCTGCGGAAACTGACCGGCATGGTAGCCCGGACCAACACCTGCATGGTCTTTATCAATCAGGTGCGGGAAAAGATCGGCGTGATGTTCGGGAGCCCGGAGACCACAACCGGGGGCCGCGCGTTGAAGTTTTATTCGTCGGTGCGCGTCGACATTCGCCGCATAGCGGCAATAAAGGACGGCGACAGCGTGGTGGGCAACCGCACCCGGGTGAAGGTGGTCAAGAACAAAGTCGCATCGCCCTTTAAGGAAGCCGAATTCGACATCCTCTACGGTGAGGGCACCTCGCGCGAAGGCGATCTGCTGGATATCGGCGTGGCCAGAAACATGGTGGAGAAATCCGGGTCCTGGTTCAGTTATGGTGGGGAACGAATCGGCCAGGGACGCGAAAACGCCCGGCTCTACCTCAAAGAACACCCGGAAATGGCTCAAAAACTGGATGAAGAACTTCGGGTGGTCTTGGGTATCGGGCCGAAGATTCAGTCTGCGGCAGTAGCGTAATGCAGTGGCGAACTCTTAAGCGTTGTGGAACAGAGGAGATAGTCATATAATATGACCATGAGTCTGGATTATAAGCTGGCGGAGGCAAAGGCCCATTTCTCCGAGATTGTGCAAAAGGCCATGCTGGGGGAGGCCATCACCGTGACGAAGGAGAATCGGCCCGTAGTGCGGATCGTGGCAATCAAACCGGCGGTGCGCCATCCGGGAACTGGCAAAGGCATCTGGATGGCTCCGGATTTCGACGAACCTCTCGCCGATTTCGCGGAGTATATGTAAGTTGCCGGTTCTGCTCGATACGCACGCCTTCCTGTGGTGGTGCGAGGACAGTCCTGAACTTTCCCGAACAGCCCGCAAAGCGATGACAAAAGACGACTGTTTTGTCAGCTTTGCGAGCTTCTGGGAAATTGCCATCAAAGTCAGTCTCAATAAGCTGCGACTGCCTGGAATCCCGGACCGCTGGCTGGCCGAGCAGATGTCGCTCAATGGCTTCGAGCAGCTGGAGATCAGCTTCCGGCAGATTATGCGCTGCGCGACGCTTGAACGGCGCCATGGCGATCCGTTCGACCGTCTGCTTGTGGCGCAGGCAAGGGAAGAATCCCTGCCGATTGTTTCCCGCGATCCCGCGTTCGACCTTTATGGCATCAAACGCATCTGGTAGTAACGGACGCGCGGGCCCGCTACACTAATCAATCGATGATGGAAGAAACATCGGCCGCACAGTCAGTGGCGCGCAGCGCGCACATGCGCCATCTGGTGGAAACTCTTCATCATCTCGAAGAAAAGCTGCGGGAAGGGGGCGGCCCGGAGCGAATTGAGAAGCAACACCGGGCGGGCAAACTGACCGCACGCGAACGCATTTCGCGCCTCCTTGATCCGGGAGCGCGGTTTCTCGAAATCGGACTGCTCATCGCTTATGACCGCTACGACGGCCAGGCGCCCGCCGCAGGCGTAGTTACAGGCATCGGGAAAATCGAAGGCAGGCCCGCGGTTATCGTTGCGAACGACGCTACGGTGAAGGCAGGCGCGTGGTGGCCCGAGACTATCCCCAAGATTTTGCGGGCGCAGGAGATTGCGATGCGGAATCGCATTCCGATCGTTTATCTGGTGGATTCGGCGGGCGTAAATCTGCCTTATCAGGATGGAATTTTCCCGGGGCAATACGGCGCGGGCCGCATTTTTTTCTATAATTCACTCATGCGGCGCAAGCTTCGCGTGCCGCAGATTGCCGCCGTAATGGGGCCCTGCATCGCGGGAGGAGCCTACCTGCCCGCACTCAGCGATGTCATATTCATGGTGGAAAATACCAGCTTTATGGGGCTCGGCGGTCCGAATTTAGTAAAGGGAGCGACCGGCCAGACGATCGACCAGGAATCGCTGGGCGGCGCGCGCCTGCATAACGCAACCAGCGGCGTGGCGCATTACGCGGCTAAAGACGACCAGGATTGCATCGAGATGATCCGCACGCGCTTTCGCCAGCTTCCGCGCGCAGTTTCGGAGGCGTTCGCCAGCGCTCCCGCGAAATCGGCTGATGATATTTATGCGATTCTGCCGTCAGATCATCGGCTGCCGTACGAAATCGAAGAAATACTGGCGCGCATTTTAGATCGCGAAGACTTTGTCGAATTTCAATCGGAATTCGCCCCTGAGATGCTTTGCGCAAATGCGCGATTGGCAGGGCGCCCCGTTGCTGTAATCGCCAACCGTCGTGGATTTCTGAAACCGCGCATAGGCGGTATTATTTACGCCGAGACGGCCCGCAAGGTGGCGTATTTCGTGGAGCAGGCGAATCGCGCGGGTACTCCGATCCTGTATGTGCAGGATGTTTCCGGTTTTATGGTGGGGGCCGAAGCGGAGAGCGAAGGCATTATCCGGGCGGGCGCCGAAATGGTGGAAGCGATGTCATGCGCCGGCGTGCCGCGAATTGTGCTCACAATCAATCATGCCAGCGGAGCCGGGTATTATGCGATGGCCGGACAGGGGTTCGATCCGAACTTCACTTTCAGCTGGCCCACGGCGCGAATCGGCGTGATGGAAGGGGACTCGGCGGTCCAGGCGCTTTACTCGGCGGAACTCGCGAAGCTTAAACAGGCTGGCGAGAAGCCGGACCCGGAGCTCTCCGCTGCGATCGAGCGAACGCGCGCCGATTACGAACGCTGGCTCGACGCGAAATATGCCGCGGCGCGGGGCCATTGCGACGCACTGATCGATCCAAAGGAGACACGGGAAATATTGACGCTGGCGCTCGAAGCCGCGCTGCACCGTCCGCGCGCCCAGGCACTTGTGCTGGAGACATTCCAGTGATTCGCATTGCGAATGGACAGGGCTTCTGGGGCGACTGGCTGGAGGCTCCGGTGCGGTTGGTCGAAGGGGGCCCCATCGATTTTCTGGTGCTCGATTATCTGGCCGAAGTCACCATGTCGATCCTGCAGAAGCAAAAGCAGGAGAACCCCGCGCTGGGGTATGCGCGCGACTTCCCTCCCCTGATTGGGCGGCTTGCCCGCAAGCTGAAAGAGCGAAATATCAAAGTAGTTGCAAACGCGGGGGGCGTGAATCCCCAGGACTGCGCGCGCGCAGTGCTGAAGGCCGCGCCGGATCTGAAAGTGGCCGTGGTGCACGGGGACGACGTCTTCGGACGGATCGATGAATTCCTGCAAAAAGGCTATGAGATGCGCGATATGGATACCGGCAAACCGATCTCGACCATTCGCCGGCAGATTCTTTCCGCAAACGCTTACATAGGAGCGTTTCCGCTGGCCGAGGCTCTCGACACGGGGGCCGACGTGGTGATCGCCGGCCGCTCGACGGATACGGCGTTGACGCTGGCGCCGATGGTCTACAAGTTCGGCTGGAAAGCCGACGAGTGGGACAAACTGGCCTCCGGCACTATCGCGGGACACATCATCGAATGCGGAGCCCAGTGTTCGGGCGGCAACTGCCAAATGGACTGGCAGACGATTCCGGATATGGCGGATGTGGGCTATCCGATGATCGAAGCGGAACCCGACGGATCTTTTGTCGTCACCAAGCATCAGGGCAGCGGGGGTCGGGTTCACTCGAACACCGTCAAAGAGCAACTGCTGTACGAATTAGGCGATCCGAAGCGTTACATCACCCCCGACTGCGTGGCGGATTTTACAACGGTTCAACTGGCGGATATCGGCGCCAACAGAGTGCGCGTAAGCGGGATTCGCGGCGGCCCCCGTCCGCCTACGCTCAAACTATCGATCAGCTATACGGACGGATGGAAGGCAATCGGCACGCTGGTCTACAGCTGGCCGCAGGCGGCGGAAAAAGCTCGCGCGGCCGATAGGATTGTGCGGGAACGGCTCGCCTCGCTCGGGTTGAGCTTCGATGAAATCCATACGGAACTGTTCGGACTGAACGCGTGCAACGGGAGTGCGGCGCCGCCCAATTTCGATCCGCCGGAGATTCAGTTGCGCATCGGAGTCCGCGGGCAGGACCGAAAGGCTGTCGATCGCTTTACGCGCGAACTGATTCCGCTGGTTCTGAACGGACCGCCGGGGGCCACCGGTTTCGGCGAAGGTCGGCCAGTTGTGCGTGAGATCGTGGCTTACTGGTCGTCGCTGATTCCCCGGGAAGAGATCAAGACGCGTGTGGAGGTCATTTCCTGAAACGAAATCTGGCAGATATTGCGCATACGCGTTCGGGGGACAAAGGGGACACTTCGAATATCGGGGTGATCGCGCTTAAGCCCGAATATTATCCAGTCATTTTGCGTGAAGTGACGGCTGCGCGCGTGAAAGCTTTTTTCGGCGAGATGGTCAGGGGAGAAGTCGAAAGGTTCGAACTGCCCAACCTGGGCGCAATCAATTTACTGCTGCATGAAGCGCTGGGCGGCGGCGGGACAGTATCGCTGCGTATCGATGCGCAGGGGAAAACGTACGGAGCGGCGCTGCTGCGCATGGTGGTGGAAGTTGACTGAAACGAAGATGTCGAGAAGCCGGCTGGTGGAAGTGACTCAGGATGGCCGGGTGGCTCGAATTACCCTGGCTCGCCCCGAAAAACGCAATGCGCTGAATCTTCAGCTCTGTAACGAATTGGTGGAGGCGTTCGACAAGGCCGATGCGAACCGCGGCGTGGGCGCGATCGTGCTGAACGCCGGCGGCCCGGCTTTTTGCGCCGGCATGGATCTTCAGGAGACAGGAGACGTCGATCAGGCGCAACTGGCAACCATCCATGAACGCCTGTTTACGACCATTCAACGGATTCGCACGCCCGTGATTGCGGCAGTGCATGGAGCGGCTCTGGCTGGGGGAACCGGGCTCGTGGCCAATGCGCACATCGTGTATGCCACGCCGGAGACGCGCTTCGGGCTGACGGAGATCCGCATCGGGTTGTGGCCCGTCCTGATTTTCCGCGCGGTGCAGCATGCCATGGGGGAAAGACGCACGGTGGAACTCAGTCTGACGGGCCGGGAATTCAAAGCGGCGGAAGCTCTTTATTACGGGCTGGTGTCGGATGTGGTGGAAGATCCGCTGGCGCGGGCGATGGACACGGCGCGATCGATTTCGGGTTTCAGCCCAATGGCGGTGGGAACGGGACTCGATTACGTCCGCCGGATACGCGGCCGGGACTGGGATGAGGCGGGGCGGATCGGACGGGAAATTCGCGAGGCCCTGCTGATGAGTGAAGATTTCAGGGAAGGCACGCGGGCGTTTCTGGAGAAGCGCCCACCGGAGTGGCCCTCGTTGGATTGACCGCTTAAGACCCAAGATGTTGTGGACGTCTTGTGGAAAACACATTTAGGAGTGTACAACACGCTTTACTTCGATGCTTTTCGCGGTTAGTATGGTGACGGCGCAAAATAATCGCGTGCCTGGAGACACCCATGCTGAAGCTGCGAAAAGTTGAGTTACAAGGCTTTAAGTCGTTCTGCGACAAAACCGAATTAAAGTTCAACGGCGGGGGGATTGCCGCTGTCGTGGGACCGAACGGTTGCGGCAAATCTAACCTCAGCGACGCGATCAGCTGGGTACTGGGAGAGCAATCGGCAAAGAGTCTGCGCGGGGCTCGCATGGAAGACGTGATCTTCGCGGGCACGAAGTCGCGGAAGCCGGTGGGGATGGCTTCGGTGACGATGGTGCTGGTGGACCCTCTGGCTAATGCGGCTCCGGTTCCCTCGGCGCCGGAAATCGTCGAAGTTCCCGAGGGGGAGACCCCGGCAATGCCTGACAATGTGCAGGCAATCGTGCGTCATGCGGCCGGCAAGCCTGGCGAAATTACCATCACGCGGCGCTTGTTCCGGTCGGGCGAAAGCGAGTATCTGATCGATGGACGGCAGGCACGCCTGCGCGATATCCAGGACATCTTCATGGGAAGCGGGCTGGGCCCGGAAAGCTACGCCATTATCGAGCAGGGCCGCATCGGGCAAATCCTGTCGTCGAAGCCGCAGGACCGGCGTTCGGTGATCGAAGAGGCCGCGGGCATTACGAAATATAAGAGCCGCAGGCGTCTGGCGGAAGCCAAGCTGGAAAGCTCCAAGCAGAATCTGGCGCGGGTTTTCGACATCCTCGAAGAAGTGACGCGCCAGGTCAACTCGCTCAAGCGGCAGGCGGCCAAAGCCAGGCGTTACCAGGAACTCAAAGGCGAACTCGAAGGTCAACTCCGGACCGTGCTGGCGGGCAGATACGTGTCTTTGAAAGCGGAAACCGATAAGGCTGCCGCGGCGCTCGGAGCAGCCTCTGAGGAGTTGAAAGACCTGACGGCACAGGCGACCGATAACGATGCCGAGCGCCAGAAAGCGCAGGAAGTTTTCTACGCGCTCGAAGCACAATTGACTGAGGGGCGCCGGCAACTCGCGGAGATGACTCTCGAAGCCGAAAAGACTAAAGGCCGGCTCGAATCGCAGGTGCGGGAATCCCAGAGTATCGAGCAGCGCATGACGCGCGCCGATCAGGAAACGACCGACCTCGAAGCGCGTTTGCGACAGAACGAAACCGAACGCGTGGCGCTGGCGACGAGCGCCGGCGATCTCGAAAAGGAGATGCAGGACGTACGCACCGGCCTGCTCGAAAAGAATCAGGCGCGCGATGCGATCCAGAATCGGTTGCGGGAAGCGGAGAGAACCATTGAATCATCGCGGTCGGTGATTCTCCGGCTGCTGGGCGAGGCCTCGACGATTCGGAATCAGATCGCGCAGGCGGACACATATCTGGCCGGAATCGAGCGGGAACGCGCGCGGGTTTCGAAGGAAGAAGAAGGCGCCGCCGCCGAGATCGCAAGGCTTGCCGGAGTGAAGGAATCGCTTACCGCGCGCATCGCTGAACGCCAGTTGCAGTTGCAGACTGTGACCGGCGAGCGCCGGACCACGGAAGAGGGCCTGGCAGGTCGGCGCAAAGCCGCAGGGGAATTGCGACAGCAGATCGACCAACTGCGGGCCGAATGTTCGCGCGTGCGCGCCAAACGCGAATCGCTCGACAACATTCTCTCGCACCACAGTTACACCACCGAATCGACGAAGAAACTGCTCGCTGCTTTGGAAAATGGCCGCGCGGGACAATTCAAACCCGAAGGCGTGCTGGCGGATTTCATCGAAGTGGACCCGGCCTGGGAGCGCGCCGCGGAAGAATTTCTGCATGACGAGCTGGAGTATGTAGTGGTCCAGGACTGGACGCAGGCGGAGCAGAGCATGAATCTGTTACGCGGAGAGCTGGAAGGCCGGGCAACTTTTCTGGTGGAAAGCGGCACGGTGGCTGAGGAACCGGTGGCCGCGCCGGGGATTGAATTGCCCCGCCTGTGCGACCAGATCAACTTCACGAACGGGCTGTCGGGACAGACACGCAACCTGCTGCCGAGGCTTTCCGGATGTTATCTGGCCAAAGATCGGGAAGAAGCCCGCGCTATGGCGGATGCATATCCCGACCGTTATTTCCTCCTGGCGGACGGCCAATGCTACAACGGCCGGATGCTTACCGGCGGGCGCAAGAAGGCCAGCGGCCCGCTGGTGCTGAAGCGTGAAATGCGCCAATTCGAATCGCAGCTGAAAGCCCAGGAAAATGCGCTCGCCGCGCGCGTGAATGAGCAGGAAGCGCTGCAGCGCGAGACTGTAACGCTCGAAGCGGAACTGGAACGGCTGCGGCAGTTGCAGCAATCGGGCGAAAAAGAAGCGGTGTCGCTCGATCACGAGTTGCGACGGGCCGGGGAGGAGATCCACCGCGCGAATTCGCGGGTTTCCGTTTCGCGGGGCGAACTGGAGCGGTTAAAGCGGGAAGAAGAACGAGCGCATGAGAAACGTGCACAAAACCTGACGCTGGCAGATCAAAAGGACGCGGAACGTTCCGCCCGTGAGGCCGCGCTCGAAGCTATGCGCGATCAACTCGACAGCGCGCAGACTGAGGCGCAGAAGATCGGCGAAGAGCATTCCGTGCTGCGGGCGAGGCTCGCGGCGGTGGAGGAGCGGCATCGGGGCGAGAAGGCGGCTCTGGCCCGGCTTGAGAATCAGGGGCGCGAGATGTCGCACCGGCGAGCGCACATCGCGAGCGAAGTGGCGCGTTGGGGTGAAAATCGCGCGCGGATTCTGACCGAAAACATCGAGCTGGATCGGAAGCTGACAGCATTAGCCGAGCAGATTGTCGCCGGGGAACGGTCGGTCCTCGAGCTTTCGGAACGGGAAGCGCGGCATCGGGAAACACTGGCGGCCGCCGATGAGGTGTTGCGCGCGCTGCGGGCAAAGATTGAGACCGGCCATGCTGAGCGGTCGGAAATCGAAGTGCAACTGACGCGGCGGCAATCGGAGCTGCAGTTCCTCGATGAAACCAGCCGTAGGGAACTGGGCGTGGCGACGGCGGAACTGGAGATTCCGGAAGATACGTCCCAGCAGGAAGTACTCGAGGCGGCGGAAAATGCTTATCAGGAAACGAAGACGAAGATCGAGAATCTTGGGGCGGTAAATCCAACGGCCTGGGAAGAGTTCCAGGAAGCGCAGCAGCGTCACGACTTCCTGACGGCGCAGAGGCAGGATCTGCTGGACTCGATCCGCGATACCGAGAGGGCCATTCAGGAGATCGACGAATTCTCGAAGAACAAGTTCTCCGAGGCGTTCAAAGCGATTAACGAGAATTTCAAACAGGCTTTCCAGACTCTGTTCGGCGGCGGGGCGGGCGAGATGCAGCTCACCGACGAGACGAACATCAACGACAGCGGGATCGATATTATCGCTTCCCCTCCGGGAAAGAAGTTGCAGAATGTGCTGCTGCTGTCGGGGGGCGAGAAGGCGCTGACGGCGCTTTCGCTGCTGATGGCGATCTTCAAATACCAGCCGAGTCCTTTCTGCGTTCTGGATGAGGTGGACGCGCCGCTCGACGAAGCGAATATCGGGCGGCTGACGCGGCTGCTGACCGAGATGGCAATCGATACCCAGTTCATCGTGATCACGCACTCGAAGAAGACGATGGAAGCCGCGCAGGCGATGTACGGAGTGACGATGCAGGAAGCAGGCATTTCGAAACTGGTCTCGGTGCGCTTCCATCATGCGGAACACACGGCGGGGGCGGCGGCTTAGGCCGCAAGCGGGGCGGGAGTGCAGGATTGCCGGAGCACTGCTTCAGCGTCGAAGGATTTCCACGTCAAGATCCTTAAACTGGCGGAATCCCCGGTCCAGAGTAATCATTCGCAGCGAGGCAGCGATTGAGAACGCGGCAAGATAAGCATCACCGATCAGCTTGCCTGTGGGAACGGGCGAGTTCAGCAAGCCTGGGAAGATAGAGTCCAGACGTTCAGGTTCGGAAACAAATCTGACCCGCTCGTCCTGAGACAGTTCCTCAATCAATCTCCACGCGGTACCGGCTGGAACAGCATCGTCCCCCATGATGTGGCGATTTCCCAGCAGGCGTATCAGCGCCAGTTGTACGACCCGGCAAAGACCAGCTTCATCCGCCGAGAGATGTTCGAACCATTTCAGCGCCGCTTTGTGGTGTTCATGCTGTCGTACGAGAAGCGCCAGAAGAACGTTGACGTCAGCCAAACATGGCTTCATCGATCTGCTCCCCGGTCAAAACTCCGATCCGCCGCGACTTGGAATTGCCAATGACAGGCGGCGGGCGTCTCGTTCTGCTTCCCCCCGGGGCGAGCTTTTGCTCGATGGCCTCAATGAAAAAATCCTTGAGCGAGAGTCCACTGAGAGCGGCACCCCTTTTCGCACTGGCAAGCAGTTCATCCGGGAATTCGATGGTGGTTCTCATGTGCCATAATTATGCCATACTCTCAGGAGCGCACCCCGCAGGAACAGAGTCGGGGGGCGATTTTTTCGTGCAGGTATTACAAGCTGGCGAAGACCCGCGAAAGAATCGCGATCGCCTCGTCGATCTCGCGTTCCGTAACGATATAAGGCGGGAGGAAGCGCAGCACGGTTTCGTGCGTGCAATTGATCAGCAGACCCTCCTGCATGGCGCGGTTCACAATCTCCTTACCGGGGATGTTGAGCTGAACGCCGATCATGAGACCGTATCCCCGCACTTCGGTGATGAAGTCGAACTTCGTTGCCAGCCGGCGCAGTTCGGAGCGGAAATATTCACCTACGCGCTCGATTTGCGGGAGCAGGCCTTCCAGAACGTCGAAGAATTCGAGCGCAACCCTGGCAGCAAGCGCGTTGCCACCGAAGGTGGAGCCGTGCATGCCCGGACGAATGGCTTTGGCCGCCCGCTCGTTGGCTGCGAAGAAGCCGAGGGGAATTCCGCAAGCCACCGGCTTCGCGGCGGTAACGATGTCGGGCATCACGTGGGGATCGACCAGCTGATACCCAAAATATCTGCCCGCGCGGCCGACGCCGCACTGGATTTCATCGAAGCAGAGGAGAGCGTCGTGGCGGTCGGCCAGTTCGCGCGCGCGGAGGCAATAGGCGGGGTCGAGCGGAAGCACGCCGCCTTCGCCCTGTATCCATTCAATGCAAATGCCGCAGGTTTTATCGGTGACGGCGGCTTCGAGCGCAGGAATATCGTTGGGCGGCACGAACCGCACGCCGGGCATGAGGGGTTCGAAATCTTTCCGGTATTTGGGCTGACCGGTCACAGCCAGAGCGCCGAGCGTTCGACCGTGGAAAGAGTTGTGCAGCGAAACGATCTCGTATTTGTCGGGAGAGACGTCATGGCCGTGGGCCTTCATCATTTTTAGCGCGCCTTCGGTGGCTTCGGCGCCGCTGTTGGTGAAGAAGGTCCTTTGGAGGCCGCTCACTTCCGCAATGCGCTTTGCAAGTGGCCCCTGGTACTCGTTGTAGAAAAGATTGGAAGTATGGATCAGCCGCGCGGACTGCTCCTGAATCACCCGCACGATGCGGGGATGGTTCTGGCCGAGAGCATTAACGCCGATGCCGGCGATAAAATCGTGATACTGTTTGCCGCTGGCGTCCCACATGCGGGGACCGTCGCCGCGAACCAGAACCAGCGGATGACGCGCATAGTTCTGGAGGAGATACTGGCTTTCGAGCTCAACAACATTGAGCGGGGACGTCTCCGGACTGACGGCGGCAGGCATAATATCGATAATTCGATCATACAGGCCAGCGAGCCGTCAGACGGTGGCGATGGTTTAGGCAGGCGAGGCCGCGGTGGCGGCGGGCGCAGCGTGCCTGAATACGCCGGCGGCGTTCAAAGACTCTACCGTGAGGTTGGTGATGTTATGGATGGCGGTCACGGTGTTGCTCTTGGGCAGATGCTGCACCATCTGCCCAAGTTCCCAGGCTGTGCCGGCGGCTCCCAGAATCAGATTCAGCTTCTGCTGACCCGACTGCGGGAGCGGAATGGCGTTCTCGACGGCCTGGACCGATTGAATTATCGTGGGCAATGCGTTGAAAACCAAAAGAAACGTGTTCATGCCTGGATAGTAGGGGATGAAACCGGGCCCGCGCCCGGCTCGAAGGCTAAGCTATTGATCCCAGGCACGCAATAAACCGGAATCGCGCGTGAATCGCCCCCCGGACAACGGCCGCCAATTGTGCGAATTCTCCGCATATGGAATAATCGAAGCAGGTATACGAAGCACCCGCCAGACACTCGATGAAATCCGGCTCCGGATGCGCAAGTAGTATTTCAATAAATACAGGAATAGTGAGGCTTGAACGTGGCTAAGCGTTTTCGAGGCCAGAATTATCCATCAGTCCCGCAGAACCGGGCCCCGTACGTTCCGACGCGCAGCGCGCAGAAACCGCCTTTCTATCCGGAGATTGAAGCCGCCAGCCAGTGGCCGCATGACTCCGAGGAGTGGAAGGCTTTCGTGCGCGATGTGGTCCAG
>JALYHT010000061.1 GCA_030776225.1 Acidobacteriota bacterium | reverse complement strand
GCCCTGTCTTGAGACCCCGTCCTGGAAGCGAAATCGCGTGGGGGGCGATGGCTGGGTCGCAACCGGAGATGCCGCCGGTTTGGTGGACCCGATCACTGGCGAAGGTCTCTATTACGCGCTGCGCTCGGCAGACCTGGCGAGCGAGGCCTTGCTCTCCGGATCGCCTGAGCTTGGAGCCGCGAACTACCGCAAGCTGCTGCGGCGCGACTTCATGGCCGATCTGGAATTCGGGTCGCGTTTGGCGGGACGGGTTTTTCAGGGCCAATTTCTTGGAGGCTCTGTGACCAGCCGGATGGTCCAATTCACGCGATTGAGCCCGAGATTCCGCGGCGTGATGCAGGACCTGTTTGCCGGCACACAAAGTTATGTGGGCCTGAAGAGGCGGCTGATCAAAAATTTGAATGGCAGCCTGGTTGAGATCGTCTGCAACCTGGGACTCGGACGTCTGATTCCGGGCCGCGAGCCGGTATAGATTCAATACCGCCGCAGCCGAAGACTGTTCGCCACTACCGACACGCTCGATAAAGCCATCGCCGCCGAGGCGATCATCGGCGAGAGCGTCCAGCCCGTGAAGGGGAACAGCACGCCCGCCGCGATCGGAATCCCGAGCGCGTTATAACCGAAAGCCCAGAACAGGTTCTGGCGAATAATCCGCAAGGTGCGGCGCGCGAGCGCGAGGGCGTCGGGCACGCCGGTCAGATCGCCGCGCATGAGGATGATCCCGGCCGCGTCGATCGCAACATCGGTTCCAGTCCCGATCGCGATCCCGGCATCCGCGCGCGCCAGCGCCGGAGCGTCGTTTATGCCATCTCCCACCATCGCGACGCGCCGCCCCCCGGACTTCAGGCGCGCCACTTCGCGCTCTTTCCCTTCCGGCAGGACTTCCGCGAGTACATGCGCCGCCTCGATTCCAACCTGCCGCGCGATTTCGTCGGCAATGGGGCGGCTGTCTCCTGTAATCATCCACACTTCGATATGCATGGATCGCAGACGGCGGATCGCCTCCGCGGCTTCTGACCGCGGCTGGTCGACAATTTCGATTTCTCCCGCGCGAACGCCATCGATATCTACCGCGATTGCGCCTGCCGCGCCCCGCCCGACGAACACATCGCGATCGGCGACTTGTGCCCGGGCGCCTTTACCGGCGATAGCATGAAAACCGCGCGATTCGACGGACGATCCCCCCGCGTGTTGCAGGATGGCGTAGGCTATTGGATGTTCGCTCCAGCGTTCCACAGCGGCGGCCATCCGCAACACCTGCTCTTCCGTGTAGCCCTGCAGGGCGCGCACCTGCCGGACTACGGGCTTTCCGGTGGTGAGAGTGCCTGTCTTGTCGAAAATCACCGTGTCGATGCGGGCGGCGGATTCGAGCGCCTCGCCGCCTTTAATCAGGATGCCTCGTTCAGCGCCGCGCCCGGTTCCCGCCATAATCGCGGTCGGAGTCGCGAGGCCCATGGCGCAGGGACAGGCAATAATCAGCACGGCCACGGCGTTCACGAGCGCGGTCCCGAGTGGGGCAAACACCAACCATACGGCGAATGTCGCGAGGGCAATGGCCAGCACCCCGATCGTGAAGTACCCGCTCACCACATCGGCGAGCCTCGCGACAGGCGCCTTTGATCCCTGCGCGGCTTTAACGAGCGCCACAATTCGCGCCAAAGCGGTATCGCGCCCTATCTTCGTGGCCTCGAATCGAAAAGCTCCCGTGGTATTTGCGGTGCCCGCGAATACCGGCATTCCCGCCGATTTCACCGCGGGTACGCTTTCCCCTGTCAGCATCGATTCATCGATCTCGCTCGCGCCCTCGCGAATCGTTCCGTCAACCGCGACGCGCTCGCCGGGCCGCACGGCGACCATGTCGCCCAGACGAACCTCGGCTAATGGAATTTCCTCTTCGACGCCTTCGCGAATCACGCGCGCGGAGGGCGGCTGCAATTGCATCAGCCTCCGTATCGCATTCGAAGCCCTGCTTTGCGCCTTCTCTTCCAGCAGACGCCCCAGCAGCACCAGGACAACGATCACCGCGGCCGCTTCAAAGTAAACGTCTTTACCGCCGCCGGCCATGGCGTAGCCCGAATAAAGAAACGCCGCGCCCGTGCCCAGCGCGATCAGGGTATTCATATTGGCCGAGCGGTGGCGGAGGGCGCTCCACGCGTCCTGAAAAAATCCCCGTCCGGCGAAAAGTAAAACCGGCAGCGTCAGGGCAAACTGAAGCAGGGGCGCGCGTTCCAGCATGCCCAGAATGAATACAGGCAGGGCAAACACCGCCCCTGCGATCAGTCGCAGCTTCAGTTCGCGGAGCGCGGCCGTTTCCGCGATCTCCCGCGGCCCCTCCGGCACCTCATACCCCACGTCTTCGACCGCCGCTACAAGGTTTTCGACGCCTGTTTCATCGGGGTTGTAGGAAACAGATGCTGTTTTAGTTGCGAAATTTACGCTGGCCCTGTCTACTCCCGGCGAACTCGCCAGCTGCCGCTCGACTGTGCGGGCGCAGGCCGCGCATGTCATCCCGCCGATCGGCAACTCGACCTCGGCCGAGCTTTTCATGTGGGAATCGCGCGAAACCCGATTTGCTCCACGGCGCCGAGCAGCTCCGCGGGGCGCGCGCGTGAGTCGTCGTATTCCACCACGGCGTGACCACTGCCCAGATCCACGCGAACTGAAACTACTCCCGCCATTTTTGACAGTTTTCTTTCGATGCTTCGAACGCAGGCGCCGCAGCTCATACCTTCAACTTTGAACTCGACTGTGGAATTTGCCATGGTTTATTCCTGGCCCCGCGGGCCCCTCCGTGAAAAAGGCTATCCCAACAAGAAGACCGCGGTCTGGGCGGCCAGATTCGGAAACGATTTCACCTGACGCGACCCCGCCAGAAAGTAACGCCGCTCGATTGGAAAATGGTGCTGCCGGCACAGGTCCTCGAAATCGTTGATGCTGAGGAAGTGGATGTTGGGTGAATCGTACCAGTTGTACGGGAAGAGCTTGGTTTTCGGAGCCTGGCCGTGCAGCAGCATAGCGATCCGGACGCTCCAGTGACCGAAGTTCGGAAACGAAATAATCGCGTGGCGTCCCACGCGGAGCATCTCGCGCAGCACCTCCAGCGGCGACCGCGTTTCCTGCAAAGTCTGGCTCAGAATCACGTAGTCGAAAGCCCGGTCCGGATAGTCGGCCAGCCCTTCGTCGATATCTCCCTGATAGACCGAGACTCCGCGCCCGATGGCGCGCCGCACCAGCGAGGACGAAATTTCCACTCCCCGCGCCAGAATCTGTTTATTCTCCATCAGCCAGGCAAGCAGTTCGCCTTCGCCGCAGCCCAGATCGAGCACGCGGCTCCCGGGCTCCACGAGTTCGCCCATGACATGGAAATCCGGGCGCTCAGTGAGAATTACGGGATTCTGATGATGGATGGCCGTTGCGCCCATTTAAACCGTTCCCATGCTATGCGGCCTGTGTCAGCCTCGCCGTACTGTCGAGAAACCCGCGCACGATCTCACTTTGCTCCGCGATATCGACCAGAAACGCATCATGCCCATAGTTCGACTTTAGATCGCAATACGCCAGATCGCCATTGATCCTGCGCAGCACGCGCACAATCTCCTGGGACTGGTAACTCGGATAAAGCCAGTCCGAGGTAAAGCTGATGACGAGGAAGCGAGTATCCACCGTCCGGAATGCTTCGTTCAGTTTACCCGTTCCGTTGGTAAGGTCGAAATAGTCTTCGGCCTTCGTGATGTAGAGATACGAGTTCGCGTCGAAACGCGAAACGAACTGCGTGCCGCGGTAGCGCAGGTAACTCTCGACTTCGAAATCCACTCCGAAATCGAAGCCGAACTTCTCTTTCTCGCGCAGCTTACGCCCGAATTTCTCGCGCATGGACTCGTCGCTCATGTAGGTGATGTGCCCCACCATGCGAGCCACTGATAGACCTCGCGCCGGCGGCTTTTTGTCGTAATACTCGCCTTCGCACCAGTCCGGATCGGCCATGATTGCCTGCCGCCCCACTTCGTTGAAGGCGATCTGCTGCGCGCTGTGCCGCCATGTGGTCGCGATGGGAATCACGCAGCGCACCACCTCCGGATAATTC
>JALYHT010000060.1 GCA_030776225.1 Acidobacteriota bacterium | reverse complement strand
GGACTGTCGAGCATCAAGGGCATCGGCAAAATCACGGGCGCGATCCTGCTGAGCGTGATCGGGGATGTGAACGACTTTGCCGACGAGGGCCATCTGGCCAGTTACTTCGGCATCGTGCCGCGCGTGTCGAACTCGAATGAAACCGAACACAGTGGCCGCATTCACAAACGCGGGACGAAGCTGGGCCGCACGGCGCTGGTGCAGTCGGCCCTGATAGCAGCCAACTTCAGCCCGTATCTGAAGCGATTTTATGAGCAGGTGAAGGCGCGCCGCGGCGCCGGCAAGGCGATCATTGCGCTCGCCCGGAAGTTCCTGGGCGTCATCTACCGGACGCTGAAAAACGGATGGATGTTTGAGGACTTCCCCAACTTCGTACTGGCGGAGACGTCATGAAGGCACTCTGGAACCCACCACCGGGAATCTCTGTTTTTGATTCCCGCTGCGCCGTCCGTCTTCGGTCTGGCATTAGCAGAACGGTGCTCGGAAGCAAGGGTTCGCTGCGCCGCGGCACAAACAGCCGCGCCCTTGCTTCCTGTGCGCCGTTCCGCATCCCCATTCATCACGACGGACGGCTCCGCCGGGAATCAAAAACAACACGGTTTCTTCGTCTTGCGAGAGACGAGAACCAGATCGCAGTAGACAAAACATCATAGGAGTAAATGATGGATGCTCTGGCCCAACTTGCGCTCATGACAAAGGCGAAGCTCGTCTTCGAAAGCCCGGATACTTTTCTCAGCTTCCCTGCGTTGATGCCCATCAGTTACTCACCGGACGAAATGAAGTTTCAGGACGCGACGTCGGCCCGGCAGATGAAGACCTTCTTGGACTTTTCAACACTGACAAACGCTCTACCGCAAGGGACCCTGTTTCAACCCTCACTGGATCGGGTGTTGTCGGACGTCTATCAGGGTGTCCTTGAGAACGCCCAACTCGCTCAGGGTATCCTTACGGCGGATCAGACCGCCGAACTGGAATCGGCCCAGTCTTTTCTCTCCGTGCAGGACGACAATGGACTGCCCGTAGATAGCCCGCGTCTGGTGGCCTACAAACGATGTCGACAAGCGTGGTTCGCAGCCACGCAAGACTACAATAATCAAAAAATCTCCGCAACCGCGTCTGCGGATCCCAATGTTCAGGCGCAGTGGCGGGATAACGGTGAGCCGCTCGCGCGGGCGAAGGTAGAGGCGGCCGTGAGCGATTGGGAGACGAACGGACTCAAAGCACAAATAGAGCAGGCGCAGCAAATCGAGCAAACATGCGAAGCTCGGTCGCCGCAGAGCAAGTGGAAGAATTGGAGGGACTTGTGCAGACCCGCGATCGATTTCCCGACGGATCCCATTACCAATACACCCTTCGCGCCGACTATGTTTTCGCCCTATGACATCATCGATCACGGCGCCTGGCCTACTTTTTCCATCGTCGGCTCAGACATCCCTAACCTCGTAACCCAGGCGCCAGCGGAATTGGCAAACATGTTTCGGGGTATATCGGGCAGTACAACGATTGACTCGCTATCCTTCGAGTATTGCAGCGTGGTGCTGAACCGTCCGTGGTATCGGCCGGAAGTGTTTCAATCCCGGTTCTGGCGTCTTTCCGATCCCACGGCGCAATTGAGCGATGGGAATGTGCCTCCCCAGGGGGACTGGCCGGCGTACATCGCAGCCGTTGTGTTTGCGCGTAATATCGTGGTCACAACGCATGACGCGGCCGTGACCCCGCTCCAGCCGATGCGCACCTTTCCGCCGCTGCTTCTCGAAAATGTGCATATCGCGCAACAGCCTGCTGCCCGGCCTATGCCTGCCGTCCTGCGCCCACAAGTTGCCGTTTTCGCCATGACTGCGGCTCCGATTGCGCAGCCGCAAGTACGGGCGATGTTAGGGAGACGGGTGGCGATGGTAGAGCCCTCGGCATCAGTAGCGCGACCGGCAGCAGCATTCGTCGCGCCGTCCCGTGCGATGACCGCCGCCTCGATAAACGCCGCTGTAAGAGCGCGGTTGGCCGCCTCTACGTTTTCGAGAACCGCTGTGACGACCGCTGGACCCACGGCATCGCCTACTCCCACGCCGTCTATTCAAACGGAATCGAGCGGCACTCAAATATCGATTCTGGCATTCATCTGCAAACGGCTGCCCAAGTGTCCGAATCCGGATCCATCTCTCAACTGGGGTTAGCCAATCGGGTGTATTGATTTGTGTTTGAAGTTTCGATTGACATCGTACAAGGTACAAGGGGGAGGATAAGCGTGACAAAAAGGGCGCTGGTTGCAGGGATCAATAACTATACCAATTGGAACAGTGGAGTGCGGGTTGGAGGTCTCACGCTGAGCGCCCCGAACTTGAGCTTCTGCAATGCCGATGCGGATTCGTTCGCGCAGTTGTTGAACGATGGCTTTGTCTTCGATGAGGTGACTGTGCTGAAGGACTCGCAAGCGACGTCGAGCGCGATCCTCAACGGAATCAAGCAAATGCTGGCAGCGAGCGCGGCGGGCGACGTGATGTGTTTCTATTTCTCCGGGCATGGGGGACGGATTGCGGAAAGCCCTGGAAGTTCGTCCACCCGATATCACGAAACCATCGTCCCGTACGACAAGACCATGATTTCAAGCAGGGATGTGGCCTCTATAGCCAATTCCCTCCAGCCGTCGTTCGTCAATTTCACTTTGGTTCTGGATAGTTGCCATTCGGGCGGAATGTTCCTTTCACCCGACTCGCGTGGATTTACTTGCGATCGGGGCGCTGCCGCTGCGTTTCAGGCAGCGTGCTCGACTATCGTGCCCTGGATCTGTCTGCTGGATGCCACATTGCTTGACGGCAACGTGTCGGATCTGGTTCTGCAGACTTCGGGCCTGTGCTCCATGTCGGTAGATACCTCTAAAGATACGGTCGATAATGCGAAGGCCACGCTGTTGAGCGCCTGCGACTACTCGGAATTGTCGCGCGAGAGCCGCAGTATCGGGCATGGCTATTTCACGCAGGCCATTATGGACGTGGTAAACAGCTGTAACTTCCAGATTTCGCACTCAGATTTTCTGGCCCAGGTCCAGCAAAAGGTGACAGGATACGCGGGCGGCGGACAGACTCCACAACTGCGTGGACGGCCGGTCCGCCTGGAAGAGAATTTTCTGGTTGGGTGGAATTACAGTATTTAATCTAAAGCGACGGAAGTTAACCGGTAGAGCCGGAACGCTCCCACATCCGACAACAACGCCACGACCACCGCTACCGCATAGAGGAGATAGGGCGGCTTCACTTGCAATGGTTCCACATGGAGAGCCTGCAGACTCTGATATCCCACGAAGATCGTCAGCACTGCACAGCCAGACAACGCGAGAAGTGCTCCCGGTTTGGCATACATTCCGTTCAGCACAAGAGCCGATCCCACGATCAGAACAAGGGGGCCGATGAGCATCCCCCCGAAGTAGAGCACTACTCTCATCATTGAGATCGGTCTTCTTAGATCGCTTTATGGATGGACCGCGGTTGCCAGCCCCCCTCTTGTTCTCGCCGGCGTTCTCTCGGGATGATGCCTGCGACACGTTTACCATTGGAGCACCGCCCGTCCCCTGCTCCCCTGCGCCGCGGTCAGCCGGTTCAGATGATCGCAACTATCCTGCGTCATCGCCGTCACAGGTATATTGCGGAGCACAGGTTCATTCCAATGATAGAGAAAAAGCTCGCTCCAACTCGCCCAGAAGATTTTCTCCAAATGAGACAGGAACATCATTGACCGCCCCGTGGCTACCTATCCTATCGAAGTATATGGCGCCGATCCGCTTTTCTTCGGGCCAGGAGTAAAAAATCACTGCCGAACGAAAGTCCATTTTCGCGCTATAGGGCCCGGTCTTGATGGCCTTCAGGACCTTCGTAAGCTCAGCGCTGTTGGCAGGATCGAGGCGTCGAACGGTGAATTTGAAAAACCACCCACTTTCGAGGTATTCGGCTGTTACCGGGTTTCGAGTATTCAGGCCTTTGGGAATCTGTAGGGCTTCGACCTTACCAATCCTGCCAGCCTGAGACTCCCGCGAAAGGAAGTCAAGCTGTGCCTGCCCAGAG
The DNA here is from genome assembly GCA_030776225.1 of Acidobacteriota bacterium. Lineage (GTDB taxonomy): Bacteria > Acidobacteriota > Terriglobia > Bryobacterales > Bryobacteraceae > BOG-234. The sequence continues at coordinate 836 of JALYHT010000060.1, read as the reverse complement.
TTCTGGACCCCAAATGATTGTCCAATGGAGAGTCCGACAGCCAACGTCTGCACGAGTAGGATAACGGCAAGAGAATTCTTCACCATGTTCCCGTAGGCACCCCCGCCGCGCAGTTGAGACAAGCCGTCAGCTGCCGGTTCTCTCCGTGTCGTAAGTGAAGCTCCGCGCCATCCCGCCCACCGTCAACATATTTCCCTCATTGTCATACGTCCAGCCGTCGAAGCCGCGTACCGGTTCGGCACCGTCGCCGAATACCAGCTCAAAGATTGCGGTGTCTCCTGCGTCAGACCGGACGGCGACCCCGGGGCGGGTCACGCCATGCAGTTTTTAAAATCGCGAATATCCTCAGGAAGTCACGTCTGTCCCTGTTTTATCCTTAATTTTTCGGTGGTTCCCTGTTGTTTCGTTTCCGTCGATCTTCAAACACCCCCATGGTGATAATCAACACGACGTAAGATTCTTCCTGCATTTTCCAGTGCCCGCAATCGGAAGCGCCTTCTCCCCCGGCAGACCTATCTGGAGATTGCCAAAAACGCCACCGTCACAGCCACTAAGGTGAATTTTGAGACCCTTTCGCTGATCGACATCTGCTACATCGTACCCGAAAGTCATACGTCCAACTGCGCCGCCGTCTCCCGCCCCCCGGGTCAGCCGGTTCAGTGGATCGCAACTATATCCCCGCGCCAGATTCAGCCTCGGCATATCGATCGTCCGCGAGCAGATTCCCGTTATTGCCCGTACCTCCCCCCGAATCGCACAAGGTCGCCAGCCGATCCCGTTGTGGGCGATGCTAAGATGGTTCTACCCCTTGCGGCGGCTGTAGCTCAGCTGGTAGT
>JALYHT010000059.1 GCA_030776225.1 Acidobacteriota bacterium | reverse complement strand
ATGGTGGACAGGCCGAAGACGCAGATGGCGCTCTTCCGCGAGGCGGAGCACGCGTGGATGCTCAACACCGGTGAAAAAATGCATCGGTGGCAGCGAAGATTACTGGCCCGCTATAGCCGCAATCTGGCGTTAACCCATCGGGATCTCACAGCGTCTCTGTTCGATCTCACGGTCGCGGCGCGGTCGATCGTGGACGAGAACTATGCGTGGGACGTGTGGGAAACGGCCTCCAGATATTCGCACCAGCAGACGATCAGCGATATCGAGACGGTGACGATTTCGGGCGAGGAAGTCTGGCTGAACACCCGGCGAATTCGCCTGCGGCGACGGCTTCCGAGCACGAAGCGGCGGCTGGGAAACCCTGGTCTGAAGCCACGGAAGAAGGAGAAGTTTCCGGGCGAATGGGCAAGCGAGCTGAATGGCGCGAGCATCTGCTCTTATCCCCCGGAAGACATGGTCATCGAGGACTTCGGCCGCTTTCTCAAGAAGAAAGGCAAGAGCGTGCTTTCCGAAGAGCGCGCCACGGTGGAGCCCTTTACCGCGTCGCTTCTGGACGGGATCGATTTGCGCGAGACCATTCGCAACTGGCACGAGGGGAAGATTTTCGTCAGAAACGTGCAGAAGATTCACGGAGAAGTCGGGTCGGTGGTGGTGATCTTCGATGAAGACGAGCCGGCCGGTCAGGTGGCCGGGAAATACAACTACATGACGACCTGGCTGGGAGAACACCAGAACGAGTCGGATATGGCGTTTTATTCCACGTCTCCCTTCGAGCATCTGATCGGTCCGGGAATCGGGCGCGCGGAGTATGGCGGTTTTCTGATGAGCCTGCCGGCGCGGCGCATGTACGACGTATGGGCGGATCCCGACTACGATTTCGCGGAGACAAAGGCGGAACGGCTGTTGCTGGCGGGTCTCGATTATTCGATTCAGAAGTATGTGGTGTACGTAGCGGCCAGGCCTCCGCGGTCCGTGTTCAGGAACATTGCGGGACGGTTTGGCAGGACGATCGTATATATACCGATCGGCCAGCTATCGCCCGTTACGATGAAGAAAATTCGCGTGGTGCATGTGCTGGATGGTTACGATAAGCGCGACGAGGCGAAGGAATTCATCTGGTGACTGGCGTGAGCGGAGACCGCCGATTTGTTAATATCCATGCAGAGTGAGCGTGTCCGACCAATTGGTGACAGCGCTTGCCACAGCTGCTTTCCCGACAGTTGCTGTACTCATTGGCATTCTGATGAATAACTCGCGTTTCAGCGATTTCAATCAGCGGTTCAGCGATCTCGCCCGAACAGTGGATACGCGGTTTGCGGATACAAACCGACATATCGACGATATGAGAGACGTGCTCCGCGCGGAAATGTTTCGCATGGAACAGGTCCTCTGATGCGCGCCTGAAACATCTCGAAGAACATCTGCAGCACTGACTTGTTCCTTCCTCAGCTAATCTGGTAACAGTGGATCTCGAAAAACACCTGCTGCGGAAGGTCGGGGAGGCAATTCATCGTTTCAGGATGATTCGCGATGGCGACCGCATCGCCGTGGCGGTTTCGGGCGGCAAGGATTCGGTAACGCTGCTCGAAACGCTTCTCCTGCTGCAGAAACGCGCGCCGATTGATTTTTCAGTCTGTGCTTTTACAGTGGAACAGGGGAAATTTCTGAGCCCGGTGGGGCCGGTTGGCGACTATATTCGCGGGCTGGGCGTTGACTGGACTTACCACACCGATAATCCTTCGCTGCGGCTTTTGGAAGAGCAGCCCGAACATGGATGCGACATGTGCAGCCGCTTTCGGCGCCGCGCCGTTTACCAGATTGCCCGGGGTCTCGGCGCGAATGTCATCGCCTTCGGACACACCGCCGACGATTTCTGCGAATCGCTGTTTCGCAACATCATGTATACGGGCAGGCTGAGTTCGCTTCCGCCGATCACGTGGTCCCGCGAGAAAGACTTCCGTCTGATCCGCCCGCTGGTTTACGTCACGGAAGAAAGCACCCGCGCTTACGTGGAAAGCAAGGGCGTGCCGGTGGTGCCCTGCGGTTGTTCGCTGCGTACGGGCACAGTGCGCCGCGGCATTCGTGAAGCTATTGCGGACTGGGAAATCGAGCACCCGCACCTGCGCGAGAATATTCTTTCTGCCATGGGGAATATCCAGCACGGGCGCCTTCTCGATACCCGATACCTTGACACCGAAGAACCCGGCATCGAGACGGGTTTCAGTGTTGGCGGTTCTGAACTGCTGCCGGTTCTCCACGAAGTCTGAATGTCTGTACTTTTAACCTGTGACGCGATTGAAAAATCGTTCGGTTCACGCACTGTATTCTCCGATATTTCGCTGAGCCTGCATGATGACGACCGGCTGGGCATCATTGGGCCCAACGGGGCGGGGAAGTCGACTTTCCTGCAGATCCTGGGCGGCGGCATGTCGGCCGACGATGGCACTGTGTCGACCAGAAAAGGCGTGCGGCTCGCCATGGTCGCGCAGGACCCGCGCTTCGATCCTGAGGTGACGGTCCGTGAAGCGATCGCCGCGTCGGCGCGCCCGGGCGAAGACAGGGATGTGGAAGTTTCGAAGATCGTCAGCCGCGTCGGCTTCGACGACCCGGCGGCCAGGGCGGGAACCCTTTCCGGAGGCTGGCGAAAACGCCTGGCCATCGCCGTGGCCCTGGCTGAGCAGCCGGATGTGCTTCTGCTGGATGAGCCGACGAACCACCTGGATGTGGAAGGAATTCTGTGGCTGGAGAAGCTGGTGACATCGGCCTCGTTCGCCTCGATCTTCGTTACGCACGATCGGTATTTTCTGGAGAACTGCGCGACGCGCGTGGCTGAGATCAACCGCGCTTACCCGCTCGGATTGTTTGCCGCGCCGGGCAATTACAGCAAATTTCTGGAGAAGCGGTCGGAGTTTCTGCGCGCGCAGGCGAAAGAACAACAGGCGCTCGAGAACCTGGTGCAGCGTGAAATCGAATGGCTGCGGCGCGGCGCTAAGGCGCGCACTTCAAAATCCAAAGCGCGGATTCAGGATGCTTTCGATCTGCAGGACCAGCTTGCGGACGTAAGTTCGCGGAATAAGAAAGGCACTTCGACCATCGATTTCACAGCGACGGGGCGCATGACGAAGCGCCTGCTGACATGCGAAAAGATTTCAAAGAGCATGGGCGGGACGCGATTGTTTGCAGACCTTACGTTTGCGCTCGGCCCCGGGGTGAAGCTGGGAGTATTGGGGTCGAATGGCAGCGGCAAGTCGACGCTGCTGCGGATTCTGGCCGGGGAGATCGAAGCCGATTCGGGCGAGGTACGCCGGGCGGAGGGTTTGCGCGTGGCATGGTTTGACCAGAACCGCGACAAACTGGATTTGGATCAGCCGTTGCGGCGGGCGCTGGCTCCCGAAGGGGACACGGTGATTTTCAGGGATCGCCCGCAGCATGTGGCGGGCTGGGCGGCCCGGTTTTTATTTCGGCAGGATCAACTGGAACTGCCGCTCAACCGGCTTTCCGGAGGTGAGCGCGCGCGCGTGCACATCGCGCGGCTGATGCTGCAGCCGGCCGATGTTCTGCTGCTGGACGAGCCGACCAATGACCTGGATATCCCCACGCTTGAGGTGCTCGAAAGCAACCTGCTCGATTTCCCGGGCGCAATCGTTCTCGTCACGCATGATCGGTTTCTGCTGGATCGGCTCTCGAAAGCGATCCTCGCAATGGACGGGGAAGGCGGAGTCGAGTTCTTTGCCGAACTGGCGCAATGGGAGCAGGCCAGCGCGGCGAAGAAAAATCCCGCAAAGGCCGCCTCGAGAGATGCACGGGGAACACCCGCCGCGCCGAAGAAGAAGCTGACTTACCTCGAAACGCGCGAATGGGAGCAGATTGAGGACAAGGTCGCGCGCGCCGAGGAAGTGCTGGAAGACAAGCGCCGGCAGCTGGAGCGCGCGGATGTGGTGTCCGATGCCGCTCGGCTGACGCAGGCGGCCGCGGAGATCGATGCGGCGCAGGATGAAGTGGATTGCCTGTACGCGCGCTGGGCCGAACTCGAAACCAAACGCGCCAAACAGTAATGAAGCTGTCGGACTTCCACTACGATCTGCCGGAAGAACTGATCGCGCAGGAACCGCCGGCGGAACGGGATGCCGCGCGCATGATGGTGCTGGACCGTGGAGCGCAAAGTATTGAAGATCGTTTGTTTCGCGAGTTTCCTTCCTTCATGCGACCGGGCGACTGCGTGGTGCTGAACGATTCGCGGGTTCTTCCTTCCAGGCTGTATGGAAAGCGTGGCGCACAAGAGACGCGCGTCGAGGTCTTGCTGCTGGAGCCGGCGACCGGGGATGGGCGCGAGTGGCGGGCGCTGGTTCGCCCGGGCCGCAAGCTGCGGGTGGGCGACACAGTGCGTTTTGACGACAGTGTTTCAGCGGAAATTGTGGCGCACGGGGAGCGCGGGGAACGCACGCTCCGATTCTCAGGCGCGGAAGATATTTACGAATTCCTCGACAGGCTGGGCCATATGCCTTTGCCTCCCTACATCAAACGCGCGGACGCAGTTGAGGATCGGGAGCGCTATCAGACCGTCTATGCACGGGAGCGAGGCTCGGTCGCGGCGCCCACCGCCGGCCTTCATTTCACCGGCGATATACTCGACCGGTTGGGCGAGGCTGGTACTCGGGTGGCGCGGGTTACGTTGCACGTGGGGCTCGGCACATTCCAGCCGTTGGAGTGCGAGGATTTCGAGAATCACCACCTTCACAGGGAGCGTTATTCGATTCCCGAGGCAGCGTGGCGCGAAATTGAGGCGGCGCGGCGGGTGGTGGCTGTAGGGACGACGAGCGTCCGGACTCTCGAAGCCGCGGCACGGACGGGCGCGCTTACCGGATCGACCGACCTCTTCCTATACCCCGGCTGTGAATTCCGCCGCACAGGAGCCATGCTCACTAATTTTCATCTTCCTGGAACCAGCCTTCTGCTGCTGGTCTGTGCGTTCGCCGGAACGGAACTCGCGCTTTCCGCCTATCGTCATGCCGTCGTTCACCGGTATCGTTTCTTCTCATACGGGGATTGCATGTTGATTGTGTGAATTCAGCCCGAGTTAAAATGAAATTTCATGACTCTCGAAGAACTCGATCGCGAATATTCGCCGCTCCGGGAACAGGCATCTGCCGTGCGGAGTTATCTTTGACGCAGCCAAAAAACGAAAAGAGTTAGCTACCACAGAAGAACAAATTTCTTCACCCGATTTCTGGTCTCAGCCTGAGAAGAGCCAGAAGGTCATGCAGGATCGCAAGCGTCTGGAAGAGGCGATCGAGAGCGATAAGCAGATCGCGGGCATGACAGACGATATCGACACGCTGTTCGAACTTGCGCGGGAGGGCGAAGCAGTCGGCGGGGATATCGATCGAGAACTGAAGCGCTACTCGGATGTACTCGGCAAGCTTGAAACCGGCATGCTGCTCTCCGGTGAAAACGACGCGCGGGACGCGATTATGACGATCCACCCCGGCGCGGGCGGGACCGAGTCCCAGGACTGGGCGGAGATGCTGCTGCGCATGTACCTTCGGTGGGCCGAGTTGAACGGCTTCAGGACAGTACTGACCGACCGGCTGGAAGGCGAAGGCGCGGGCATCAAATCGGCGACCTTCGAAGTCAATGGCCCGAATGCGTATGGGCTGCTGCAGTCGGAAATCGGCGTGCACCGGCTGGTCAGGATTTCGCCTTTCGACGCCAACGCACGGCGGCATACGTCGTTCGCGTCCGTATTCGTGTTCCCTCAGATCGACGACGAAATCAAAATCGACATCAGGCTGGAAGACATTCGCATTGACACGTTTCGGGCCGGCGGGGCGGGCGGACAGCACGTGAATATGACGGATTCGGCGGTGCGCATGACGCATTTTCCGACAGGTATCGTCGTGCAGTGCCAGAACGAACGTTCGCAGCATAAGAATCGCGATACGGCAATGAAGCAGCTGCGCGCGCGTCTCTATGAATTCGAACTCGAAAAGAAACGCGAAGAGACCCGCAAGACTGAGGCGTCGAAACTTGAGATTAATTTTGGCAGCCAGATTCGCAGCTACGTTCTGGCGCCTTATCGCATGATCAAAGACCACCGGACGAAGCTTGCGGTGGGCGATGTGGACCGCGTGCTCGATGGCGACCTGGAACCGCTGATTCACGCTTATCTTGTCTGGCGCAAGACTGGGAAGATCGCAGGTGAAGCGGCCGATCTTCCCGATTAAAGTGGACGAGATCACCAGAGCGGCGGCTTTATTGCGCGCCGGACGGCTGGTGGCTTTTCCCACGGAGACTGTGTACGGGCTGGGCGCGAACGCGCTGAGCGAAGACGCGGTCCGCCTGATCTTCGAAGCCAAGGGCCGCCCGCTTTCGAGCCCGCTGATCGTACACGTGGCATCGATGGAAATGGCGCGCGATCTCGCGAGTCAATGGCCTGAAAATGCCGGCCGGCTTGCGGAGGCTTTCTGGCCGGGCCCGCTGACGATCATCGTCCCGAAAAAATCAATCGTGCCGGACACCGTTACCGCCGGGCTGCCGAGCGTCGGGTTGCGCATGCCCGCGCACCCTATGGCTCGCGCGCTGCTCGAAGCTGCGCAGATCCCCATTGCCGCGCCGAGCGCCAACCGATTCACGGAACTATCGCCGACAACAGCCGACCACGTGCGGAAAGGGCTGGCTGGCGCGCATGTGGATATGGTGCTCGATGGCGGGCCGTGCGCCGTGGGGATCGAGAGCACGGTGATTTCACTGGCAGGCGCAACGCCGCGGATTTTGCGGCCGGGGATGATCACGCAGCGGCAGATCGGGGAAATCATCGGGCCAGTCGAATGCGGCGGGGGCGCGGAATCGCCGGGGCAGCATCCGCGCCACTACAGTCCGCGGACGCGCGTGATCGTTGGGGGGCAGCCCAGCCAGGGGCGCGGTTTCACGCTTGCTCTCAGCGTAATGCCTGGCGGACCCGCTGCTTATGCCGAACGGCTGTATCGCGTACTGCACGAACTGGATCAACAAGGCTACGACTGGATTTCCATCGAAATGCCGCCCGACATGCCCGAATGGGCTGGCATACGGGACCGGCTGGCGCGTGCGGCGAATTGATAAGTTATCGAACGTGGTTTTGCCGCCGCCTGCTATAATTGCAGCGGATGGTATATTCCTTCCCCGCGTTCTCGCGGCAGCATCGACTTCCACCGCAAAACGATTTTCCCGTCCTTTTCGATCACGCCTGATGTTTGTACCGCTCAAAAGTATGTCTAAGGAGGACCCACTCCACTAAATGAAAACCACAGTTCAGGTTAGCCGCGGCATTGAAAGCCTTTTCGGCACGCGCGACGAAAATATCCGTCTGCTCGAATCCGGTTTGAACATCCAGACGAAGCTGGGTGAAGACAACATCGAAATCGAAGGCGAGCCCGAAGCCGTATCG
>JALYHT010000058.1 GCA_030776225.1 Acidobacteriota bacterium | reverse complement strand
GAGTGGGAGTTGATGCCTCTCGGGTTGGATCAGAAGGTGGGTGCGCTGGTGTGGAGTCCGCTCGGCTGGGGGCGTCTGACAGGCAAGATCCGCAGGGGACAACCGATGCCGGAGGTGAGCCGTCTGCATAAGACTGCACAAATGGGTCCGCAGGCGCCTGAGGAGCATTTGTACAACGTGGTGGATGCCATCGATGCGATTGCGAAAGAGACTGGGAAATCGGTGCCGCAGATCGCGCTGAACTGGTTACTGCAAAGGCCCACGGTGGCGACGGTGATCATCGGCGCGCGCGATGAGGAACAGCTGAAACAAAACCTGGCGGGGCAGGGGTGGAATCTCTCGGCCGGGCATCTTGAGCGCCTGGATGCGGCGAGCAGGGTGCCGAAGGCGTACCCATACTGGCATCAGGCGCAGTTTGCGGAAAGAAATCCCCTGCCGGTTTAGCGCGGGCGCGTGGGTTTATACCAATGCCAGATCGGCGACGCGTTCCTGCTTCCAGAGTTCAACGTAGCCCCTGAGGTTTCGCATCATCTCGCCGAAGCCCTGGATCGTAAGGGACTGCGCCCCATCGCTCACGGCCTTTTCGGGGCAGGGGTGGACTTCCACAATCATGCCATCAGCGCCAATAGCGACGGCTGCTTTCGCCAGCGCCGGGACCAGACTGCGTTTGCCGGTAGCGTGGCTCGGGTCGACGATCACCGGCAAGTGAGTCATTTCGTTCAGCACGGGAACGGCGGAAATATCGCAGGTGTTGCGCGTGGCGGTTTCGAACGTGCGGATGCCGCGTTCGCACAGCATGACCTGTGGGTTGCCATGCGCCACTACGTATTCGGCGGACATCAGAAGTTCCTTGATGGTTGAGCTGAGACCGCGCTTCAGTAGCACGGGACGGCCGCACTGTCCGAGAGCCTTCAGCAACGCGAAGTTCTGCATATTGCGCGCGCCGATCTGCATAATATCGGCGTACTGCGCGACCAGATCCACGTCGCGATCGCTCATCACTTCGGTGATCACGGCCAGCCCCGTGGCAGTGCGGGCCTTGGCGAGGAGCTTGAGGCCCTCTTCTTCCATGCCCTGAAAATCGTAAGGCGAAGTGCGGGGCTTGAATGCGCCGCCGCGCAGGATCTTAGCGCCCGCCGCGGCTACAGCCTCGGCAGTTTCCATAATCTGCTTCTCGCTTTCGACTGAGCAGGGGCCCGCCATCGTGATGAACTCATCCCCGCCGATTTCAGCGCTGCCGACACGGATAAGCGTGCGGTCTTTGCGGAACTCTTTGCTCACGAATTTGTAGGGAGCGGAAATGCGCATCGCTTTCTCCACGCCCGGAGTCGCTTCGAGCGATTCGAGACAGGCCGTGACATCCCCGCCCACTCCCACCACGCCGATCACAACTCTTTCCTCGCCTGCAATTGAATGCACTTTGAAACCGAATTCCTGAATCCGTTCGGTGACATGTTCTACTTCCTCTCGAGTTGCATGAGGCCGCATTGAAATAATCATTTAAAACCTTCCCTGAAACGAAAAAGCCCACTCTGTCGAGTGGGCTGGTAATCCTGAAATTCAGACAAGACCAACGCCACTATGCCATGGAGCCCCAAAATGAGGTGGGGTTCCAAAATCGGTACCCAAAATAGCTGGCAAAGCAACGGATCATCGAAACCACTACTATATCACTGGCGTGAGCGTTTGCAAGTGGGGAGGATGTCAGGGCGATCCAGGACCGGCAAGGATTCGCGAGTCCGTCTGAAACTTCCTGTAGTCGCTGAACGTAACCTTTTGCGCGACATTCACTTTCTTCAGCAGTGCGAAGCGGGCAGAGCCTGTAAGCGAGATCTGCCCCGGCGCCCAGAGATCGTCATCCAGGCGAGTCATCTCGTAAGAGATGTGGGTTCCCTGGCCGACCCGCGCCAGAAACCAGCCAACGTAGAAAGGCTTAAGAACGTCGGCTTCAAATCTGACCCAGATGGAATCCCGTTTATCGATCCACAAAGTACCTTCAATATTATTCAGGATGGCGTGGAGCTTGCCCCTGTAAACCGGTCGCGGAGTTGCTCGGATTCTGTACGCGGCACGGCCGCCGATTTCGTCTTCGCCGGCGAGCGCGAAATCGAATGCGTCGGGAATGTCTTTGAAATCCGCGCGACGGCTGGCGCGCTCCTTTTCCGATTCCCGCAGGCGTTTGGCGCGCTGCGCGTCCGTCATGCGGCTGGCTTCGCGGGCGGCGCGGTCCAGTTTGGCCTGCTCCTTGCGTTGCTGCGCCTCCGGAATCGGATTGCCATCTTTTTCGAGCGGGTCGAAATGCCGTCTGCCCCCTATATACAGGACTTCGTCGAGGGTCGAGTGGACGGTTTTAGCTTTGCCTTTCCCATCGAACTCGAAAATTTCATTGCGGATTTTATAGGTATAGTCGCGGGCCAGGCGGTCGCTGTGATCGTCGGCGGCTACGGCGCACTGCACCAGCGCGCGTGGGTCCTGTGCAGGGCAGAGAAGGCACGAAACCAGCCACAGCCAAACCGCAGAGGATCGGCACTGATATTGGCAGCGACTCAAGGCGCGGACGAAGTAATCTCGATCTCAGCCGTGGTGTTCTGCCAGTCGGGTAGTTCGTACATCTTGAATTTGGTTTTCAGCGGCGCTGTCAGGTCCTTCGAACTATTAGCGCCGATGCTGGGGAGTTTGAAGCTGAATGATCCGACCGAATCCTCTTCTGAACGCGACGTGCTGGCCCACAGGGTGACGTTCGCCGCAAGGTCGCCGATCTCGGTCGCGGAGTGGTTCACCACCACGAACTTCGCAACCGGCCGCTTATTTTCATTAATCAGGCGGAGGCCCACCACTTCCACATATTTCTGCAGAGGGTTCGACACCTTCTGGCGAGAGGGGTTGGCGGGGTTTTCGAGACCCGCTTTTTCGGCGGAATTGCTGCCGCCTCCCGATCGCTGCATCGCGTACCAGATGCCCCCGCCGACAAGCAGCAGCGCGAGCGCCACACCGAGAGTCATAAGCCAGGTCGGCAGCCCATGTTTGGCTTCCGGAGGGGGCCAGGCACCCTGCGGATGCTGGTGGGCCGGATAGTTTTGGGGCGCGTACTGGGGCGGCGCGTAGTGGGGCGGCGGTGGATACTGGGCCGCATATTGCGGAGGCGGCGCTTGCTGCTGGTTCGGCTGCGGTGGCGGTGGCCCGGCGGCCGCGATAGCCGCAGCTTCCTTCTCACGGTCGGCGCAGAACGGGCAGTCTGTTTTCGAGGGAGGAACGTCGTGTCCGCAGTGAGGGCATATCCAGCTGAACATTGGTTATTTCCACTGTATACGAAATGAACTGTATACAAATGAAGCGCCCATGGCGGTTTCATCCCTTTTTGCTGCCCAATGTATTACAACTTGAGATGTTGCCGCTGGAATTTTTATATCGCAAGGCCCCGCACCCGGCCCATGTGGTGCTGTTCCCCGGTGCCTGGAATCCGCCCACCCTCGCGCACGTCGCTATCGCGAAAGCCGCGCTGCGGCAGGCCGATGAAGTGATCTGGGTCATGCCGCGCGTGCTTCCCCATAAAAATTTCGAAGGCCCCGGCTTTCAGGCGCGTTGCCGGATGATGGAGGCTGTGGTGCGCCAGACTCCGGGTTTCTCGGCGGCGGTTTCCGAAGGCGGACTTTATGCCGAAATGGCTGCCGAAGCGCGCGAAAATTTCGGGCTGGACACCAAGGTTGCCTTCGCTCTGGGCCGCGACGCCGCCGAACGGATCTCCGGCTGGGACTACGGAAGACCGGGCGTTTTCGAGGAATTTCTCGGGCAGCATAAACTTCTCGTGGCGGCGCGACAGGGGGAGTACGCACCCGCGGCGCGGCACGCAGCTTCAATTTCCGCGCTGCCGATGGAAGCTTCCTGGGATGAGGTTTCATCTTCTGAAGTCAGGCGGCGAATCGCGGGGGGCGAAGCATGGCATAATCTGGTCCCCCAGGTCATAATTCCCATGGTGGAGTCTTTGTATATGGAGTCCAGATGAAAGAACGGGAACGGCAACAGGTACTGGATCGATTGACGAGCGGGCGTGATCGGCTGCTCGGGTTAGTGGAAGGCCTGACTTCCGAACAGTGGTCTTACAGGCCGGCGGAAGGACGCTGGTCGACAGGCGAATGCCTCGAGCACGTAACCATAGTCGAAAAGCGCGTGATCGGAATTATCACGGGCAAAATAGCCGAGGGCGCGCCGGCATCCGAAAAGACGGCACAAGAGCACCTGGACGACGAAGCGCTGGTGGCAGGGGTACTGGATCGATCCGTGAGGCTGCAGGCGCCGGAACCGGTTCTTCCCGGCGGCAAGTGGACACATCCGAAAGATCTGATTGAGGACTTCGTCGCGACTCGCCAGGTACCATCGACTTTGCTTCCACTACGGAAAGCGATCTGCGAAGCTATTTCCACCCGCATCCCTTCCTGGGGAAACTCGATTGTTACCAATGGCTGGTGGCTGCGAGCTTACACGGTTCGAGACACGCTCAACAAATGGAAGAAATTAAAAAATCGAAAACGTTTCCGCGTAAATCGGAGGCGGCTCAGGTTTAAATTTGAAGTAAATAATGAGGTTACGTCAGTCCCATCCTTTTGGCTTCCTGATGGGCCGCGGTGCGGATTGATGCGAGCGGGTTAGGCGCGATCTTCCATCGTTGCTGCCGGATAGCTTCCTGCACGGCGGGCGTC
>JALYHT010000057.1 GCA_030776225.1 Acidobacteriota bacterium | reverse complement strand
CACATGTCGAAGTTGAGCATGTTGTTTTCAATGGCCGTGATGCGGTTCAGGCGGAAGTTGAGGTCAATGATTTTCTGGGCGATCTGGCGTTCGGGCTCGGTCTGCGGCTTGAGGTCGGCCAGCATGGCGGCGGAGCGTTCTTTGTAAGAGGCGTATTCCTGCGGTTTCAGGATCAGGTTGTTGCCGGAGAGGTTGTGTTTGAAGGCGTTCATGCTGGAGCGCTGCTTGCCTTCTTCGGTGCGGGGTCCGGTGGAATGCAGCGCGTTGGCGCGCGCGATGATGTCGCGGTATTGCTTGTTCATGGCTCAGACATAGCAGCTACCAAGCGGGTTAAAACGGAACGGCTCCAGTAAGTTGTTGATTTCGCTTGTGAGATAAAAGGATTTTGGCGGGGACTCCGCCGTTACAATCCCGGTTACGTCGCAGGTCATTGGAATTACCACTGAACGATTCCCTGCAATGCGGCGGCGCAGCCGAAGCCCGCGAGCAAGAAGATCATCGCAGGTCGAGCGCCGGTGCGGGAGCATTCGGCCCGAAATGTGTGGACGCCGATAAACAGGAAGCTGGCGGCGGCTATTGCGAGCGAGACCATCAGCAGGGCTCCGCTTTGAAACGGCAGCGCGAAATTCCGCGCGATTCCACCAACCAGCAGAAAAAAACTCGCGAACACCGCCATGAAAAACGCGCGTGAGGACCTTCTTGTGGCCGAGCGCAGGAGGACTCCCAGAATCAGGCTTTCCGGGAGCTTATGGATGAGAGTGCCCGCGAGAAGCCCGGCGCCGGTGGCCCCTCTGGCTTCCACGGCGACCGCTGTGGTCCAGCCGTCGAAGACGTTATGAATGCAGATCCCCGCCAACATCGGCCATGTCATCCTTTGCAGCTCGCCGCCTGCGGACGGCTTTCGGCTGAGATGAGTGCAGCAGGGGCAAACCGGATAAACGAAACGGTCAATCGCGAACAGCACCGCCAGTCCAATGAACAGGAACGAGCAGGCATTGGGGAGTCCGGAAACGCGGCCCATCTCGGGGAGCATCCAAAGCAGGGCTATCGCGGCCAGCACGCCGCTGCTTAAGGAGAGAGCCCAACCGCGGACCCGCTCCATTTGCATGAACCGGATGCCCAGATAGCTGCCGGCGAGATCGATGGCAATCAGAAGAAAGATCAAAACAGCATCAGAGTAGCTCGGGGGCACAGGATTTCTCAGAACCAGTGCGCGAGCGGACTGTTTTTACGCGCAAACGGCGAATTGTCCAGCGGGAGAGGCTTACATCCCGCGAGGTGGATTGGTAGGCGCGTCCGGCGTTTGGGCAGACAGGTGTGCATTCCTTACCAGCAATAGTGTGCGATGCGATGCCAAGGAGAGAGACGACGCGGATCATGGCATTTTGGGATCATTCGCTTTGCGTTTGCGGAGAGGGCGGCGTCTATGCGGCGGCGATCAAATAAAGTATTGGCTCTTACTAACGAATTAAGTCTATATCCCCTACAGTTGTGGCATAATCAACATAATGGGGATACGGATTTTCAAACAGCTGTTATTTACATCACTTCTGTCGCTGGCGCAGCTTGGCGCCACTACGGTGTCCGCCCTGAATTTCGAAGAGTTGACGGATCGCTCCGAAGTGGTGGTTCACGGGCAGGTGACGCGCGTCTGGTCCGATTGGGACAGCGAACATAAATATATCTGGACGCACTACGAGATCGCGGTCGACAGCGCGCCCAAGGGCGCGCCGGGGGCGACGGTGGTGGTGAGCGAGCCGGGGGGAGTGGTGGGCGACGTGGCCATTTCGGTTTCCGGGGTAGTGAGCTATGCGACGGGGGAGCAGGTCGCGGTTTTTCTGCAACGCATGCCCAACGGTTACCTGCGTACTACCGGCTGGAACCAGGGTAAATTCGCCGTAGACAAGACCGGGCATCTGCATGCGTCGAGCGCGCGGGGCATCGAAACGATCGGACCGGACCGGAAAAGCAGCCTGCTCCGCGGCACGCCGCTGACGGCGCTTGAGGGCATCGGCGTCAGCGATTTGAAGCTGCGCGTGGCGGCCCGTATGGCGATTGCGGGGGGGACATCCAAATGATGCGATCTTTAAGAGGCGCTGCGTTTTTCGCCCTCATCCTGAGTACAGGGTCTTTCGGGTATATTCGTCAGACCACAGACGCGGCGGGCGATCTCTCCCCCGTACCCTTATCCAGGACCGACAACACCGCGATTCCTTTTTTGGTGAACAGCGGCGTAATCGCGGGCGCGCAGAGCAGCGCGTCGGGAAAATCCGTTACGGTCATCAGCGGGGGCAGCAACCCTGTGGCTGCGATTCGCAACGCGCTCGCCACGTGGAATGCGGTGACCACCGCCAACGTGACGTTCCTGCCGCTCGGGACGACGGACGCAGCCATAGATTCGAGCGACAGCAAGATGGTGGTTGCCATCGGGTCCACCGCTTCCGATCTGAGTTACGTCGGCGGCGCGCTGGCCATCACAGTGAATCTGCATCTGAATTCGAATGGCCTTTATAAGGGAACGAACGTGGCGAAGGGCGGCATTGTCGATTCCGATATCATTCTGAATCCCGCATACTCTTTTTCGACGGACGGCTCGACCGCATACGATCTTCAATCGGTGATGCTCCATGAGTTGGGGCACGCGCTGGGCGCCAACCACTCGGGTCTGCTGGGCTCAATGATGTACCAGGCACCCATTTCGCGATTCCTGACCACGGACGATCTGGCGTTTGTGAACAGCGCTTACCCTCCGGCATCCGGCGGAGTTCAGTACGGTACGATCTCCGGAACGGTCACGACAGCGGGTGGGGGGGGCGTGCCTTATGCGTTGCTGACGGCAATCGACTCCGCAACCGGCGTGACCATTGGGGGTGCCACCAACGCCTCGGGGGCTTATTCGTTTCAGGCGCCGGCGGGCAACTACCAGGTGTATGCCGAGCCGCTGAACGGCATTCTGCCCATCAACATTTACCTGACTGCCGATCAGGCCGCGCTCGCGGCCGCAACGCAGTTCCAGATGACTCTTTACCCGGGAACTTTGAACGTGGCGGCAAATTCCACGGTGATCGCCAATATCGCAGTTGTCGCGGGAGCGGCCAGTCTCGCCACGCCGGTGGTCGCGGTGACCTCTGTTAATGCTTCTCCAACGTCCGGTTACAGAGGGGGCCCGGTCAGCGTGCCTTCGGGTCAGTCGGTAGACCTGATCCTGGCGGGAACGGGGTTCAATGCCTCGCTGAACGATTCGAACTTCAAAGTTTACGGCAAGGGAATTTCTATCCGCCCCGGCTCGGTTCGCCTGGACGCCACGAACACCTTCAACGGATTCAGCGACCTTCGCATCACCCTTGACGTGGCGACGGCCACTGCGCCATCCCTGGCCAGCTTCACGGCCACAACGAGCGCGGGCAGCATTTCTTTCTCAGGGGCGCTCATCATCGTGCCTCCGACACCCACGTTCACAGCGGCGGGAGTGGTAAGCGCGGCTGCTTATGTGGGTATTAAGAACGGGGTTTCGCCGGGGGGTATTTATACAATTTACGACATCCCGGGCGCGCCCAACCTGGGCCCGGCGAGCTATGTCATCAACGGGCCCTACGATGCTTACGGAAACCTTCCGACGACGCTGGCGGGAGTGAGCGTGACTTTCGATGGCGTGCCCGCGCCGATGTTTCTGAGCTGGGGAAATCAACTGAATATACAGGCGCCGTTCGAAGTAGCGGGCAAGAGTTCCACGAAAGTGGTTGTGAATTATCTGGGCAGCTACAGTGCGGTCGTATCGGTTCCTGTGATTCCGGTGCAGCCTGAGTTCTTCAAGTTAAGCGGCGAAGCGGTGATTGCGTTCAATCTGGTGGACCACACGCTGAATACGGCGCAGAACCCCGCGCCGCGGGGAACATACGTGGAGGTTTACGGAACGGGCGTCGGCAAGGTGAGCTATCCCGTCGTAACCGGTCAGGGGGCGCGCGGGTTTCCGGCAGGCTTCACAGGCAATTACACGTACACGATCGGGGGCGCGGCGGCAGGCGCGGCGTATTTCGGAGGCTGGACGCCCGGAACCGTGGGGCTGGCGCAGTGGGACCTGCTGGTTCCGGCAAACAGCACGACGGGCGCGGCTTCAATTGTGGTAACGGATGCATCGGGCGCGACGAGCGATCCGGGCGCAACTATTTATGTGAAGTAAGCTCGTTCAAAGGCGTGGAATTCGGGTCGAAACCCACATTTGCCTAAAAAATGCATGGCTTTCGGGAAAACGGACAAAAGTCAGCTATACAGGCGAAACATTCCGTGGTAAGAATGAGATGTAACTACCGGGCGAGATTTGAAGTCAGTTAAGCGGGTGGATAGGGCGGAAGCATTTTTGTTCGCTTTTCGTTGTCCCGGCGCCGCATTCTCCTTAGCAAAACCAAATATGTACGGCCCGAGGACTCACCCCCGGCAATTCCCAGGCTTATAAGCTGGCCGCATTTAAATTCACTCTGGGGTTTTAGATCCGAATGGACTCCGATCGCAAGTACCGCCAACACGGGTACTTTGACAGCTCTTCATCCGAACGACGTACCGGAAACAGTAACAGCAGTGGAAATGGCGCAATGCGCCCGAAGCCCGCAGGGCCGCGCCCGCCGCTGGACGTTACGGGTCCGCGTCTGCCCCGGCTGGTGCAGGCCGTGGCAGCTTCGCGCTGTTACAACTGTTCGACCGCGCTTCCCGCCGGCACGTCGTACAACGGGACCTGCCCGAAGTGCGCGACGCAGCTGCACTGTTGCAAACAGTGTTCGCATTTCGAGCCATCGACACGCTTCCAGTGCATGAAACCTGTGCCGCTGCGCATCCCGCTCAAGGATCAGGCGAATGAATGCGCGCTTTTCTCGCCGCGCGTGACGGTAACGCGCGAGGGCTCATCGCAGCCCTCGAATGGCGGGATGCGAGTAGCGGCGCAGGGTTTGAACACGCCCCCGCCCCGCAACGCCAGCGATGCGCGGGACGCGTTTGACCGCCTTTTCAAGAAATAATTAAAGCTTGTTTTGCGGCATTCCTCAAGCGTTCGCGCAGCGACGCGGTAGCCGCCCGGTGGCAGAGCAGGCAAAGCGTACGCATATTGGTCAGATCGCATTGGCCGCCACCCTCTGCCACAGGCACAATGTGATCGGCGTCCCACAGAGACTTCCGGCTGCCTTCGCGCAACTTCCATAGTTTCAGAAAACAGCGGCGCGCGGCGAAATCGAGCTTGCGCAGATCGCGCCTGAGCGTAACCGTATCGGCGCCGCACTGCGCGCATAGCCCCTTGTCGCGCGCAAATACTTGTTCGCGCAGATAGCCCGGATTGGTGCGCAGCTTCCACTGGTGAACGCAGGTTTCCGAACAGAAAGTACGGCGGCCTTGCGGCACTTCTGTGGCGCACCAGCGGCAGCGGGGCCGGCCCGAGAGGCCGCATTCCAAACTTGCAGGGGCAACGCGGCCGCCGGGCTGGACGCGTTTTTTCATCGTGGCCGGGCGTGGCCCAGGCTAAGGTTGAAGTTCGATTCCACAGCCCGGTTTCTCCCGTCTATGCGAGCGACGGCCGCAAAACCAGGTTGCGCGGGAGTTCCGAACCGCAGATCGATCAGGCTTACCTGGGTATCGTGCCCGACGTCGGGCGCGGGTCCGCTGACCCAGATGGGGTACTGAACGAATTGCAGAAAAGTCTGGAAGGGCTGCGTTGCGAGGGCCGCCTCTATGGCTGGCGTGCGCTCCGCTTTGTAAAACGTAAGGCCCGCGGCGGGGTGGGCAGCGTGTCGAAAATCAATGGGGGCGATGACATAGGCGTCGCTGAGTTCGGCGATGCCGTTCCAGGTGAGCGGGTTGGCCTGGGGAAATGCACCCGCGCGCCGCGGCGACAGCCCGCGATAGACGCGCGAAGCCATGACGGCAGCGGCGCGGTCGTGCAGAATGCCGCGGCCGTAATCGTAAATACCGAGCAGGAGCAATGCGAAAATGGCCCAGCCGCCGCCGGTTTCCCGCCTGCGCTCCCCGATTTCCGAGCTTACAAGCCGCCCGAGCGCCGGCGCCGCAAGGGCGGGGAGCAGGATGGCCCAGATGATGAGATCGACTACCGGCGTTACATCCCAGTGGAACCAATGGCCGGAGAAAGGCAGCAGCAGCCGCACACCGTAGACGTTGGTGAGATCGAGAATGAGGTGGGATGCTACGGCAACCGAGGCGATCAAAAATGCGGGGAACCACCTGACCTGCCTGCGCCCGGCCCAGCGCACGATCACGACCGAGAGAAGCGCCATCAGGGGCAGCGCGAGCAGGGAATGCGTAATGTTGCGATGCCAGTGGATATAACTTTCGGAGCCGCCGAACCAGGACACCACGTCGAAGTCGGGCGCATTAGCCGCCACCATCATGATGGCGGCGGCGCGCGGCGTGAAGCGCCTGAAACCCGCTCGCGCCAGAAACAGCCCGACGAGCGAGTGAGTAATATTATCCAACTGTAAGAGCTTGAGACCCGGCGCTACGCTGTGTCTCAGCGCGACGGCTGAGCAGAGCGTAGAGGCCGAAGATGGCGCCTGCGTAAAAAAGATCGCCGGCAAGCGTGCGACCCCAGAACGGCAGGGCCTCTATGTAGCAGGTCAGAAGACCATTCAGGCTGGCCGCGTAAATGGGGTTGTGGCGCGCGACAGCGCCGAGCCACACGGCAAGATCGGCCAGAACGAAGAACTGCAGGCTGCAAAGGAATGCGGCGGCGCCCACACGAACGGCGCTGACCTTACGGAGCATCATCCGGCCGATCCACACGTTCAGCATTAACGACGCATAGATCAGGGGGGAGCCCCAGGTGTAGCCGCCAGCCGCTCCGCCCGCATGTCCCACGATGGGATCGGTTGCGATCATCACGGCCAGGGGCAGAAGATAAGCCCAGATTCCGGCGATGCGCGAGCCCGCGAAGAGACAGGAGCCGCCGAGAGGCGTCACGTTGGGCGCATGGGGAATCACACGACCCAGAGCACTGAGCAGCGTGAGTCCAAAAGTCAGAGGTCGCGATTGTGTCTGGGTGTGCATAAATTCCGTTCTCCTATGTTAGCTCCTGTTGTGTCAGCCATGATTGGGTTCCCATAAAGTTTCGGGAATGCCGAGCTGATGGCTGGCCCAGCGGCTCCACACAAACAGAGCGTCGCTGAGCCGGTTGAGGTACGTGAGAATCGCTTCGTCGAGTTTGGTGGTAGCTGCAAGCGAGACGCAGATCCGTTCCACGCGCCGGCATACGGTGCGGCACATGTGCAGCTCGGCGTTCAGGCGTGAACCGCCCGGCAGCACGAAGGAACGCAGCGGGGGCAGACCTTCGTTCATGCGATCAATCTCACGCTCCAGCCGTTCGCTTTCGGCGGCGGTGATGCGCGCCTGTTTGGGATGCACGTCTTCCGGCAGGGTGGCAAGCAGCGAACCCAGGTTGAAGAGCTCGTGCTGGATGCGCAGCAGAATGCGGTCGAGATCGGGAAGCTCGCGGGCCGATTCGCGGGCGAGACCGATGAAGCTGTTCAGCTCGTCCACGGCGCCATAAGCTTCAATGCGGAGATCGTTTTTGGGCAGCCGCTGGCCACCGGCGAGAGCGGTCTCGCCGGTGTCGCCGCGCCGCGTGTAGACGCGGTTGATGGCAAGTCTGGGTGATTCAAAGCGCAGATCGGAACTATCGGGCACGCGCCAGACTCCACTTGACGCCCGCCACCACATTGAGCAGCGGCGCGGGGAAGCCGTAGATCTCCTCGTAGTGCCGGTTGAGCGCATTGCGGAGGTTGACGTAGGCGGTCAGATTGTTCTTTACGCGGTAATTCACGTTGACGCCCGCGTTGATATATCCAGGATTCCAGTATTTACCGGCCGAGGCTCCATTGTTC
>JALYHT010000056.1 GCA_030776225.1 Acidobacteriota bacterium | reverse complement strand
AACCTCAAAGGAATGGAGAGCCGGGTGGCGGCACTGAAACGCTGTGGATTGTGCGCCGGCGCCGTGGGCGCGCTGGTGACGGTCTGTTACCTGATGCTGCCGGTCAACGCCACTACGGTGGCGCTTTTCATGCTGCTGCTCGTCTTATGGGCGGCGACAAAGTGGGGTCTGGCGGAAGCGATCTTTACTTCCCTTATTTCCGTTCTCGCCTTTAACTTTTTCTTTCTCCCGCCGGTGAAGACTTTCACCATCGCCGATCCGGAAAACTGGGTGGCGCTGTTTGCTTTCCTGGTGACCGCGTTTACGGTAAGCCAGCTCTCGACAAAAGCGCGACGCCGCGCCGAAGAAGCGGTGGCGGGGCGCAATGAAGTCACCGCCCTTTACGAACTGAGCCGCGCGATGCTGATGGATGAAGCGCGGGATGCGGTGCGCGTTTCCGTCGCAAAGACCGGGCAGATTCTAAAACTGCGGCACATTGCGTTTTTCGACATCGCCGGAAATCAGATTTACGGTTCCATCGACGATTCCGGCATTTCCCAGGCGGATCTGGCGAGAGTTGCGGAAACAGGAGAGGCAGTGCGAGGCAGCGACTTTACAGTGATCCCGGTTCGGCTGGGCACGTTGCTGGTGGGCAGCCTTGCGCTGCAGGGGGCGCGCCTGAGCGAGGCCACGCAGGATTCAATCGCCAGTCTGCTCGCCATCAATTATGAAAGAGTACGCGCCCTGAATCGCGCCGCCGCCGCGGAACTGGCCAAGCGTAACGAAGAATTCAAGTCGTCTCTGCTCGATGGACTCGCTCACGATCTGAAAACGCCTCTGACCGCTATTCGAACCTGCGTAACGCGCCTGATCGCGATTCCCCCGCGAACGGAAGAGGTCAGGCAGGAGTTGCTGAGCATCATCGATCAGGAATCGGAGCGTCTGCAGCGTTCGATCGGGGAAGCGATTGAACTGGCGCGGATCGAATCGCAGGAACTGCATCTGCGGCGAGAGAGCGTCAATGCCTTCGATCTGGCGCGCAACGCGGTAGAGGAAACAAGAGATGAGAATACGGGCCGCTATTCAATCGATATCCCTCAGGATCTGCATCTCGATGCCGACGCGGGACTGGTGAGGCGCGCCTTGCTTCAGTTGCTGGAAAACGCGCGAAAGTACTCGCCCCCCGGAGCGCCCATCGAAATAAAGGGACGAAAACTCGAAAATCACGCTACGCTTTCCGTAATGGATCGGGGACCGGGGATTGGCGCCGATGAGATTGAAAAAGTGTTCGAGAAGTTCTATCGGGGCAGGCGTGGCGCGGGTAATACGACTGACGGCACAGGCATGGGTCTATCCATCGCCAAAGGTATTATCGAAGCGCACAGTGGAAGGATCAGGGCGGAAAGACGGCAGGGTGGCGGCGCCAGCATCGTCATCACACTGCCTTTGAGCGTTGTTGAGAAATGAACACCGCAACCGTACTGGTGGTCGACGACGAGCCACAACTGCGGCGAGCCATGAAAGCTACCCTGACCGATCTGGGCTACTCGGTGATGGAAGCAAAAACCGGCGAGGAAGCGCTTGAAGTGCTCCGGCGCGAAGCCGCCGACCTGATTCTGCTGGATCTCAATATGCCGGGTATCGGGGGTCTCGAAACCTGCAGAGCGATCCGCGAAAACTCGGATACCCCGATCATCGTACTCTCGGTTCGCAATACGGAGCGCGATAAAGTGGAAGCGCTCGATGCGGGCGCGGACGATTATGTGACGAAGCCGTTCGGGATACAGGAACTGCTGGCGCGCATTCGGGCGGCCATGCGGCGCATGCCTGCATCGACGGACGCGGCACCCCACACGTTCATCGATGCCGGGCTTGAAATCGACTTCGATGCGCGACGTGTCATTCGCAATGGCGTGACCATCCGCCTGACCCCGAAAGAGTTCGATCTGCTGAAGATGCTGGTGGATCATCCCAATCGGGCCATTCCACACCGCAAGCTCCTGCAAACCGTGTGGGGTCCGGACTATGGAGATGAAGTCGAATATCTTCGCGTGGTTGTCAATCAGCTCCGCAAGAAGATCGAAGCGGCGCCATCCCGACCCAGATATCTGCTGACAGAACCGTGGGTCGGCTATCGTTTCGTTTTTCCGGAAAACCCGCCCATAAACTCCTGATACGGTTCTTATGAACTTTTAACGGGTTCAAACCTACCCTTCAGTTGGGAGGTTGCTCATTGGAACGGCAAACAGCATCCGGGTTCGGAGTGATTCGCCACTCCGCAGCCCCGGCGCATGAGTCCGAACTGGATCTGGTTGTTCCCTACACCACTCCCGTCCTGACGCGGCAAGCTGTAGCCGCGGCCGACAGGATGGGCGCCGGGCTCAATGCCACCCTGCGCATCGTCAGGGTACAACTGGTTCCATTTCCGATGGAGTTGAGCCAGTCTCCCGTTCACATCGATTTTATGAAGACCCAGCTGGCGCAGTTTCACTCCGTGCTTCCGGTCGTCCGTGAGATCAGACTCGCCCGAGAACTCGAAGCCGGCCTCGCAGGCGTCCTGACGCCTGAATCGCTGATAATCCTGGCGACGCGAAAGCGCCCCTGGAAAACCACAGTCCAGCGTACGGCGGAGCGACTGCGAAAGGCCGGGCACAAGGTTGTCCTGATAGAGGTTGAAAATGCCTGACGTTATTTATTGTCTGACGATTATCGTGTTTTTTGCGGTGGCATGGATGATGGTCCGCGCCTGTGACCGGCTCTGACCACCCGGTTCCGACCCGCCAAATTTTAAGGAGAAACCAATGGAATACCTGGCAGCCGGCATGATTTCGCTTGCGCTCGGCGTGTACCTGCTGTATGCGCTTTTAAGACCGGAGAAGTTCTGATATGACCGCCAATGGCTGGATACAAATCGCAATTTTCTTTCTTCTGATCCTCGCGTGTACGAAGCCGCTGGGCTCGTTTATCGCTAATGTGATCGAAGGCCGAAGAAACTTCCTGACGCCGATTCTCGGGCCGGTGGAGCGCCTTATTTACCGAATCTGCGGGGTTCCGGTAAATGACGAGGGCCAGCCCGGGGAGCAACACTGGACGCGCTACGCCGGCTCGCTGCTGGCGTTCAGCGCGTTCAGTGCCATCCTTCTGTACGTAATCCAGCGGCTCCAGATCTGGTTTCCCTTCAACCCACAGGCATACGGAGCCGGTAACGTGAGTCCGGATCTTGGTTTCAATACCGCCGTCAGTTTCACGACAAATACGAACTGGCAGAGTTACGTGCCGGAAACGACGCTGAGTTATTTCGTGCAGATGGCTGGACTGACGGTCCATAACTTCGCCTCGGCGGCCGCGGGCCTGGCCATTGCGATCGCGCTGGTGCGCGGTTTTGCGAGGCAATCCGTGCAGACGATCGGCAACTTCTGGGCCGACATGACCAGAACCACTCTCTATGTACTGATGCCGCTTTCCATCGTCGCAGCGCTCGTCTTATGCTCCCAGGGCGTTATTCAGAACCTGCACCCGTACACGGTTGCCACAACGCTCGAAGGAGCGAAACAGACCATCGCGCAGGGGCCGGTCGCCTCGCAGGAAGCTATTAAGATGCTGGGGACCAATGGCGGCGGCTTTTTCAACGCAAATTCCGCCCACCCTTTTGAAAACCCCACTCCGTTTTCGAATATGTTC
>JALYHT010000055.1 GCA_030776225.1 Acidobacteriota bacterium | reverse complement strand
CCACGCTACGGCGGGACGCTCGACTGCGATGAGAATTAACAAGGCATCGAAGACGCCGGCCACGGGAATACCCGAGGAATCGAGAATCGAAAGCAGAAGAATTCCGGCAGGCCCCCAGGCGACAAGGGCGTCGGTCAGATGATGAAGCAACTTCTCATGTTAACGCGCGGAAGCAGGAACGGCCTTACGCTTGCATGACCGCACGTTGTGAGACTGTTTCGCGGTATTTTTTGTCTTGTTGCGCTGGGTCCGGCATGGGGGCAGGATATTCAACCGGCTGGGCACCTCGCCCCGCAGTCCGATTCTCGTCCCACTACGAATCCAGAGCCCATCACTCCCGCGGAACGCTTTCACTGGTTTGTGAACAGCACCGTCGGACCTACCTCCCTGACTGGGGGATTGGTCAGCGCGGGATTCGGCACAGAGCTCGACCGGCCGACGGAATACGGAACGCACTGGGAAGGCTTCGGCAAACGGTATGGAATGCGCATGACAGGGATTTCGACAGGTAATGCCATCGAAGCGGGTCTGGGAGCGCTGTGGGGAGAGGACCCCCGATACTATCGCGACGGGACGACGAGACCGTTCGGACGACGGATCGGACACGTGGTGAAATGGACGTTTATCGCGCAGAACAAAGACGGCTCCCTGCGGCCGGCCTATGCGCGTTATATCGCGGTAACCGGCAACAATTTTCTATCGAACACGTGGCGCGAGCACAGCGAGGCGGATACATCGCACGCCATTGAGCGGACCGGGCTGGGAATTCTGGTCAAAATGGCCGGGAATACGTGGGATGAGTTCTGGCCGGACATGAAACGGAAAATGTTTCATCGCCGCTGACAGCGTTGACTCAGCGGTCGCGTTCGGTGACTAAATCCGTCAGCATGCAGAGGGCGCGCTGGTACGGGCTGTCGGGGAATTCGGCTACCAGCTGACGCGCGCGATCGGTGAACTGCTGGGCGCGTTCCCGGGTGCGCTGGATGCCGCCGCGCGATTCGACCATCGCGTAGATGTCGGAGAAAGACGTGGAATCGTAGGTTCGGTCGTCGAGCACCAATTCCACCTTGCGGCGCTCCTCCGCGGTCGCGTTTTCGAGGGCATAGACGAGCGGCAGCGTGACCTTCCCCTCCTTCAGATCTCCACCCACGGGTTTGCCGAGCGTTTGTTCGCGTGAGGTGAAATCGAGCAGGTCGTCAATCAGTTGAAACGCCATCCCCAGATTCCAGGCGAACTCGCCCAGCTTCTCTTCGGCCGCCGTGTCTGCGCCCGCCGACACCGCGCCGAGTTTGGCGCAGGCAGAGAACAGGCACGCGGTTTTACGATCGGCGACTTCCATGCAGTCGGCTTCGGTGATATCGATGCGGCCGATGCGGTCCAGCTGGATGAGTTCGCCTTCCACCATCATCTGGGTGAGGCTGATCAAAAGATCGAGGATGTGGAAGTTGCGCTCGCGCAGGGCCACCTGAAAAGCCTGCATGTAGAGCCAGTCGCCGGCGAGCACGCAGGTGTGGTTGCCCCACTGCATGTTGGCGGAAGGGCGTCCGCGGCGGGTTTGCGCGACATCGATCACATCATCGTGAACCAGAGTGGCGGCGTGAATCATCTCTACAACCGCGCCAAGCTGAACGGCCGTTTTCCGGCGGCTCTCTGTCTCGCCGCCCCCGGAAAACCTGGCACACAGAAGCAGAAGCGCGGGGCGGAGGCGTTTGCCCCCGCTCTGCTGGAGATAACGTCCGATGGCGGTCACAGTTTCCACTGAGGCCAGTGAGTCGGAGTTGATGGCTGTCTCAACGCATTCGAGATCTTCGCGGACCAGATCGAAGATTTCGCGCGCGGTGAGCGGTTGCCCTACCCGTTCAGTTTTCATCGGAAATCTCAGTGTAACGGTTCGCATTTGGCGGGCGCAAACAGATCCGCTCGAAGTTGGCCGCGGTCAGGGCGGCGATGGCTTCGGGAGTCGAGCCGCGGACCTCGGCCAGTTTGCGCAGAGTTTCCACCATCATGGACGGCTCATTGCGTTTTCCGCGGTATGGGATGGGCGCGAGGTAGGGCGCGTCCGTCTCGATCAGAAGCCTGTCATCCGGAGTGATGCGGGCGGACTCGCGAACGTGTTCGGCGGTTTTGAACGTCAGTACTCCGCCATAGCTGAGGTGGAAACCCATGGCCAGAGCCTGCCGGGCCTGGGCGGAGTCGCCCGTGAAACAATGCACGATCGCAGGGCCGTTCCAGTGTTCGCGCAGCAGCGACATGGTGTCGCCCCATGCCTCGCGGGTGTGGATCGCGATTGGAAGTTCCAGAGAGCGCGCCAGTTTGAGCTGCTCGACAAATACCTCGCGCTGGACTTCGCGCGGCGAAAAGTCGTAATGATAATCGAGGCCGATTTCGCCGAAAGCGATGACTTTCGGATGGGCGGCGAGCGCGCGCAGATCGTCGTAGGTCTGCGCGGTGACTTTCAAAGCGTCGTGCGGGTGGACGCCGATCGAGGCGGAGACCTGCGGGTAACGCTCGGCCAGGCGCACGGCGCGGTCAAGCTCAGGCGGACCGTCGCCTGTGCCTATCGTCAGGATGCGGGTAACGCCGGCTTCGGTCGCGCGGTCGAGAACGGCATCCAGATCGTCGGCGAAACGTTTGTCGTCGAGATGGCAGTGGGAATCGACCAGCATTCTACTTCAGACGCGCGCCAATCGGTACGTCTTCCAGAAAGCCGGCGAGCATCGGCTTCCCGCCTTCGAGCGAGGCGGCGACGATCATGCCGTTCGACTCGATGCCGCGCAGTTTTCGGGGATGCAGGTTGGCAACGATGACGACTTTGCGGCCGACGATTTTCTCGGGTTCATAGACGGTCGCAATACCGGCCACGATGGTACGGGGCTCGGGCTCCGCTATATCCACTTTCAGGTGCAGCAGTTTGTCGGCGCCTTTGACGCGCTCGGCGGAAAGGACCTGGCCCACGCGGAGATCCACCTTGCTGAAATCTTCAAAATCGATTTTCGGGGAGGGCGGCTCGACCCCGCCCGCGGGTTCAGCGTCTTTGGCTCCCACAGGCTTGCCGAGCAGCTTTGCCTGGCGCACCGTTTCCTCTTCTTCAAGAACGCGCATACGGTCAATCGCGCTCTTCGCTTCGATGCGCGGAAACACGGGCGCGATCATCCCGATGTTCTGGCCGGGCGCAAGCTGGCCCCACGCGAGCTTCGCGATTTCGAGGTTCTCGATGGGCGTCGTCATGCCGAGCTGTGCCCAGATGTTGGCGGTGGATTCGGGCAGCACGGGATGCAGGAGCGCGACGCCGATGCGCAGCGTTTCCGCGGAAGCGTAGAGAGCGTTGTCGAGCTGTTGCGCCGCGCCGGGCCCGGTGGATTTCGCGAGCTTCCAGGGCGATTGTTCGACGATGAATTTGTCCACGCCGGAGAGCATGGACCACACGGCTTCGAGGCCGCGCGAGAACTCGAATGCGTCGAAGGCGCGGGTGGCGATATCGATCGCGCCGCGGGCCGCGTCCGCGAGTTCGGGGGAACCGGAGGGAGTTGGAATCACGCCGTCGCGATACTGCTTAATCATGGTCAGCGTACGGCTGGCCAGATTGCCAAGGCCGTTGGCCAGTTCGGCGTTATAGCGGCCGACCAGCGCATCGAAGCTGAAGCTGCCATCCTGCCCGAAGACCACTTCGCGAAACAGGAAATAGCGCAGCGCTTCGAGGCCCATCACCTGGCGAATGGGCTCGGCGCGCACGATATTGCCGCGCGATTTGCTCATCTTGTCGTTCTCGAAGAGCAGCCATCCGTGGGCGAAAATGCGCTTCGGGAGCGGGACGTCCCCCGCCATGAGGAAAGCGGGCCAGAAGACGGCGTGGAAGCGCAGAATCTCTTTGCCGATCAGGTGCAGGTCCGCCGGCCAGAGTTCGGTTTTCTTCACCGCGCTGATGTAGCCGATCAGCGCGTCGAACCAGACGTAGGCCACGTGTTTGCCTTCGAGCGGAATGCCCCATTTGAGCGACGTTCGGGAGATGGA
>JALYHT010000054.1 GCA_030776225.1 Acidobacteriota bacterium | reverse complement strand
CTATCGCTCCGATCCCTGCGCCGCTTGCCGCGCCCTCGCCCACGGTGCGTGCATCCCCGCCTTTGTTGGAATCGCTCTGGATCTGGCCTTCCTTCCTGTCAAGCCGTTCGTCGCTGCGCGCGTCGATCGAACCGAGTCTGGAACGGAAATCGCGGGTTACTCCATTCGGCAGGGTGATCGAATCGAAGCGGACGTAAAGTTCGCCTCGGCCTCTTACCCGGCCCGGTCTTTTAACTTCGGTAACCGTTCCCGTTACGTAACTACCCGGCGGAATCACGATGTGGCTGTCGATCACGATCGGAAAAACGGTTTCGAGGTAGATGCGGTCGCCTGCCGCCGAGTGTTTTGTGCTGACACTGTTGATCAGACCGAGCGGTATGCGGGTACCCGTCTGAACTGTATAAGCCACGGGCGGTTCGCTGCTTACGGCAACATCCCTGCCTGTGCCCTGGGCGAACGCTGCCGAGCCCGAAACAATCAATACTGAAACGCAGAGGGCCGAAACACAGCGAATCGGGGCATTCATGACAACCTCTATTGTAGATCGCTGAATTGGATTGAAAAATCGCAGGGCCTCGAAATCATTGCGCATATAAGAAGACTGAAGCCGGACTGGACTGGGACCCCATCGTCACCTGAATTGCCGGATTCGCATTCATCGCGGACGGCAGCATCAGGTTGATCTGATAGAGCCCGGCGAAGCCCGGCGTGACGCCCGCGTAGTAAATGCTGGAGGCAGGGCGTGGCACTCCATCCAGCAGGACCTGCAACTGAGACAGGTATAGAATGTTGATCGCTCCCGAAGCCACATGGCCGGAGGAAAGGTCGGGCGACGTTCGCCCCAGTCCCGTCGCGTAAAGAACGATGACTTCTCCGGGTTGCGCTGGCGCCGAAGCCGTGATCAGCCTGCCATCGGCATGCTGGGCAAGCGCGAAGCTTCCGTTCCACTGAAAAAACCCGGGGGCGCCAACGGCAAACCGAAGATTCACCACGGGACCGGCAACGCCCTGCCGCACGATGTACAGGGAGACATTCTGCGCCACGATCTCATAGGGAATCAGAAAATTGATCTGCCCGGGCGAGACAAAAAACAGGCTGCATAGAATATTTCCCATGTAGACCGTGACTCCGTCGAGAGAGGTTGGCAGAGTACCGGAGGTGAGGTCGGCGGCGGTTAAGGCGTGTGTTGTCCAGGAGAGATTCGTCCCGTAAATGGTGGCGAGGGTGTTGGGCGCAAGCGCGCCGGCTGTCTGGGAAGCGGCTTGCACCACGCTGGCCGCTGTATAAAGAGGCGCCGTTGACGCAGTGGTCAGGTCAGCATACGATACCGACGCTGCGAAAAACGTGGCGATGCAGCCCAGAAAGAGATATCGGTAATGGCGACGGGGGCCCATAGTCCCTGACCCTTACCTTATCGGCAGGCCCGAGGGAACTTTCTATAGAATCTGCCGCGCAAGAATATATATCTTTACTGGTGCACTGTGATCAGCCCCAAATAGGAAAGGGTGCCATTTACGTTCACCACCAGCGGCAGATCTCCGGCGGGAGCCGACGCGGGCACCACGATATCGAACTGGTACACCTCGGACTCAGGCGGGATTAAACCGGCGAAAGCCACTGTGGCAGCTATACTGCCGAGCGTAGCGGTGGGCGTCGGGCTGAGATTGTAGACCTTATCGGTCTCGATCCCGGCGGCGATCGGCGGACTGGTGGGACCGAAGCCGGTCCCGTAGAGCAGGATGGTTTCGCCTGGCTTTGCAGGCGTGGTGAAGCTGGCCGGGGTCCCGGGAAACAGACCGACTTTACCGATGTTGCTGTAATCGGCATGCTGCGCGATAAGATACTTTCCCGCGTCCGCAGTCGCGGGGGACCAGGCGAAGAAAGAGGGCGCGAGGTTCTGCAACGTCACGGAGAAGACAGCGCTGGGCTGGCCGTTCAGGCTGACCACGACCGGCACGCCGTTGCCAGTCCCGGCCGCTGCCGGAGTAACAATATTGAGCTGAGTGGGGCTTACATATTCGATGTAAGCCGGTACGCCGCCGACGGTGACGGTGGTCCCGTCGAGCGACGTGGGCATCTTAAACGTGCCATTCCCGTTGGCAACGAAATCGGCCGCGGTCCAGATTCGGCCGGGGTTGGTGGTGGAGAGGCCCGATCCGTAGATCGCGGCATATGTGCTGGCGGCGAGGGTAGTCTGTCCCGTGGCCGCGTTCAGGGCATTCGAAATGACGGGCGCGGGCGAAGCAGCGCCGGGCGTAAGCGTGACATTGGTCGTGTAGACATTGGTGGGACTAGACACAGCGGGATCGCCTGGCCCCGCATTAGCGGCGGCGTAGAGGATCACGTTGCCGGCGCCGGACGCCGGAGGTGTCCACGTAAATGTAAACGTGTAGCCTCCTTTAGTCGAGGCCTCGTAGCCACTATTCGTATGCTCAATAAACTGAACGGGATTTTGGGTCGGACAGAGGCTTCCGTTTGCCTTCACTGCGCCGAAAACATCGCATATCACCTGCGTGTAGCCATCCGCCCCGGCAGTAAAGTCCCCGGCCTGTCCGTTTGAAGTATTGCTGGCCAGACGGGCCGTCATCTCGAAGCCGAATTTCACTTTTGCGGCATCGGTGATCTGGACCGAGAGTTTCATCGACTGCCCGGGCGTATAAGTGGTCCCGTTGGGAAGGACGATCCTGACTCCGCCTGTGCCAGAGTTGACGACTCCCTGATGACACCCTGAAGACACGCACGCGGTCTTGTTGTCGCCCGGCGCTCCGGTATACCGTGGATCGGGACCGTATTCATAGGCCTGGGCAATAAAGGGAATCGCAGCCAGCAGGAACAGGGTGACCGTGGGACAGGGACGGTTTCGCACCATAGACACAATAAGCCTAACCCTCTTTGGGGTCGAATCACTCGCATTTGGCTGAGATAGTGCAAAACTTTACAAACCGACCGAAAGTTTCTCCTGTTTTGTTGCGATCTGCACGGCCGCGAGGGCTTTCTTTGTGATCGTGGTAAGCGGAATTCGGGGGAGCTGACTGGCCCCGATCCACTCCCCGTCCGGGATCGGGCTGGCATCGTCTATCCCCGAGTCCATACGCCAAAGCTTTACCGAGAATCGGTCGTTGACGATCTGATGTCGAAATTCGGCAACCTTCAGGCGCGGCGCGTTCGGGAATGCGGCGGCGGCGGGCAGTTCCCAAAAGCCGGCCAGCCTCGGTTCCGAGGTGGGGCGTTTCACGAGAAACACGCGACCGGCGCGCTCGATGAAAACCAGGGCGAGCGAGATCTCGTTCCGCTTTAACTTTTTCAGTTTTACCGGCAGTTCGCGTTCGGTTCCGGCGGCGCGAGCGGCGCAGAATTCTTTCACCGGACAAGCTTCACAGCGCGGTACGCGGGGCAGGCAAACGGTGGCGCCCAGTTCCATCATGGCCTGATTGAAATCGCCCGGGCGCCGCGCATCGAGCAAATTTGCGGCTTCCTCGTCAATACGGCGGCGCATGGCAGGCGAGGTCACTTCCGCCGCATCGTTAGTAAGTCTCGCTATGACCCGAATCACGTTTCCATCGACCGCGGCGTGCGGCTGGCCGAGCGCAATGCTGGCCACGGCCGAAGCTGTGTACGCGCCCACGCCCCGAAGCTCCAGAAGTTCACCGTGTGTCGAAGGAACTCCGGCCGCGGCCATCTGTTTCGCCGCATGGTGCAGATTGCGGGCGCGGCTGTAATACCCGAGCCCGCTCCATGCCGTCAGAACCGCCTCGGAATCGGCCGCGGCCAGGCTTTCCATGGAAGGAAATCGCTGCAGAAAAAGGTTGAAGTAAGGAATCGCCGCTTCGACGCGCGTCTGTTGCAGCATGATTTCCGAAAGCCATACCCGATAGAAGAGATCGGCTGCATTCTCCACGCGGGGATTGCGCCAGGGAAGCGGGCGGCGCGCTGTCCTGTACCATCGCAGCAGCGTCCGGCGAAATGCGGGAGCGTTCAGGATTCGAGCACCTGCACAAACTCCGCCACCACGCGGAATCCATCGCCCGTCAGTTCAAACGGTTCGAACTCCGGATTCAGCGGTTCAAGGCGAACCGGCTCTTCACGATCCGCCGATTCGTGGAGATTACCCTGGCGGGCATATTTCTTGACCGTGTAGCGCGAGGCGAAATCCGTTTCGCCGAACTTCTCGATCAGCAGATACCGGTTGCGTCTGGAACCGGTGACCGGCGCGCGGAAGATACACGCGCTGCCGTCGGGAATCAGCGGCTCCATGGAACGGCCCACCACATAAGCCACGAACATGCCTTCGGCGAGGCGCAGGTTTTCGGGCGCGCGCACCCAGCTCTCCTGCTCAACTTCCATTCCTTCGCCGAATTTAGTGGCGGCGGCGCGCAGACCGAAGACCGGCAGATGCGTGACGAAGGGCCTGACGGTGGAGTCGACATGCGCTTCGAAGAGGCCATCGACCGCAGTCGTCGGGTTTGCGTAAGAGATCGGGCTGCGTTCGCCGATGCGCAGAAAATTCGAAGCGCCGTCTTCCAGCCAGTCGAGCAGTTCGAGGCCGCCCCTCTCTCCTGCTTTCAAATCGAGATCGGCCGTGAGCGCCAGCAGAATGTCGAACTCCTGCTCTTCCAGATCCCGGAAGCAATCGGGCTCCCTGAGGCGGCGGGTCAGTTCGCCGGTTTCTTTATCCACCAGCAAAATGCCATACGGTAAGGGGCGGCGACCCGAGGGCGCCACCTCCAGTACCCACCAGAAACCATGTCGTCCGTCGCTCCCCTCGCGCCGGGCGCTTTGACAGGCCTTTTTTCGATCTATGGAGATAACCGCGGCGGGCATAGGCGATTACTTCGGATCATCCGGCACAGCAAACGGATAGTAACCGTTACGATACCGGACTTCGACGCCCGGCAGATTCACCCCGACTTTAATGCGCCGGAACTGCCTGTTTTCGGAGCTTGGCTTCACGTCGGGAGTATAGCGAATAATGTACTGGGTCTGGATGTCGCCCGAAAGCGAAGCCACGGAACGAAAAATGGCGCTCGAAATTTCCGCCGTATAACCTCCCGTGCCCACCATAAGCGCGTAATTCCCGGCATCCTGCGGCATGGAAAGATATCCGGACACGTCCTTGTAAGCATTGTTCAGCGGCGTTTCCACTTTGCCGCCGGTTTGCGAAGCCAGCGTATTCAGGTTTTCTTCGCCGTCCGTATGGAAGCCGAAAGCCGCGCTGCTCATCGCATAAACCGTTACCAGGTTGCGCTGCGCAATTTCCGTCACCTCCTGCAGAGATTTCCTGCTGGAGGTATCATGGCCGTCGCCGATCACCACCAGCACGCGGCGCGGCGCGTAAGGCTCGCCCATAACGGTTTTGCGGCTGGTGCAGGCCAGGTAGATGGCATCGAAAAGCGCGGAACCGCCGGCCGGCTTGATGCGCCGCATCTTTTCAACCATCTTTTCCGAATCGCTGCTGGTATCGGCAATCAGCTCCGCCGTGTTGCCATAACTGATAAGGTACCCGCTGTATTTCCTGTCGCCAGGCAGCAGGTTCAGCATCAGCTCCGTAGCGGCTTCCCGATACTTGTCCCAGTGGATTTTCATTCCATTGCTCGTATCGATCAGAAAACCGATCACGATCGGCTGGGATTGTTCGTGGCTGAAGAAGCCGATTTTCTGCTCGCGGTTTTCGTCGTAGATTCGGAAATCTTCTTTCGTGAGGTTGGAAACGAAGCGGCCCTTCGCGTCGGTTACCGTAACCGGCACGATGACCTCATTCACCGAGACCTGAATCGGCGCCTGCGCCACGGCGTAAAAAGCTGTGCCGGCGAAGAGGGCTGCCAGTACAGGCACACTGACAGCCAGCGCTTTGAATCCCGGACTACGGTCGGCGGTGCGGCGCTGCATATTAATAATGACTCCCGGAAAACCTATTCTACCCGCAGCTTCTAACCGCAGCCGGCTGCCCGATCGAGGCCACACGTCCCTGGATGTACTCTCGGCGGCGGGCGTATTTCTATGTAGTATGCTGAGGTTTCAGACGCTTAAGTCCACGTTCGAGGTACGCCCGTATGTCTCTCTCTTCAAAAAAAACCGCGGTGAAATCCGCCCTCCTGTCCGGTTTAGCCATCCTTTTTCTGTCGCTGCCCGCATTCGCGCAGACGTCGACCATTGAGGGTACCGTGAAAGACCCCGACGGTAAACCGGTGCAGGGCGCGGTCATCAATATCGAACGCACGGATATCAAGGGTCACTACGTCATCAAGAGCGATAAAAAGGGACACTACGGCCATTACGGGCTGCCCCTGGGCGGCAAATTCGACCTTACCGTTCTCGTGGATGGCCAGGTGAGAGACACAATGAAAGGCGTCCCGACCTCCGGGATGCCCGCCGAAGTCGATTTCAACCTTAAGAACGCGCAGGCAGACGCCGCTCCGGAAGCCGATCGCGGCATGACCAGGGCGCAAAAGGAAGAGTTTGAAAAAGCGGCTAAAGCGCGCGAAGCCGCTCTCACAAAAAATAAAGAATTGAACGACGCCTACCAGGCCGGCAAGACCGCGCTCGATGCGAAGATGTACGACGCGGCGATCGAAGCCTTCACGAAAGCCGTCATGCTCGACGATAAACAGGTTGCCATCTGGAGCGGGCTGGCCGATGCGTATGTGGGGGCCGCCGCGACCAAACCGGCCGAGGCCGCCGCGCTTTACGAGAAAGGCTTCGACGCGTACCGGAAAGCTATTGAACTTAAGCCCGACGATGCCGCGTACTACAACAATTTTGCGCTTGCCCTGGCAAAAGACAAAAAGATCGACGAAGCCAAAGCCAATCTCGACAAAGCCGCGCAGCTCAACCCGCCGGGAGCCGGAATGTACTTCTACAACATGGGCGCTCTGCTGGTAAACGGCGCGCAGACTGAAGCCGCCGGCGAGGAGTTCAGGAAAGCGATCGCCGCGGACCCGAATTATGCCGACGCGCAATACCAATATGGCGTCTATCTCGCATCGAAGGCCACCACGGATGCGAGCGGCAGGATTGTGGCCGCGCCCGGCACCACGGAAGCGCTGCAGAAATATCTCGAGCTGAAGCCCGATGGGCCCCTTGCGCCGTCCGCCAAAGAACTGATAGCGCAGCTGGGCGGCACGGTGAGCACCACATTCACCAATCCCAACGCGCCGAAAAAGAAGAAGTAACGGCCCTGAAGGCTGCAGAAAGAATCTGAGGCATACTGGCCTCGCGTCCCATGTTTGCGTTTCTGGCAAGACTGATCCTTTTTATGGTCGCGATTTCGGTGCTCCGCTCCGTGGCCGGTTTGGTCCAGCGGGCATTCAACGGAGTCCGGCCCCCAGCCTCGGTGCGCGGTCGGGCGAATCCCGCGCCCGCGACGCTGCTGCAGCAGGACCCCGTCTGCGGCGCCTATGTGGCCATCGATTCTTCTCTTAAGCGCGTCGTCAGGGGAAGAGTGATTCATTTCTGTTCGGCCGAATGCCGCGACAAGTTCCGTTCCTGATCCAGTGATCGCTTGCGCAATCTCCAGATCGACAATCTGCTATCGGACCTGACGCGCACCGCGTCATTTCAGTCGCTGGCCGCCCGCCTGGCGTCGGCCGACGCGAAGAAGCCCGCGACCCTGCGTCTTTCGGGTCTCACGCTGACCGCAAAAGCTCTCTATTCTGTATTGCTGCACCGAGCCACTTCGCGCCCGCAGCTGATCCTGGTGGACGGCAATAAGCAGGCCGAGACGCTGCTGCCTCTTCTGCATACATTTGCGGATCTGGTATCCCCGGGGACTCCGCCCGTTTTTCTGCCTGCGCTCGATGTCCTGCCGGGCCAGCGCATGTCTCCGCACGCGGACATTCTGACGACGCGCGCCACCGCTCTTTGCCAGCTGGCCGGGGGGTACAAAGGAATCACGCTCGCGCCAATCGCCTCGGCGCTCGCGCGCACCGAGGCCCCTCCGTATTACCGGCAACTCACCCAAACGCTGCGCGTGAAGGACGAAGTGCCGCTGGACGATCTCGCCCAGCATCTCGAAAGCGTGGGTTACGAGCGGCGCGACCCGGTCGAAATGGTCGGGGAGTATTCGATTCGCGGCGGCATCCTCGATGTCTTTTCGCCCGAGCAGAGCGGGCCGGTGCGGGTGGAGTTCTTCGGCGATGAAATCGAGTCCATCCGGCGCTACGATGCGGAAACACAGCGTTCGATCCACAAGCTGAATGAGTGCGTGTTGCAGCCTCTCACGGAATTTCAGAAGTCGCGGACGCTCCTTTCGGAACTGGCGGAACGTGCGCTGGTGGAAGGCATGCGGGGGCGCGACCTCCCGGTGGATGGCGAACCTTTTCCGGGCTGGGAGCTGCTCGTTCCCGCCGTACGCCCCCGCCCATCTTCGCTGTTCGACTTCTTCGAACACCCGCTGATACTGATCGACGAGCCGGAACTGACGAAGGGCGCGGCCGAACGTCTCTGGAGCCGCCTGCGCGCAACCGAAATTACGAGGCAGATCGACCCCGCCACGGCTCTCCTTGACTGGGACGGTTTCCTCGAACTGGCCGCCGCGAAGGACACCCTTGAAATCCGCGAGCTGGATGTAGCCGAAAGCGACAGAAACACGTTCTATATTTCCAGCCGGCCGTCCATGGCTTTCCATGGGAACCTGCAGGTGGCGATCCGGGAAGCGAAAACGCTGCTCGAAGCGGGGGTCCGTCTGGCCTTCTTCGCGCCGACTTCGGGCGAGGTCGAGCGCCTTGCCGACGTGTTCGGCGAATATTCGATTCCTTACCAGATCGATCTCGGCGGAGAGCAGGTACCCGAACACCTGCGGCAGCGCACGCAATCCATGAGTTCCGGAATTGCCTTAATCCGGGGCGACGTAGCCCGCGGCGCCGTGTTTCAGGAAGGACGCGTCGCCATCTTCGGCTCGGAAGATCTTTTCGAGACCCCCGATACCGTAGCCAAACCGTCCAAAACACATACCGGAACCGGGGTCTTCTCGGCCGACCAGTTCGATCTGAAAGCGGGCGATTACGTGGTCCATGTGGAACACGGCGTAGGGCAGTTCCTTGGGGTTCGCGAGCTTTCGCAGGGGGATACGAAAGGCGATTACATGCTGCTCGAATACTCGGGCGGCAACAAGCTCTATGTGCCGCTCTCGCGCATGGATCTGGTGCAGCGCTTTCGCGGCGAAGGCGAAGCTAAACCCGCGCTCGACAAAATGGGCGGGGCCACGTGGACCCGCACCAAAACGCGCATCAAGACCAAAATGCGCGATATGGCGGAGGAGCTCCTCAAGCTTTATGCCGCGCGCAAGCTCGCCCAGGGCTTCTCCTTCTCCGCGGACAGCAACTGGCAGCGTGAATTTGAAGACGCCTTTGAATTCACCGAAACCCGCGACCAGAAAACCGCCATAGCCGACATCAAACGCGATATGGAAAGCCCGCAGCCAATGGACCGCCTGCTCTGCGGCGATGTCGGCTATGGCAAGACCGAAGTGGTGATGCGGGCCGCTTTCAAAGCCATGGGCGACGGCAAACAGGTCGCGGTTTTGGCGCCGACGACGGTCCTTTGCTTCCAGCATGCCCAGACATTAAAAAAACGATTCCAGCCTTTCCCTGTGCGCATCGAAATGCTCAGCCGCTTTCGTACGCCGAAAGAAATCAAGGCCGTACTGTCCGATGTCGCGGAGGGCAAAGTGGACTGCGTCGTCGGTACGCACCGCCTCTTCTCAAAAGACGTGGAATGGAAAGACCTGGGGCTCGTCATCATCGACGAGGAGCAGCGTTTCGGGGTCAAACACAAAGAGCGTCTCAAGGAAATCTGCAAGGGCATCGACGCCGTCGCGATGAGCGCCACGCCGATCCCCCGCACGCTGCACATGTCTCTGCTCGGGCTGCGCGACCTTTCCGTGATCGAAACGCCTCCGAAGGATCGCCTCTCGATTCAAACCGTGGTTGCGCCTTTTTCGCCGGACATGATCAAGTCATCCATCGAACTTGAACTCGCCCGCGGCGGCCAGGTGTATTTTGTTCACAATCGCATCGATTCCATCTGGCATCGCGCGGCCATGGTGCAGGAGATGTTCCCCGGCGTTCGCATCGGCGTCGGCCACGGGCAAATGGCGGAAGCCGAACTGGAAAAAGTGATGCTGCAGTTCATGCGGCATGAGTTCGATGTTTTTGTTTCGACCACGATCGTGGAGAACGGTCTCGACATTCCGCTCGCAAACACAATTATCATTGAGCGCGCCGAACGTTACGGCCTCTCCGAGCTGTATCAGTTGCGGGGCCGCGTGGGCCGCTCCAATCGCCGCGCTTATTGCTATCTCTTCATCGAACCGGATTCCGAGCTCACCGAGATCGCCCGCAAGCGCCTCGCGGCGCTCAGGGAATTCAGCGATCTGGGAGCGGGCTTTAAGATCGCCGCGCTCGATCTTGAACTGCGGGGCGCGGGGAATCTGCTCGGCGGCGAACAGCACGGCCATATCAACGCGATCGGGTTCGATATGTACGTGCGGATGCTCGAAGACACGGTCCGCGAACTGCGCGGCGAGGAGGTCGCGCCGGAGATCCACAGCTCACTGAACCTCGGGCTCGATCTGCGCATCCCGTCTTCCTATATATCCGACGAAAACCAGCGTCTGCGCGCTTACAAACGCATTGCCCAGGCGGTGGACGCGGCCGAACGCGGGAAAGTGGAACAGGAGCTTGCCGACCGTTACGGTCCGGTTCCCGAAGACGTGCTGCATCTGCTGACGTACTCGGGGATCAAGACCGCGGCGGAGAAGATCGGGATCGAAGCCATCGATCGGCGCGCTTCGATTCTGAACGTCAAATTCCACGAAGAAACCCGCGTGGATGGAGAGAAACTGATGTCTCTGGTCAGCAGTACGCGCGGTGCTCAGTTCACCCCCGCAGGCGTGTTGCGCGTTCCCGTGGAGGGCCCGACGACTCCCGCCGATATTCTCGCCTTCATTGGCAAGAACCTGATTGACCGCTTACTTTGAAGTACTTAAAGGTCCATGGGTTCGTTTCGTTTAAAAGAGGTTATAAGTCCAAAATGGATAAAATGCAAACGGTATTCATTCGGTTCGCAGTACCGGGCGCCGTGTTTACGGCCGCCCTATATTTAAGTGCGGTGGCAAGCGGCCAGACGACTGTCAATGTTTCCGATCATCGTCCTCTGGCTGCTGCCGCCGACCGGTTGGAACAAAGCTCCGGAATACCTATCAACTACGAAGACGTTCCCTACCAAAACTCTGCCGATCTCGAAGATGTTTCATCGCCGGCTGAGCGGAAGGAAAGTCCTGCGTATCATCTCTGGGTGCCGCGCGCCGGGAATCTTGCTGTTGTCCTCGATTCGTTTACTGATACACAGTCGGCAATGAACGCGGTCTTAAATGCGTATCGAAATGGCAACCTGCCCGGCGATTTCACGGTTCAGCAGGAAAATGGCATGTTCTATTTCGTAGCGGCAAAAGTGCTCGCGGCAAACGGAACCATGAACGCTGTGACGTCGCCAATGAGGGCAACGGTGACTATTACTTACGGACAGAGAACCGTCTTTGACACCGTTCAAACCCTGCTTGATGCTGTGTATAAACAGTCTGGAGTTCGGATTCAGATCGGCAGTCTACCGTTTTTGCCGCAGGAATCGATTACGGTACGGTGCAACGGACAAGACCGCTCGCACGATTCTGGCCGAGATACTTTCAGCGTCCGCCAGAGTACCGTTGGCTTATCGTTTACTGTACGACTCTACGGTCGGGTATATGCTGAATGTGCAGCCGCTTTCGTATCCGACCCAACCGATTACGCAGCCTGCCGTTCAAAAGACAATAACCCCAGTAACACAACCCATCGGACCAGGACCGTTGTTCGTCCAATCCAAATGACTTGAAAGCAATGCGGGAACGTCGAGCAGCGACCTTCCCGCGTTCCTGGCAGAAAAGAACCGCTACAAAGTCCCACACAGGCAGAGCATCAAAGAAGTCCCAGTGGCCCATTCCGCAAAAACGTTATCTGTTCGTCGGACACACTGTGGATAACACATCCCATACA
The DNA here is from genome assembly GCA_030776225.1 of Acidobacteriota bacterium. Classification (GTDB taxonomy): domain Bacteria; phylum Acidobacteriota; class Terriglobia; order Bryobacterales; family Bryobacteraceae; genus BOG-234. The sequence goes on along the minus strand of JALYHT010000054.1, from coordinate 811 downwards.
TACGGAGCGGCCAGATAGGCGAGCGCGTATGCGAACTGGAACACCAGCCCAGTGCCGATGAACAGCGGTGGTAGTACGTGCTCAAAAACATCCCCAAACCTCCCCGAATGCGATTAGTGGGTCGGAGTTTGGATCTGCTTTATTCGATTATCAAGTAGTCGAGCCAACCAATGCCTTTGTCAGAAATAGGCATCATCCCCCGGAATCGCCCCAATCACGAACAATACGCCGCGCACAGAGATCCGCCATCTTTTTCATCAATCTTCTCGGGAAACAACCCCGGCATCCAGCGTGAGGCAAGCGCTGCCGGGAAGACCAGCCGCAATGGGGCGCGGGTACTATCGGCTGTCAGTACGCCGTGTTCGAGCAATGCAGAAATCACGCAAAACGTCGATGTGGCCGATCAGGATCAGATAGTTGATCGGACCCGTGTCAGCGATGACCAACTGCACGCGCGTCAGAATCCCAGGCTTTTGAGATCCTGCACGTCGTGTCGAACATCCTCGATGGTCACGGCGGCCCAGACCTGATGATCCTTCAGAAAATCGTCGAGTTCAAAACGGGTCTCAAATCCCAGCAACCGGCCGGCTTGTGCCTTCGAGATATGTCCGGACTTGTATTCCTCAAGGGCGAAGCCTTCCAGGACGCGACGCGCCAGATCGGCGCAGGCGCCTGCGAGGCTGCCTGCGATTTCGTCGGGAATATGCACCGTCAAATTCATGTCGTCTATCCTTCAGTTTAACCTCGGATCTTCGAGGCAAGTGCTGTTGGAAACTGGCGGAGAGGGGGGGATTCGAACCCCCGACAGAGC
>JALYHT010000053.1 GCA_030776225.1 Acidobacteriota bacterium | reverse complement strand
CTCTGATCCGGTGCATTCGTACTCGATTCTTTCGAGCTGCAGCCTGAGGGGAACCTTCGCCGGTTTGCCCGGACGAAGTGTCAGTCTACCACGGAAAACTGGTGGCTTCTTTTCCTGCCCAGCGGTCTCAACTTCAACCTTGTCTTCTTCCGCTTCTTCACTGATTATCAGTTTGGCAGGTTCGTATGATGGTGCCGTTTTCCAGTTCTCATAGGTGACCTTGTAACGTTTAGCTGAGGTGCAACCCTTGCCATCTTCACAGCCTATAATTCCGCGCTTTATGAGGTCAGCGATCGATGTGGCAACATACTTCCGGTCCGTCCCTTTGGGGCATTCCTTTGTTAAGGCGGCTTGCGAGAGCAAAGCCCATTCGCGCCTACTGTCGTCGCCCCATGTGCGCCGCTGGATCGCCCAAATGATAGCCAGCTGAACCAAGCCTGCCACCTTGTTTTCGCGTATAAGAATACTTAGATCGTTGTGGGTCTTGGTCCAGTCCCGCGATGGACCTTCATGCCGCATTGGCGCGTCTCTTTGATTTGATCGGGGTGAGGCATTAGAACGGCTTATATGGGACTGTGGAGCTTTCATCAAATTTCCCTTTTGTACGTGATTTCACGGTCGGGTGATTGATTAAAAGCCGGTGGGGGCGCATACTGAATGGAAGTCGTGGTGTTGTCATCAGCCACGCCTGTCCACGGCGTTTAATCTTTGTGCCTGCTTTTCGCTGTTATTGGGCCTGATAAACTTTTGGCAGCGTAAGTAGGTTTTACGGCGACGCCGGGGGCGGTCTGATCGACGTGGCTATGTGATCTGCGGGGCTCGGAAGAGACTCGGCGGGCGCACAGCCGCAACCGACTGAACGCTTCTGATAATGGATATTATGTAAAATTACTGGTATTTGGGGTCAGGCCCGCGGAAAGGCCGTCTTCGAGTACTCCCGCGCCTGCCGGATCAGCTTGTCTTCAAAAGCGAAATCCGTTTTGCGTTCCTGCCCGTGCTTCGTGTACCACTTATACGTTTCCCTGAGGCCCGTTGCAAAGGGCGTCAGGGAAACGTTGAGCACGCGTTTCACGCGGCCTACCGCTTCCGTAATGGGAGGCACGTCGTAGTATTGGCCGAAGTACATGGGCGGGCCAAACGCATTCCCGCCGTTGCGGGCAATAATTTCCCGCGGTACGCGCACAATCGACGGCTGTTTCCCGATAGCCTTCGCCATTTCGGTGACGACTTCCACCTGCGTCAGGGGCTTTTCGTCCGCCACGTTGAATGCCCTGCCCGGCGCTGTGTGTTTCTCAAGCGCGTTGAAGCACGCCTCAACTAAATCGTTTACATAGACGAACTGCATCAGACGGTTGCCATCGCCCGGAATAATGATCGGCCGGTCGAGCCGGAGACGGTCCCAGAAGAAAGCCTCGCGATAGAACGGGTTTTCGGGCCCGTAGACAAAGGGCGGCCGAATGGTGACCAGCGGGAAACGCGACTCATGGTACATCCGAAACAAAGCCCGTTCGCTGCCGGCTTTGTTTCGCACATAGGAATCGTTATGAATGTCGGATGACAGCGGATCGTCCTCCGAGTGATTCAGGCCATCGCCATAAGCGGCCACGCTCGACATGAAAATGTATCGGGACAGATCTCCAGGGATCGCCCTGGCTGTGCCCTCCACCTGCGCGGCTGACGTGCCTCGCTCCCAGTCGTAGGCGATATCGTATACCGCGTCGAAACGCAGGCCCGACAGCACGCTCTTGATGGCCGCCGCGTCGTTGCGGTCGGCGATCACATTGCGCACACGGCGGCCAAACGGGTGTTCGGCCTTCCGGTGCAGAATTGTGACCTCGTGGCGGGCGGTCAGAAGCCGCTTGACCAGCAATTTGCCAATGAACAGCGTCCCGCCGATTACGAGAACGCGCATGGAGTCATCGCCTCAAAGGAAGTCAGCCAATCGCGGATCTCAGTCGTAGTATTCGAGTCCGAGATGAGTAATGAGTTGTTCGCCCTTCATCCAGCGAAGAGTGTTCTTCAGCTTCATGGACTGGATAAAGATGTCGTGCTCGGGGTAAAGACCGGGGGCAGTCATAGGCGCTTTGAAGAAGAACGAAAGCCATTCCTGCACGCCGCGCATACCGGCGCGCTGCGCGAGATCCATGAAAAGCATGATGTCCAGAACCAGCGGCGCGGCAAGGATGGAATCGCGGCAGAGGAAGTTGATTTTGATCTGCATCGGATACCCGAGCCATCCGAAGATGTCGATGTTGTCCCAGCCTTCCTTCGCGTCCCCCCGAGGCGGATAGTATTCGATACGGACCTTATGGTGAATATGTTCGTAGAGTTCGGGATACAGATCGGGCTGCAGGATTTGCTCAAGCGCCGACAGCTTCGATTCCTCTTTGGATTTGAAGGAGCCGGGATCGTCCAGCACTTCGCCGTCCCGGTTGCCCAGAATGTTGGTTGAGAACCAGCCCGCCACGCCCAGCATGCGCGACTTCAACCCCGGCGCCACGAGGGTTTTCATGAACGTCTGCCCGGTTTTAAAGTCTTTCCCGGCGATCGGCACATTGTGGTCGCGCGCGAGTTCCATAAGCGCGGCCGTATCGGTTGTGAGGTGCGGCGCGCCGTTGGCATAAGGGATGCCCATCCTGAGCGCGGCATAGGCGTAAATCTGACTGGGCGAGATTTCCGGATCGCTCTTCTGCAATCCGCATTCGAAATCTTTGAGGGTCTGATGCACGGCTGCGGGGCGATGAAAAACCTCGGTTGACCCGCACCAGATCATGGCGAGCCGCGCCGAATTCGTGCGGGTTTTGAAATTCCGGATGTCATCCATCAACATCTCGGCATGGTCCATCTTGGAGCCTTTCGGCTTCAGGTTGGGCCCGTTGATCCGTTTCACATAGTTGCTGTCGAACACGGCGGGCATCGGCCTGATTTTTTCGAGAGGACCGCGCAGGCTCTCGAGCAGAGGCTTTTCAAGAACCCCGGCGTGCAAAGCAGCTTCGTAACAGTTTTCTTCGAAGATATCCCAGCCGCCAAACTCGAGGTCCTGAATGTCAGCGAGCGGAACAAAGTCCTTGATTTTGGGAGTGTTGCTTTCCGTTCGCTTGCCCAGCCGGATCGTATTCAACTGGGTCATCGAGCCGATCGGCTTCGCCATTCCCTGTTTGATAGCTTCAACACCCGCGATAAAGGTCGTCGTCACGGCGCCCATTCCCGGTATCAGGATGCCGAGTTTCCCGTCAGCCGGTTGAATATGAGGCGTGGGCTTCGAGGCTATCTCCGACGAGTTGCTTTCTGGTGATGAAGACAAACGATTTAGCTCCTTCGCACCGCCCGGAATCGATCTCCGGATCAGGCAATTGCTTGAAAGTATTGGATTAATTCATCGCTATAATAGCAGTTCATGCGATCCCGCGCGACAGCGCAGATGAGCGCGATCATCGCCGACGACGAACAACTGGCGCGCGAGGAACTCAAGTTCCTGCTGGATGAGATCGGCGACGTCGAAGTCGTCGCCATGGCGGCGAACGGACTGGAGGCACTGGAGGCGATTGAGCGTCTGGACCCCGCTCTGGCCTTTCTCGATATCCAGATGCCTGGGCTGGATGGTCTGAGCGTGGTCCGTCGCCTGCGCGAGCTGAACATCGAACCGCCACATGTCATCTTCTCCACGGCTTACGATCAGTTTGCCGTCGAAGCCTTCCGGCTGGATGCGATGGATTACCTGCTGAAACCAGTGGAGCGTGAAAGGCTTGAAGAAACAATCGACAGAGCGCGCCGCCTGGTGGCGGACAGAATAACCGAACCGGCCAATCCGCCGAGCCCACGCGCCAACCCCGCCTTCACTAAACTGCTGCTCCGCAACGGGACGCGTAATCTGATCGTGGACCCGCAGGAGTTAATCTACGCCACTATCGATAAGGGGATTATCACGCTCGTTACGCCACAGGTGGACGGACAATCCAACTTCCGAACGCTCGAGGAACTGCTCGCGACCCTTGACCCGGACATGTTCTGGCGCGCCCACCGTTCGTATGTCGTCAACATCAACCGCATCCGGGAAGTCGTCCCGTGGTTCAAATCCACATACCAGTTGAAGATGGACGATAAAAAATCGACCGAAATCCCGGTCAGCAGAATGCAGAGCAGGCGTTTGCGGGACTTATTGAATCTCTAAAGCCGTTGAAGGCCGGGGGGCGAGGCTATGCCGCGCTGGCGGCGAGCACACCCTCACGTACCGGCTCGGTATAGAGATACAAACGGAAGAAAGGGCGCTGATCGGCGCTGGACCAGCGTTGGGGACGCCACACCGCCTTCAGGAACCGGAAGTCGCACTTCGGTAGCAGAAGCTTGTAAGTGCCGCAGTAGGATTTCGGCGTGAAACTAATCAGCGGCCGCACGGTCCAGTTAATGCCATCTTGTGAGCCGAAAATATCGACTCCAACACTTTCGTGTTCCACAGCATGGGTGATTCCCAAAGTCAGCATCAACGGCTGGCCTGGAATTGTATCCGGCTTGAATACGGAGCTTTGTCCGGATTCGCGCACGGTGGTTTCTTCGATGAGGAAATTTGACACCATGAATCGCCTCCTGGGAAGAAATTGAATGGGGAAGCCATTCAATTCGCCAAGGTCAGAGTCTCATAATTTTTACAGAAATAAAAGATTAATTGTACTGAACAGTACTTTTCATGCTGGATTGCGCTTTTTCCCCGATGCCGCCCGGCTGGCCGTGGAACGATGAGCGGGCGCCGCCTTCCTGCTTTTTCGTTTTGCCACAGCCGGACGTGTCGTCGCCACCAGAACTTTCGCCGGACGAGCTTGCGAGTGCGCTGGCGCAGGGCTGACTAACCCGGCCAGCGTCAGTTGCGGAACGAGTTTAGCCGGCCTATTCGTGCCGGACGCATTCTTGCCGGAGTAAATCTGGCGGTAGATATCAGCGTTGCGCATTACGGCCTGGACATATTCCCTCGTCTCGCTGAAAGGAATGCTCTCCACGAACTCCGCAGGCTCGCGATAGTTGCTCCAGTTGAGCCACTGGTGCACGCGGCCGGGGCCCGCGTTGTAGGCTGCAAGGGTCCGGAACCAATCGCCATCCCAGTTGTCCAGTTGCTGCCGGAGGTACTGCGTCCCCAGCTGAATGCTTACGGCGGGATTCAACAGACGCCCCGCGGAAACCGTTCGCATGGCCGTCTGCTTTGCCATAAGGCGGCCAGTCGAGGGGATTAGCTGCATCAGTCCGTATGCGTTGGCAGGCGATTTTGCGCCGGGATTGAACTCCGATTCCTGGCGAATCAGCGCGGCGACATCGTAGGGGTCCAGACCCTTCTCGCGGGCGTTCGTGAACAGCTCATCTTTGTAAAGAAGCGGAAACAGCATCTGCCAGAACTTCAGGGGGGCCCGGTCGAGAGGCAGCGACAAATAATCGCCACTGAAGCTCTTCATAATACGCAAAGCCCGGAAAGGCGATTCGGCCGATTGCGCCAGTTCCAGGGCCAGAAGCTGCGGTTGTTCGTTCTCCGTCTGCGAGCCGAAACGCAGCTCCGCCTCCGCCACATCCGGCAGTCCAGCCGCCTGCAACAGGTGCGCGCGTTCAATGCGCTGCGCAGTGGCGGCGTTTGGCTCCGTAGCCGAGAAATCTCTGTGCGCAGGCCATTGCACCGCTGAAAGCCACATATTCGTGTCGTCGTCGGGCGTGGCCGAAGCGATTTTATCCCGGGTCCGTTCGCGGGCCAGTACCGCATAAAAGTAATGCGGAAACTGCGCACTGACCTTGTCGTAGTAAGAGCGCGCCTGCGAAAACATCAGATTGAACTCGGACACGCGCCCGAGAAAGTAGAGCGCCGTGCCCGCGCGCGAATCGTCGGGATATTTCTCGACCTGCTCACGAAGCAGCGCCACCCGGTCGGGTTTGTCATTAAGATAGGCCTCCCACGCAACTTTCCAATGGCAGTAGGCCGTTGCACTGTCGGCAGGAAATGTATCCGCGGCCGCTTTGAAAAGCGGCACATAGTTCGCGCGGTCGTTTGTCAGCAGGTAACGATTGCCGGCCGCGATCAGCGCCTTCAGCCGCCAGACGGATTTTGAATAATGCTCGGCGAGCTCCTTCACCGCATCCGTCATCTCGGTATCGTCGCCGGCTGTTCGCGCTGCTTCCGTCAGGTAATAGAGGCGCTGGGCGTCCGCTTCGGAACGTGACAGATGAAGAGCTTTGAGATCGTGAATGGCCTGCGGGGCATTGCCGCCCAGGTATTCCGTCGCGCCGATGCCTGCGCGCGCTTCGTCCTTTTCAGTTCCGGTCAGCGTCCCGGCTAATGCAACATACTCCTGCCGGGCTTTAACGTATTCCTTTGCCGCAATCCATTTTTCGCACCGATCGAGCTGTTGTCGCGGAGGCGCGGAAGGAAAATCGCGGCCAAGCGCCATGCGCAGCCGTTCAATTGCCGTGGAGGATTGCGCCGCAAGATCTGTATTGGGCCAGCCGTAATAAACGCGCTCGTAGCTGAGCGAGGCCTGTTGCTGCTCGGCAAGGGCCTCATAAGCCAGACCGAGCGCGAAATCACCGTCCGGCTGGGGCAAAGATTTGTAATCTGTCTGCAGAACGTTAAGAGCCTTCGCCGAGGAATCAGGATCGCGTTTGTCGAGCAATACGCGTCCGTAGAGCAGATTGATTTTGCCCGCGAGCGGAGACGCGGAAACAGGGTGGGCG
>JALYHT010000052.1 GCA_030776225.1 Acidobacteriota bacterium | reverse complement strand
GTTCCGGCGTCCACATCTACGTCGATGATGTCGCCTTCCTGAACTGCCGCTATCGGGCCCCCTTCGAATGCCTCGGGCGTGATGTGGGCGATCATGAAGCCGTGGGTGGCGCCGCTGAAGCGTCCGTCGGTCAGCAGCGTTACCGTATCGCCCAGGCCCGCGCCCTGCACAGCCGCCGTTACCAGCAGCATTTCGCGCATTCCGGGGCCGCCCTTCGGGCCCTCGTAGCGAATCACCATCACATCGTTGGGCCTGATCTTTCCCCCATTTACGGCCGCCAGCGCATCTTCCTCGCGCTCAAAAACCCGCGCCGGACCCACATGCCTGCGTTTCGTATGGCCGGAAAGTTTGATCACACAGGAATCGGGCGCGAGCGAACCGCGCAGTATCGCCAGGCCGCCCGTAGGCTTCAGCGGCTTGCCGAGCGGCAGAATCACCTGCTGGCCGGGTGTCTCAATGACCTTATCGGCTTCTTCGCCAAACGTGTTGCCCGTGCATGTAAGAGCCGACGTATCGACATACTTGCCTTCGGCCAGACGCTTGGCAATCACTCCGATGCCGCCCGCGCGATCCACATCGACCGCGTTGTATTTCCCGCCGGGCTTCAGGTCGACGTAAATGGGCGTGCGCTCGCTGATCGTCTGGAAATCCTCGATCTTCAACTCGACCTCGGCCTCTCTCGCCATCGCCAGGAGGTGCAGTACGGCGTTGGTCGATCCGCCCGATGCAGCCACTCCCGCAATCGCGTTTTCGAAAGCCTTCCGAGTGGCGAGATCCCGCGGACGAATGTTTTTCCGCACGCAATTCAGAATGACCTCGCCGCACCTCCGCGCAACGTCTTCCTTGCGGATATCGACCTGCGGTACCGCGGCCGTTCCCATGGGCGACAGGCCGATCAGTTCCATGACGGTCGCCATGGTATTCGCGGTGAACTGGCCGCCGCAGGCGCCCGCCCCCGGACACGCATGATTCTCGATTTCGAGCAGTTCCTCATCCGAAATTTTGCCCGCCGCATTCGCGCCCATGGCTTCGAAAACGTCGAGAATCGTGATGTCTTTATTGCGCCAGCGCCCCGGCAGAATCGAACCGCCATACAGAATGACGCCGGGCACGTTCAGACGCAGGAGCGCCATGCCGGCCCCGGGTATTGTTTTGTCGCACGCCACCAGCGCCACGATGCCGTCGAACATGTGGCCGCGGGCCATCAGCTCGATTGAGTCGGCGATCACTTCGCGGCTTACCAGAGAGGTCTTCATGCCTTCGGTGCCCATCGTGATGCCGTCGCTGATCGCGATGGTGTTGAATTCCATCGGGGTTCCGCCGGCCGCGCGAATGCCTTCTTTCACGTGCACCGCAAGGTCCCGCAGCTTGTAATTGCAGTTCATCGTTTCGGTCCACGTATTGGCGACTCCGATGATCGGCTTCTTCAGATCGTCATCGTTGAATCCAATGGCTTTGAGGTAACTGCGCGCGGCGGCGCGGTCGCGCCCCTGTGTGATGGTGTAGCTGTTCAGTGTCATTCGGCTGGGTTGGGGTGAAATGTCATTATATTTCCCCTGCGCAGCGGAAGCGCTTTATGCGGACGGTGCGCAGATTATGAACGTGGCGCCGGATACCGCTCCAGGAGTTCCATAGTCATGCCGCGCCGCCGCCACCGTCGGCCGACACGCATCGAAAGAGCGGCCGCGATCGCATCCGCCTTCAACTCCGGCTTGTACCCGTAATAGCGGCTCAAAAATCCGTTGACCGCCGGCTTATCGAGCAGATGCAGGGGATCCCATTCGCGATGGCAGACGACGACCATCGCCGGCGAAAGCGTCTTCAGTTTTTCCACTTCGGCGGCGCTGAAGCCATCCATGTCGATTACCTGCAGGGGTGCCCGTACGAATCCGAACTCGGGATTGCGCAGGGCATCCGCCATGGGAAACGCGGTGGCGATGGCGCCGGTCCGTTGTACTGCCCGTTGCTCTACGGCCGAAGCCGCCTCCTGCTCCAGGACGACAAAATCCGTGAACGCCAGGTTGTTCTCAAAAGGAAAAGGATAAAGCGGATTCACGAAGTTCGCCACGGCAAGGCAACCAGTCAGCGCGGCCAATGCAAGCCGGCGCGTTCGCAACATCAGAGCCTGCAGCGAGGTGGCGAACGCGATATAAATCACGGGCAGAACCGGAAGCGTATAGCGCTCCAGCACCGCGCCACCCAGGGCGCTGACCACCAACACATTCGCAAGCACAAAACTGCCTGCGATGTGCCACGGCCGGCTGCGCAAAATGGGCATCCGCCGCCACGCCCAGATCAGCGCAACGGCGCCGACGATGTGTCCCGTGGCGATGAACAGGAAGTAAATTCGCCGCAGCAGCGCCAGTACAAACGGTATCGGGTGCAGTGGCCCGGCCAGGTTATACGCAGCGAAAGCCGCGTTGCCGAACCAATGCCCGGTGGCGCGGTGCAGCGTCAGGAGCCATACCGCCAAGCCTGGGAGAGGCAGGAGGAACCATAATGCCCGGGCGCGTTCTTCGCGGGTCCGCCCTTCGAGGATGACCCAAAACGCGAACACCGCCGGTACAACCAGGCCTGTCTCTTTTACAATCGCCAGCGCGGCGCACGCAATGGCCGAAGCCCGCACCCTGTTCTGCAGAAACAGCAGCAATGCCAGACACGAAAGGCACATGGCGGGCATATCCAGCTGGGCCATCATCGATTGAGCGTAAAAAAGCGGCGAGATGGCAAGCAGCGCTACCGCGGCGAATGCCGGGGCGCCGGTTGCGCCACGCGACAGCTCGATCCCGAGCAGAAAAGTGACCAGCAACGCACCCGCCCCGATCAGCAGCATGGCGATCCGGGTCGCTGTTACGGAATACCCGAACACAGTCCAGAACAGCGCAAGATAAGCCATGACTCCGGGCGGATGCACGTTGGGCAAAGTGGAGAAGGGAATCCATGCGCCTTTGTGAAACAGATCGAGTGAAGCCGGAACGAACTGCCCGATTTCATCCCAGTAGAAAGGAAGCCGCAGCAGCGGCCCGTGCGCCAAAATCAAAAAACTCGCGATCAGCCCGAACACCAGCGCGTACGAACGAAACCGAACCGGCGGTCTGCTCACCGGCTGTCGGCGCGCGGTCTGCATTCAGAAAGGGTTACTGTACGAAACCGGAGCCTGCGCGCGGTTCCAGCCGGATCTCCCCGAAGGCCGATTCGTACTGGCCGACATTCTGTTGCAGCACATTCAACAGTGCTTTCGCCTGCTGCGGACTGACATAAATGCCTTGAAAATTCTGGATCTGCACATTGTCCTGAGCGGTCTGGTTGATATTGCCGAACATCAGAAAGAAGTCCCACAAATTGACCCGGATCTGGACGCTGTTGGCGTAGCTTTCGCGGTAATCCGCTGCCTTTTCGAGTACGATCCGGGGTTGGGACGGTGTCATCGCATTTCATGGTACCGTAGCGCGCACCAGGACCCATTCGGCCCTTTCGGAATACAGGCCGTTTATGGTAGCGTTTCGTATTCACGCTTCTGCGGGACAGGTTTTCCAGCGGGGCTGAGGTGGAACCGGGCCGGCATGACACTGAATACAGGCGCGAAGGCAATGCTCGACCATTACTACCCATCCACCCTTGAGAGCGTAGATCTGGCCGAAGGAGAGATCCTGAAAGCGGCCGAAAAAGCCGGTTTCGACGAAGATAACCAGCATCGAATCGGAATGGCCGTTCGCGAATGCATGGTCAATGCAGTAGTTCACGGCAACCGCTACAACCGGAACAAGCAGATTCATGTCCGGGTTGGCGTAGAGAGCGCCGGGGTGGAAAGGTCCGAAGCCCCCTCCCGATTCATAATATGTATTACGGATCAGGGCGAAGGTTTTGAAATGCAGGAGGTCCCCGATCCTCTGCGCGACACCAACCTGCTGCGCCAATCGGGCCGGGGATTATTTCTGATGGGCGCTTTCATGGACGATCTGAAAGTCCGCAAAGCGACCCCGTGCGGCACGGAAGTTACGCTGATCAGGAACATCGGTGGGCAGGAAACGTCATGACCGCAAGGCCGCTGTGCGGGGCCTGAAAAGGGCAGTGAAACTTCAGGGAGGTAATTAAATGAGCGTTAAATTGAACACCCGCCATGTGGGCGACGTAACGGTAATCGATGTATCCGGACGCATTACGCTTGGCGAAGGATCGAGCGCCTTGCGCCATGCGGTGCGTGAATTGATGGCCGAGGGACACAGGAAGATTCTCCTCAATCTGGGCGAAGTCTCCTATATCGACAGTTCCGGCATCGGCGAGCTGGTTTCGGGTTTTACGACGGTGGCCAGCCAGGGCGGCACACTGAAGCTGCTCAGTCTGACTAAGCGGGTCAAAGATCTGCTGCAGATCACCAAGCTCTGCACGGTCTTCGACGTCCACGAGGACGAAGCGCATGCCATTCGGAGCTTTACGTAGACGGCGGTTTTGTGGGCGGCTTCTAGCCGCCGCCCACAAACTGCACGATTTCAATCTCGGCGCCGCTTTCCACGCCGGTCGCAGACCAGGCTGCGCGCTTAACGATCGCCCTGTTCAGTTCGATCGCCACCTGCTCCGGCTCCAGATGGAGCGCGCGTACGATGTCGAGTAAGCTGGTTTCCGCCGCAAAGCCGCGGCGCTCGCCGTTAACTGTAGCCTGTATTTCGGTAGTCACGAGTTTACGTGGATTATTATAGTCGTGGGCGTGGTTCAATCGATTGCGCCACACCTGAACATCAAGCCTAAATGCCTACAACACTGGCCCAAACCTGGTTCCCTGTTCTCCTGCAGGCTGTCCTTGCGATGGTTATCGCGGCTGCGCTGGTCGGTCTGTCTTTCGCGGTGGGTCGACGCTTCAAGAACAAAGTGAAAGACATGCCGTACGAATGTGGAATCGCGCCCACGGGCGATGCGCAGCACCGCTTCAGCGTCAAGTTCTATCTGGTTGCCATGCTGTTCATCCTTTTCGACATTGAAGCCATCTTTCTTTATCCGTGGGCTGTGGTTTTTAAGCAGTTGAAAATGTTCGGCTTCCTCGAAATGCTGGCGTTCGTATTGCCCATCCTGGCGGGTTTCTTCTTCATCTGGAAGAAAGGCGTGCTCGACTGGGCGCAGGAACCTTCCGCGCCGGCGAAACCAGTCTCCCTGCTGCTCGACCTGACTCCCGCCGAACCGCGCCACCGCGAGTTGGTGTCCAAATGATTCCAGAAGACATTCGAGGCCACTCTCTCGCGACAGCCTTTGACGACCTCGCCACCACAGCGAAATTCGCTTTGGGCGAACTGACCGTTGAAATCGCTCCGGCTAATATTGTCGCCGCGCTGGAGCGTGCCAAACACGACCTGAAGTTCGAACGGCTCAGCACCGTGACGTGCGTCGATCGTTATCCCGCCGAGCCCCGCTTCGAAATCGTGTACCATTTGCAGGCGATTGCGGGCGGGCAGCGTCTGCGCCTCAAGGCCCGCCTGTCGGGCGACGAGCCGGTCGTCGATTCCGCATTCCCCGTTTATCGCTCCGCCAACTGGTATGAGCGCGAGGTTTTCGACCTCTTTGGGATTCGTTTTCTCAACCATCCCAATCTGACGCGGATCATGATGCCGGACGACTGGGTCGGACACCCACTACGCAAGGATGTTCCGGTCACCGGGACCCGCTATTAGGAGTCTCTTGAAAAGAATGGAATCCGCATCATGAGTGAGCCGAAAGATTCCGGTGTATTAACTCCTCCCGCCGCTTCGTTAAACGACGGCGGTATCACGAGCGAGGAAGAGATACAACTCGATTATCAGCGCCATGAAGCCGACAAATCCGGCGCCCGGAGCATGGTGCTCAACATGGGCCCGCAGCACCCGTCCACCCACGGCGTGCTTCGCCTGCTGCTTGAACTCGACGGCGAAACCATCCTCAAGGCCGCTCCCGATATCGGTTACCTTCACACCGGTATTGAAAAGGAATTCGAAGTAAAAACCTACCAGCAGGGCGTAACCCTGACGGATCGCATCGATTACCTCGCGCCCCTGTCGAACAATCTGGTTTACTGCCTCGCTGCCGAAAAGCTTCTCGGACTGGAAATCCCGCCGCTCGCCCAGTGGACGCGCGTGATGCTTGCCGAGTTTACGCGTCTCAACAGCCATCTCGTGTGGCTGGGCACTCACGCCATCGATATCGGCGCGATGAGCGTGTTTCTGTACTGCTTCCGCGAGCGCGAAGAGATCCTGCGCGTTTTCGAGATGTTCTCCGGCCAGCGGATGATGACCAGCTATTTCCGCATTGGCGGACTGTCGCTGCCCCATCCACGCGGCTGGCAGAAGCGCGTGAAAGATTTCGTCGATATCTTCGCTTCCCGGGTCGACGAATACGAAGAGCTTCTCACCACCAACCGCATCTGGACGGGCCGCACCAAGGGCGTCGGTTATATCCCGCTCGAAGACATGATCGATCTGGGCGTGACCGGCCCGATGCTTCGCGCGGCTGGCCTGAAGATCGATATTCGCAAGGACGCGCCTTACTCCAGCTACGAAAAATTCGACTTCGAAGTCCCCACGCGCACGGAAAACGACGTGTTCGCGCGCTACATGGTGCGCATCGATGAAATGCGCCAGTCGCTCGGCATCATCAAACAGGCGCTCGAAGGCATGCCCTCCGGCTCGCACCAGGCGGACGCGCCGGGCATCGTTCTTCCGGACCGCGAAAAAATGAAAACGCAGATGGAATCCCTCATCTTCCATTTCAAAATTGTGACGGAAGGATTCCGGGTTCCTGAAGGCGAGGTTTATCAGGTGATCGAATCGCCGCGCGGCGAAGTCGGCTGCTATATGGTGAGCGACGGAACACAAAAGCCATATCGCGTTCACTGGCGCGGCCCCAGCTTCGGCAACCTGCAGGCCATTCCGAAAATGATCGAAGGCACTCTGATCGCGGACGTGATCGCCGGCCTTGGCAGCATGGATTTCGTCCTTGGAGATACGGACCGGTAGCGGCGGGCCTTAAACGCATGACCTTTTCCCCTGAACTCGAAGCCCGCTTTGAAAAATTTCTCGCCAAGTACCCGGCGGACCGCAAGCGCTCGGCCATGATTCCGATGCTGATCTACGCCCAGGATGAGGTCGGCTCGATGACCGACGAACTCATCGAAGAAGTGGCGCATCGCGTCGGCGTTACGCCTCTGCAGGTCAATGAGGTTCTCACTTATTACTCGATGCTCCATCGCAGGCCGATGGGCAAATACCACGTACAGATCTGCACCAACATCTCCTGCCTGCTGGTTGGCGGCGAGGAACTCTGGAACCGCGCTACGCAGATGCTGCACATCGGCCACAAGGAAGTCACTGCCGATGGCCGCGTTTCGCTTGAGGAAGTCGAGTGCATGGGCGCGTGTTCGTGGGCGCCCGCGATTCAGGTCAATTACGACTTCTATCACGACGTAACGATGGAGCAGCTGGAAAAGCTGATCGACGGACTCTCCGGCGGCAAGCGCCCCGAACAAATCACCGAACTGGTGAAGGTCAATCCGTAATGCCTTATAACCAACCCAATCCGCTCGAAGTCCGAATCCTGTCGCGCCGGTTCGGGATGCCGAATTCTCACTCGATCGAGACCTATCTCCAGACCGACGGGTACAAGGCGCTGGAGAAAGCCGTCGGGATGACGCCCGACGAGATCATCAGCGAAGTCAAAGCCTCCGGACTTCGCGGACGCGGCGGCGCGGGTTTTCCCACGGGCATGAAGTGGAGCTTCGTACCGCGTAATTCTCCGAAACCGAAGTACATCATGGTTAATGCCGATGAAAGCGAGCCCGGCACCTGCAAAGACCGGCTTCTCATCGAGTACGATCCGCACCAGATGATCGAAGGGATTATCATCGCGGGCCTCGCGGTTGGCGCGCAGAGGGGTTACGTTTACATCCGCGGCGAGTACCGCTACCTGATCGATATCGTGGATCGCGCAATCGACGAAGCGTATGCGCGCGGCTATCTCGGCGACAACATTCTGGGCAAGGGTATTCAGTTTCACCTCGCGACGCACACCGGCGCGGGCGCGTATGAATGCGGCGAGGAATCGGCGTTGCTCGAATCTTTCGAAGGCAAGCGCGGCGTGCCCCGCATCCGTCCGCCGTTTCCCGCGGTTGCGGGCGCGTATCAATCGCCCACGGTGCTGAACAACGTCGAGACCTTCTGTTCCGTGCCGCCTATCATCCTGCAGGGCGGGGCGTACTTTGCGGGGCTCGGCACGCCCAAAAACGGTGGCACGCGTTTGTTCTGCCTCTCCGGCCACATCAACAAGCCCGGCGTTTACGAGCTGCCCATGGGGTTCAACCTCATGCGCATGATCAATGAAGTCGGCGGCGGCATGCGCAATGGCCGAAAGCTGAAAGCGGTGATCCCCGGCGGTTCTTCCTGTCCGGTGCTCAAGGCCGAAGAGTGCGACCTCGCCATGGATTTCGATACCCTGGCGAGCGCGAAATCGATGCTCGGCTCGGGCGGTGTGGTCGTGATGGACGAAGACACCTGCATGGTTAAAGCGGCCCTTCGCATCATGCGTTTTTACGCGCACGAAAGCTGCGGATGGTGCATCCCCTGCCGCGAAGGCACCAGCTGGCTGCGCAAACTTCTGACCCGCTTTCACGAAGGGATGGGCCAGCGCAGCGATATCGTGCTCATCGGCGATCTCGCCCGCAATATGCTCGGACGCACGTTCTGCCCTCTCGGCGACGCAGCCGCGCTCCCTACAATCTCCATTGTCGAAAAATTTGAGGAAGAGTTCCTCGCTCATCTCAACGGCGAGCCCTGCCCCTATGAAAAATCCTCCCGTCTGGTGGCTGCGTAATGGCTGACCTCGTCAAATTCACAATCGACGGACGCGAGCTCGAAGCCCCGGCCGGTACGCTCGTTATCGAAGCCGCCAAACAGGCGGGCCTCGAAATTCCCTCGTTCTGCTATTACGAAGGCTACTCGCTGCAGGCCGCCTGCCGCATGTGCCTGGTGGAAGTCGAAAAAATGCCGAAGATGCAGGTCGCCTGCACGCTTCCCGTGGCGCCCGGCATGGTGGTTCATACCGATTCCGCGCAGGTCCGGACAGCCCGCAAGTACACCCTCGAATTCCTGCTCACGAACCATCCGCTCGATTGCCCCGTCTGCGACAAAGGCGGCGAGTGCGAACTGCAGGACATGGTTTTCCGCTACGGGGCCGGCGAGAGCCGCTTCACAGAAACGAAGATGCATGTGGATGAACAGCAGTGGTCCCCCGTGGTGTTCTACGACGGCCCCCGCTGCATCCTCTGCTTCCGCTGCGTTCGCGCCTGCAATGAAGGCATGGGCGTCGGCGCGCTCGGTGTGGTCAACCGCGGCGCCGTCTCACTGATCGCTCCCAATGAAGGCGACCATCTCAATTGCGATGAATGCGGGCAGTGCATCGATATCTGCCCCGTAGGCGCGCTTACGAGCGGCCCTTACCGCTACCAGACCCGCCCCTGGGAGATGGAGCATGTCGGGACGATCTGCACCCATTGTTCGAATGGCTGCAAGACGACTCTCGGGGTGCGCAACGACAAAATCATGCGCGGCAACAATCGCGACCGCTCGGGCCTGAACGGAGAATTCCTCTGTATCAAAGGCCGCTACGCATTCGACTTCACAGATCATGAAGCCCGTCTGCAATCGCCCATGATTCGGGTCAATGGCAAGCTCGAACCCGCTTCGTGGTCGAAGGCTCTCTCGACCGTCGCCGAAAAGTTCAGCCAGATCAAAGCCCGCAACGGTAAGTTCGGGGTCGTCGGCTCCAACCACACGACCAACGAAGAAAACTTCTATCTGCAGAAATTCGCCCGGGAGTGTCTGGGCACGAATAATATCGACCACCACCGCACCGGCGACGTGGTCACGCTGGTCGATGCGCTGAGCGGGACCAGTGGTTCCCTCGCCACCACGCCCGACCTCTACGAGCGCAAGGCCTTCCTTATCATCGGAGCCGACCTCGCGCTCGAACAGCCGTTCGTCGCTTTCCAGATTCGCTCCAATCAGCGGCATCACGACGCGCATACCTACGTCATCACCCCCGGCAATGTTCGCGAAGACGACCATTCGTCGCGTTCCATCAGAAAACCTTCCGGCACGGAACTCGACGCGCTTCCGGAACTTCGCGACGCCCTGGCCGCCGAACCGGAATTAGTCGTTATCTTTAACGATTCCGTGAAAGGCGAAGCCATCCGGAACCTTGTCGCCTTTACGCAGTCTCTCGGTATATCCGTCAAATACCTGCCCCTGATGGATTATTCGAACTCACGCGGCGCTATCGATATGGGCCTCGCGCCCGAGTTGTTGCCCGGTTATCATGCTTCCGGATCGACGGGCCTTACGCTGCACGAAATGCGCGCGGCAGCCGATCTGGACGCCCTTTGGGTGGTCGGCGCCAATCCTCTTAAGGAAGGGCCGCTCGGTTCATCGCGAGCGTTTGTAGTCGTGCAGGACATGTTCCTCACCGAAACGGCTGAGCGCGCCGACGTCTTCCTGCCGGCTGCCAGCGCTTATGAAAAGAACGGCACCGTCACCAATGTCTGCGGTGAAGTGCAGCGGCTCAAGCGCGCCATTTCCACTCTCGGCACGAAAACAGATCTCGAAATCATCGGCCTCATTGCAAAAGAAATGGACTATGCCCGCGAGATGGGCCCGTGGCTTCCGGACACCGTTTACAACGAGATCCGCCGCAGCGTAAAGGGCTACGACATTCCCCTCGCGCTCATCACCATTGCGGCGCAACAAACGGGGTCTCTGAACGGGCGCGTCGGCGTCGAAGCCCGTCCGGACCTTATCCGTTCCGCTCACGAGAATCTCTTCACGTCCGGAACCCTGGGACGGTATTCTAAAATACTGAATTCGGTTATCGAAAAACGTCTGTCCCACGCGCACCCCGATAAAGAGGAGTACGTGCGTTCCTAATGGAATTTATAGTAATCACGCTCATCAAGACCGCCGTCATTGCGTTCGTGCTCCTCACGGTGCTCGCTTACCTGCAATGGGTGGAGCGTAAAGTGATCGCGCACGTTCAGGTCCGCATGGGTCCGTCCCGCGTAGGTCCCCATGGCCTCCTGCAACCGCTTGCGGATGTGATCAAGCTCATCACGAAGGAAGGCGTCCTGCCTCCGCACGTGAATACGTTTTTTTATCTGCTCGCCCCTTTCCTTGCCGTGTTCATGGCGCTGATTTCCATCTCGGTCATTCCGTTCGGCACCTCGCTGACCATCGGCCGGTACACCACTGCCATGCAGCTCACCGATCTGAATGTGGGGCTGCTCCTGATCCTCGCCATCAGTTCCATGGGCGTCTACGGTATTGCGCTCGCCGGATGGTCTTCCAACAACAAGTACGCTCTGCTCGGCGGTCTGCGCAGTTCCGCTCAGATGATCAGCTACGAGCTCCCGATGAGCCTCGCGATCGCTTCTCCGCTGCTGATCCTCGGCACCCTCAGCCTGCGCGAGGTTGTGAATGCGCAGAGCGGCTATAACTTCGGGTTCATTCCGAAATGGGCCGTTTTCGCCGGACCGTTTCCCCAGATTTTCAGCTTCATCATCTTCATGATCGCGGCCTTTGCCGAAACCAACCGCATCCCGTTCGATCTCCCCGAAGCCGAAAACGAACTGGTGGCCGGTTTCCATGTGGAGTATTCGAGCATGACCTTCGCGGCCTTTTTCATGGCCGAATACGCGAACATGGTCACGGTCTGCTGCATCGGCACGCTGCTTTTCCTTGGCGGCTGGCAGCCGCTTTTCCCGGTCGAATACGGGTCCAATTTCATCGCGCCCCTGATGCTCGGCATCGCCGGCGCAATCTGTGTTTACCACGGCCTGAACCCCGCCCGCCCCATGGATAAGTACACGCTCCCGGCGTTCGGGGTGGTCTTCTTCGGGCTGGCCGGTCTGATGCTCGTCCCGTTCCTGGTTCCCGTGTTGATGCCGCTCTTCTGGTTCCTTGCCAAAGTGAGCGCGCTGCTCTTCCTTTTTGTCTGGATCCGCGCGACGCTGCCCCGATTTCGTTACGACCAGCTCATGGCGTTCGCATGGAAGGGGTTGTTTCCCGCGGCATTGTTAAATCTTCTGATCACCGGCTTCCTGGTGGCCCTCACGTCCTGACGGGCGACGGACCTAAATATACGATGGACCTTTTCTTCTTTCTCGTGTTCGCGGCGATCGCCATAATCTCCGCCATCAACGTAGTTCTGCAGCGCCACCCGATCGCGAGCGCGCTTTCGCTCATCGGCGTGATGGGTTCGATCGCCGTTCTCTATCTCCTGCTCGGCGCCGAGTTCATCGCCATGGCCCAGATTATTGTCTACGCCGGCGCAGTCATGGTGCTCTTCATCTTCGTCATCATGCTGCTGAACGCCGGCACTGAAGAGCGCCGCGGCCACTCGTGGACCTCCCAGATTCTCGGCCTGCCCGCGCTGATCGCCTTCATCGGCCTGCTCGGCCTCTTCATCCAGCGCGGCTTCTCGAACGCAGGCTACGTCAAATTCGGTAACTTTACCGGCGGTTCGGCGCAATCTATCGGCTATGCGCTCTTCACCGATTACCTGCTGCCCTTCGAAGTCACTTCCGTCCTGATTCTGGTCGCGATTCTTGGCGCGATCGTTCTCGCCCGAAAGGAACTGGATTAATGCCCGACGCCCTGCAGGCGATCCACAACGGCGTTCCGATTTCCTGGTACCTCATTCTGAGCGCGATCATCTTCGCGCTCGGCGTCGCCGGCTTTCTGTTCCGGCGCAACATCATTACGGTTTTCATGTGCATCGAGCTGATGCTGAACGCGGTAAATCTCAGCTTCGTCGCCTTTTCCAACCAGCACAAGCAGGTAGCCGGACACATCTTCACGTTCTTCGTGATGGTTGTCGCCGCCGCCGAAGCTGCCGTGGGACTCGCCATTATCCTGACGGTGTTCAAGAACCGCGAAACTCTGAACATCGACGAAATTAGCTCTCTCAAGAACTGATGAACAATCTCTGGATCATCCCCGCCCTTCCGTTCCTCGGGTTCCTGGTCAACGGAATCTTCGGGCGCAAATTGCCGAAGGCTGTGATCAACGCGATCGCCATTCTGACCGTCGTCGCCTCCTTCGCGAAGGTTCTGACAGTGTGGATGAGCGCCGGCGACCTCGCGGCCAACCCCATAAACGAGCACTATTTCACCTGGATTCAAAGCGGCGGCTTCAATGTTGGCTGGGATTTCGCGGTCGACAAGCTCACGATGGTCATGCTGATGATCGTCACCGGCGTCGGCTCTCTCATCCATATCTACGCCACCGGCTACATGGAGCATGAGGAGGGCTATTACCGCTTCTTTGCCTACCTCAACCTCTTCATGTTCTTCATGCTGAATCTGGTGCTGGGCGCGAATTATCTGATTCTCTTCGTGGGGTGGGAGGGCGTCGGTCTGTGCAGTTACCTGCTGATCGGCTTCTACTTCGTGAAGAAGAGCGCCACCACCGCCGGCAATAAGGCTTTTATTGTAAACCGCATCGGGGATTTCGGCTTTTCGCTCGCCATGTTCCTCATCGTGGTCAACTTCGGAACGCTGAACTTCGGTCAGGTCTTCTCCGCCGCGCCCGGCAAATCGACTGCCACTCTGACCGCCATCGCGCTGCTGCTTCTGGTGGGCGCATGCGGCAAGTCCGCCCAGATTCCTCTCTATGTCTGGCTGCCGGACGCCATGGAAGGCCCCACTCCGGTTTCAGCCCTCATCCACGCCGCCACCATGGTCACCGCCGGCGTTTACATGTGTACCCGCTCGGCCGTGATCTTTACGCACGCCCCCGCGGCCATGGAGACCGTCGCGATCATCGGGCTCGCCACCGCGATCTTCGCGGCCACGATCGGTCTCGCCCAGAACGATATCAAGAAAGTCTTCGCCTACTCGACGGTCTCGCAGCTTGGTTATATGTTTCTCGGCGTCGGCGTGGGTGCTTTCTCGGCCGGTATCTGGCATCTGATGACCCACGCGTTTTTCAAGGCGCTCCTCTTTCTCGGCGCAGGCAGCGTCATCCACGCCTGTCACGGAGAGCAGGATATGCGCCACATGGGCGGTCTGCGCAAATACGCCCCCATCACTTTCTGGACTCTGATGACCGCCGCTCTCGCCATCTCCGGCATTCCGCCTTTTGCCGGCTTCTGGAGCAAAGATGCGATTCTGGTTGCCGCTTATCAGCACGCCCCCTGGATGTTCTGGGTCGGCGCTGCGACGGCCGGCATGACCGCGTTTTACGTCTTCCGCGCCATGTTCATGACATTTTTCGGTGAGTACCGGGGCCATGGCCATCCCCACGAGTCCCCTGTCTCGATGTGGGGGCCGCTTGCCGTCCTGGCCGTGCTCTCCGTCGCCGGCGGCTATATCTTCAACATTCCGAAAATTCTGGAACCGATGTTCCCCCTGGCCGAAGAACCGGATAATCCAATGCTGCTCGCCGTTTCCATCGGCGTGGGCGTACTCGGTATCGCGACCGCTTACTACATGTACGTCGTGAATACCGCGCTTCCCGAGCGCATAGCCGCTTCGTGCGGGGGCCTCTACACGCTGATTTACAACAAATACTTCGTCGATGAAATCTATGACGCAACTGTGGTACATCCGATGATCACCGGCTCCCGCACTGTCCTCTGGCACGGCGTGGATCAGGGCCTGATCGATGGCGCGGTGAACGGCGTCGGGACCCAATCCCAGAGCGTCGGCGGTATTTTGAAACTCCTTCAATCCGGCAACATCCGGAGTTACGCCACCTGGATCGTAATCGGAGCGGTCCTGCTGCTGATCTTCATGGGTCTCACGGCCATGGGCTTTGCGGGAACGGGAGCCGGACAATGAATCTCCTCAATGTCCTGCTCCTCATCCCCGGTATCGGTTTCCTGCTGGCGCTGCTGATCCCGCGCTCGCAGGAGAAAGCCATTCGGGTGTTCTCGCTTGGCGTCTCTCTGGTGACCTTTGTTCTCTCGCTGGGCCTTGCCACCGGATTTCAATCCGGCCAGGCGGGCCAGCAGTTCGTCACCGATACCATCTGGATCTCGAACCCAGAAATCCACTTTCACGTCGGCATCGATGGGCTCAGCCTCTGGCTCATCATCCTTGCCACTTTCCTGACTCCCATCGCCATCCTGATCTCCTGGCGCTACATTCACGACCGCAGCAAGGAATTTTTCGCTTTCCTCATTTTGCTCGAATTCGGGCTCGTCGGCGTGTTCTCCGCATGGGATCTTTTTCTCTTCTACGTCTTCTGGGAAATCGTTCTCGTCCCCATGTACTTCCTGATCGGCATCTGGGGACATGACCGGCGCATTTACGCCGCCGTCAAGTTCTTCCTCTACACGATGGCCGGGTCTGTCCTGATGCTCGCCGCCATTATTTTCATGTACAACCGCGCGGGCACGTTCGACTACGCCGCGATCCTGAGCGGTCTCGGGACCGGCAAAATCGTACTCTCGCACGGCGAAGAGACATTCCTCTTCCTCGCCTTCTTCCTTGCGTTTGCGATTAAAGTTCCGCTCTTCCCGCTGCACACCTGGCTTCCCGATGCCCATGTGGAAGCGCCCACGGCGGGCTCCCTGATGCTGGCTTCTGTGATGCTCAAAATGGGAACTTACGGGCTCGTGCGCTTTTGCCTGCCGATGTTCCCGAATGCGGCGCGTGAAAACGCGCCCTGGATCGTCATTCTCGCAATCATTGGAATCGTCTATGGCGCGCTGGTCGCCATGGTGCAGCCGAATATGAAGAAGCTGGTTGCCTATTCTTCGGTCAGCCACCTCGGCTTTGTGGTTCTCGGTATTTTCTCATTCACCCAGATGGGGCTCGACGGCGCGGTTTATCAGATGCTGAACCACGGCATCTCGACCGGCGCTCTCTTCGTCCTTGTAGGCTTCATGTACGAGCGCCGCCACTCGCTGGCTATTTCGGATTACGGCGGGGTGGCCACTGCCGCGCCCTGGCTCTCCATCGTCTTCCTGATCACCACGCTCGCCAGCATTGGCCTGCCTACCCTAAACAACTTCGTCGGTGAATTCCTCGTCCTGCAGGGAACGGCCCAGGCGAACTTCACGTGGACGATCTTCGCCGCTCTCGGCGTCATCCTCTCCGCCTGCTACATGTTGTGGATGTACCAGCGCGTGTTTTTCGGCGAGCTTGCCGATGAAGTCAAACACCATATGCCGGATTTCAACCTGCGCGAATGGGCCTGCGTGGTTCCCCTCGTCGTGATGATGGTATGGATGGGCCTGTACTCGCAAAGCTTCCTGCCCGCCGTTTCGGAAGCAGACCTGAAGATTCTCGATCAAACGAAAATGAATCAACCTCTGCGCGTGCATTTACCCGCGCCTTCGCCCGCTTTGCCCGGTGCTTCGCCGGCAGCCGGAGGTTATGTCCATGCCCGCTGACTTTGTGCCCACGGGCGGCGACCTTCTCCGCTTCGCCCCTGAAACCATCCTCACCGTTGCCGGCACGTTGCTGATGATTCTCGATCCGCTGTTTGCGAAAAAACTTCCCAAACTGTTCGGACACATCTCCATCGTCGCGCTCCTCGCCGCCCTGTTCGGCGCCGGCGCGGCCTGGTCGGTTCCCGGACACGCTTTTTCAAACCTGCTGATCGTTGACGGATTCGCCACCTTTTTCCGCTTTCTGGTGATTGTGATCGGCATCCTCACGGTTCTCGCGTCCTATCGCTATCTCGATATCGCGCATGCCGAAACGGGCGAGTACCACGCGCTCCTGCTGTTCGCCATCATGGGCCAATGCCTGATGGCGGCGGCCAACGATCTCATCATGATCTTTATCGGCCTTGAGATTTCCTCCATCGCCACCTACATCCTGGCCGGTTATCTGCGCAACGACAAACGCAATAATGAAGCGGCGCTCAAGTACTTCCTGCTCGGCTCTTTCGCCACGGCCTTCCTCCTTTACGGGGTGGCTCTGATTTACGGCCTCACAGCCACTACCAGGCTCGACGAAATCCGCACGGTCCTCAATGCTCCGGGCAATGTTCACTCATTCGGCATGGTCAGCATCGCAGCCGCCCTGATGTTTGTCGGTCTCGCCTTCAAAGTCTCCGGCGCGCCTTTCCAGGTCTGGACCCCCGACGTCTACCAGGGAGCGCCCGCGCCCGTCAGCGCTTTCCTTGCCACCGGTCCCAAAGCTGCAGCTTTTGCTATCTTTCTCCGTATTTTCCTTACCGCCTTCCAGCAGATCGCCAGCGGATGGGAACCGATTATCTGGATCTCCGCCCTGCTTTCGATGACGATCGGTAATTTCGCGGCGCTCACTCAGAACAATTTGAAGCGCATGCTGGCTTACAGTTCCATTGCGCACGCGGGGTATATCCTGGTGGCGCTGGCTGCGCGTTCTGAAATCGGCACATCTGCTGCGATGTTCTACCTTGCAGCGTATGCGTTGATGAACATCGGCGCCTTCGCCGTTGTCATCCACATCTCCGGCAAGGGCGAGCGCCACCTCCGCATCGAAGATCTTGCGGGTCTTGGGCGCCGTCAGCCTGTCACCGCCGCCATGTTGACCGTATTCCTGCTCTCCCTGATCGGCGTGCCACTTACGGGCGGTTTCTTTGGCAAATTCTATATTTTCCGCGCCGCTCTTGAGTCGAATCTCATATGGCTTACCGTTCTCGGGCTGCTCAACAGCGCGGTCGCTGCATATTACTATCTGCGTCTCCTCGTCGTCATGTATATGTATGAGCCGGGCGAGGTCGCCAATTCTCTTGAGCCGCTGAGCCTGGGCCTGGGGGCCGCGCTGGTTCTTCCCGCGATTGGCACCTTTATCCTCGGCGTGGTACCCGGAACAATCCTGAACTTCGCCCAGCACTCCGCTCTGATTACACGTTAAACCCTCTGGGTGTTTTTAAGCACATTGGAGGGAAAAGCGCTGAGTATCAGGCGAAAAGGAGACGTGTGGAATGCGTACTACACTCTTAACGATTTTGACCATCGGAGCAACAATTTGTACCCCTCTGGCGATGGCAGAAAAAGAAAGCAACACCGTGGAACGCCTCGAAGCTTCCGCCGAAGTGTTGTCCGATATGATGCATGCAGCCGACAAAGGTATTCCGCAGGAACTCATGGATAATGCGCAATGCGTTGTCGTAGTGCCTAACATGAAGAAAGCGGGTTTCATCTGGGGCGCCAAGTACGGTCGCGGTTTCGCCGTGTGTCGGCGCAAGGGTGGGACAGGCTGGACAGCGCCAGCCGCCATGCGAATTGAAGGCGGCAGTTTCGGCCTGCAGATCGGCGGCTCGGAATCCGACATTGTTCTTCTCATAAACAATGAATCGGGTATGAAGCACCTGCTCTCGGACAAATTTACGGTAGGCGGAAACGCCAATGTATCGGCTGGCCCTGTGGGGCGTGATGCCAGCGCGCAGACTGATGCCGCTCTGCATGCCGAAATACTTTCTTACTCCCGCTCGCGTGGTGTCTTCGCCGGCCTGACGCTCGAAGGTTCAACGCTTCGGCCCGATAAAGAAGCGGATCGCGAACTTTACGGTCGCGAGGTCACAAACCGCGACATCCTGATGGGCGGCAATATCCAGACTCCCGCGAGCGCCCAGAAACTGGAACATGCGCTCACCCGCGAGTCCAATCGCAAGTCGTAACTTAATCCTTCAAAGCTGAGGGATGTGAAACAGTCAGGTAACCC
>JALYHT010000051.1 GCA_030776225.1 Acidobacteriota bacterium | reverse complement strand
GGCCCCAGTTCCGATGCCGACGCTGCAGCAGAACGCGGAGCTTATTGTTATTGCTTCCGTTACGAACATTGTCAGCGGAAAGGGTGGTGTTCAGAGCATTCAGTTACAAGTTGCGCGAACTTTACAGGGAAACCCACCTGGGCTCCTCGTAACGGCCGTGCTGCCACCGCCCATGGACCCGCAGTTCACCTTCCCCAACGGAGTTCTTACCCGGGATGCCATCGG
Source organism: Acidobacteriota bacterium (assembly GCA_030776225.1). Taxonomy (GTDB): domain Bacteria; phylum Acidobacteriota; class Terriglobia; order Bryobacterales; family Bryobacteraceae; genus BOG-234. Next base: position 30,063 of record JALYHT010000051.1, on the reverse strand, counting down.
GCAAAGCGGTATATGGTTTTTGACTCAATCGGCGGCCGGTTATCAAGTGATGCCGCTCACACACGGTACTTACTACACTAACCTTGACATTTACGTACCGGTTTCGGGAACTACCCTGGAGGGGGTGCCTGTTCAGGGTACGACGAATCAACAGCTGCTTTCGTATTTGGTCAGGTCTTATATTGACATTCCGAACCCCTGCGACTCATCGGACGATCTGGTGCAGACCAGTCTGTTAAAGTCGGCTCCGCAGGACGCCATGGCGGCGCTTGGACCGCTTCTTCTCTCAAAATTCCCATTGTGTCGGGTTTTCGGGCTGGCGACAGCTATAGTCCTCGGGTCCGACAGTGCGATTTCCAGCGTTGCAGTTGACATTTCAAATTTGGCTGCCACCAGAAAATTTCCCCTGATTATCGGGGCCATAAAACGCTACGAGCCGCACGGGGATTCCTCCATTCCAGTGCTGAAGGGACTTATAGGGCTAAACTCCGGCGCTGTCGGAATTGAAGGTGCGGTTGCCTCAGCGCTGGCAAAGATCGACAGTCGCTCGGTGGTACCGGTGATGGTTACGCTGCTTGACAGCTCCGAACCGGAAGCTGTGTCGCGCGCTGCAACGTTCTTTGGGTTTTATACGATGTTTGCCGATTCAAAAGGTGACCTGAACGTTGCCCGGAACGGGACCATTCTGGGCCCGTTAACCAACTCGGATACGAAACAATACACGCCTGGTTGGTCTGGCCTCGTCTTACCGTCGACACAATACGCGCAGTTCTGGAAATCATGGTGGTCTAAAAACAGACACAGTCTTAATTTTCCAGACTAACCGAGATGCGCCACTTCAACAGGGCCGGTGGCGGGGTGTATTCGCATCTCAGGCTCAGTGTATTGAGTTTTTCCCGCTGAGCGCGTTTTTCCGAAGCTGCGCCCATATCGGAAACACGGAGGGATCGTCAAGCCACACCAGCATCCACTGCGCCATTTCCGCCTTGAGCGCTCGCTTATTCTCTTCGACCCGCGGGCTCAGGGAAGCCCAGCGGGCGCGGTCTTTCGCGGCAATGATTTCATCGCGGCAATACCGTCGCAGGTCCGGCCGCGATTCGTAAACATCGGTGAAAGCGCGCAGCGACGTTTCCAGTTCCTCGATGGAATGCACAGCGACTCCGCTCCAGGGAACGCGGATGGCGAGTCCCGAGCGTCGAATGGTCGCTTCGGAAACATCGGTCAATGCGCTGCGAAGCTCGCGCCATTCGGCCTCGCCGATGACGACCCACCCGCGCGCAGCCGCTAATTCCAGCACGCGTTGCTTCTTAGTCGGCCCTTTCATGCTCAGCGATGCAGCGCACGCTGATAGCTCGCCACCGCGGCCTCGTGTTGCAGCAGCGACTCGGAAAAATTGTGCCTGCCCGATCCATCCGCCCTGGCGACGAAATAAAGATATCGCGTAGCGGCGGGCATGAGCGCCGCCTGCATCGCGCTCAGTCCCGGATTCGCAATCGGCCCTGGCGGCAGGCCGGCGTGCTGGTATGTATTCCAGGCGCTCTCATTCGCCAGGTCGGAGCGATAAATGGTCCCCCGATAGCGGCGCTCCAGCAGCGCCGCATAAACCGTCGTCGGATCGCAATCGAGTTTCATCCCGATCTTCAGGCGGTTCCGGAACACCGAAGCCACCACAGGCCGCTCGTCCGGCCGCCGCGCCTCCCTCTCCACCATGGAGGCGAGCGTGACCGTGTCGTGCACATTCGCCTCCGTCCGTAACGCTTTCCAGTGCTGACGAAATTCATCGGTCATCATCCGGCAGAGCTGCTGGGCCGTCGTATGCCGGTAGACACGGTATTTGCTCGGAAACAGATAACCCTCGAGCGAAGGCGCGCGCGCATCCAGATCCCTGATGAGGGCCGGATTTCTCGCCGCTGCCAGAAACGCCGCCGCTTTCATCGTGCCCAGCTTCGCCACTGCTTCCGAGATGTCGAACATGTTGTAGCCTTCCGGAACCGGCAACTCCATGTAATAGATATCGCCGCGCGCGATTCTGCCGAAAACTTCGAGCGGCGAGGCGGCGTTTTCGAAGCGGTATTCGCCCGCCTGGAGGCTCTTATCCCGCCGCAATCCCCGCGCGGCGAGAAAGAGCCACCGGTCCTGAATCACGCCATTTTTCACCAGCGTGTTTGCCATTGAAAGTGTGGGCGTGCCTCGCGCAAACTCCACAAACACCGGTTCGGAGAATCCTTTATAAGGCTGGTTCAGGCGGTAAAACACCCACCCGCCGATTGCTGCCGCCACGATAAGCAGCCACGCCACCATCCGCGCGAGAAACTTCACCGCGGCACATCCTCTGTGCCTGCTTCTCCCATGCGAGCTTCGGCGGAATCCAGATAACTCTGCAGCAGAATTACGGCGGACAGCCTGTCGATAGCGGGCTTCCGATCGCCATGCGCGATACCCGAGCCGCGCAGCGTCCGTTCCGCCTCGCGGCTGGTCCAGCGTTCGTCCCAGAACCGGATCGGCAGCCCCGTCTTGTACTCCAGTTCGCGCGCGAATTCGCGCGTATAGTCGCCCTGCCGGCTCTGCGCTCCACTCATATGCAGCGGGTCTCCCATCAGAATCAGCCGGACATTTTTCTCGACCACCATCCGCCGCAGCACTTCAATATCGTCGCGGCGCCCTTCGCGCTCCAGCGTCTCAAGGCCCTGCGCGGTGATTCCGAGCTCATCGCTGAGTGCGAGGCCGATCCGCTTTTTACCCAGATCGAGCGCCAGAATTCGCCCATTTGCGGTCACAATCCGATTGTATTCGGCGCTGCGGAATCTTCCGCAGAGTCCGCATGTTTCAGGCAAGAAACGAAAGCAGACTGCGAAGCTCCGAAAGCGCTATGGGCTGATCCGCCACCAGCGCCTCTCCATGATGAACGCCCGCTAAAGATCCGAAGTAACGATCGCGCGATTCCAGCCGGAACAGGAAGTCTCCTTCGGTTTCATGGAACTGAGATTCGTAAATCCGTATCAGCTCCAGTTTGCGCGCATAGACGGAGGACGTGTCGACCACAAACGTCGGCTGGTGAAACGCGTGAATCGGATAAAAGAGAAATGCCCCCGGCTTGTGCGGCGGGTTTGGGTCGCCCGAATTTTTCAGCGCGCAATAAAGCCGCGAATTCTGTACGATTCTGCCAGCGGCGGCATGGTCCGGATGCCGGTCTTCCCACAACGGGGCTAATACGATTTTCGGCTGATAGCGCCGGATCGCGCTCGCCACCAGGCGGCGGTTCTGCGGCGAATCCTCCAGCCCGCAGTCGGGAAGTTCCAAATTCTCCCGCGCGCTGACGTTCAGATAATCCGCAGCTCGCCGCGCCTCAATTCTTCTTTTTTCGACAGTGCCGCGCGATCCCATCTCGCCCTTCGTCATATCGACGATCGCGAACGGAATATTTTCGTCCCGCAGACGAACCGCAATGCCGCCCACTGCCCATTCCACATCGTCCGGATGCGCGCCGAACAGCAGAACTTCCACCTCGCCGGGCAGCATTTCTAACCAGCCACCAGTTGCAGGAACGCTTCAGCGGCATAACTGACCGCGCGCCGGGAGGGCTGCACCAGATAGATCTTCCGCTCGACCGCGATCTCCGGCACCTTCACCGCGATCAGCCTCTTCTCGGCGATCTCCTGCTCCACGCACATGCGCGGCAGAAAAGCCACGCCCTGATTCCGCTCCACCATCCACCGGATCATCTCTACCGTCGGCATCTCGATATCCATGTTGAGCCGTACGCCGCGCTCCTGAAAAACCCGCAGCACCAGGTCGCGGTAAGGCGAGATCACGTTGTGCGCGACGAACGTTTCTTCCCCCAGTTCGGAGATCGGAACTTCATTCCGGCTGGCCAGCGTGTGCCGGGGGGACACCACGAAGGCCAGTGAATCGGAAAAGATCACGCGCGACTCCAGCCGTTCGTCGCGCGGCTGGTAGCTGATGACGCCCAGTTCCAGGTTGCCGTCCACGATCTCCGCCGGGATGCGGCTTGAGAAGCTGCGCCGGATCTGCACTTTCACTTTCGGATACATGCGCCGGTAGTGTTCAATGTGGCGCAGCAGATAAAGCCCCGTCGATTCATTCGCTCCGATCACCAGCCGGCCCGCTGAGTGATCGCGCAGTTCGGCGATCGAATTCTGCAGCTCAGATTCCAGATTCTGGAACCGCCGCGCATACTCCAGAACGGCCCGTCCCGCATCCGTCAGCACCACGTCTTTGGCGGAGCGGTCGAGCAGTTTCTCGCCAAGCTCCGTCTCCAGCCTCTGCAGCGCGAGGGAAACCGCCGGCTGCGTGCGCTCGAGCTTCTCGGCCGCGCGCGAGAAGCTGCGTTCGTTGGCAACCGTCATGAAGACCCGGAGTGTATTCAACTCCATGCCATCAATAGTATTTTATGGGTGAGTCCATCTTCCAATCGTCCCTTATGTATAAAATTATATTATTGTTATCGCGAATAAAATAAATTTGCTTTATTGATCCACGCATCTCCATAATGACATTGGAGTACCTTCCAACTATGAACAATCGGGTCTGGATCTTCGACACGACTCTCCGGGACGGTGAACAATCGCCCGGATGCAGCATGACGGTACCCGAGAAGCTGCGAATGGCGGGGAAACTGGTCGAACTCGGGGTGGATATCCTCGAAGCCGGATTTCCGATCGCATCGCAAGGCGATTTTGAAGCAGTGGAGGCTGTAGGCCGGGAGTTCCCGTGGGTGCAGGTGGCGGCGCTTGCCCGGTGTACCCGTATGGATGTGGAACGCGCGGCCGAGTCTCTCAAAAAGGCGCGCCGCCCGCGCATTCATACCTTTCTCGCCACCAGCGATATTCATCTGAAGCACAAGCTGAAAATGTCGCGGCAGCAGGTTCTCGATAACGCTGTAGCGGCTGTGGAACTGGCGCGGTCTTACGTGGACGATGTGGAATTTTCCGCCGAAGACGGAGCCCGTACCGACCCGGACTATCTCGAAGAAGTCGCGCGCGCGGTTGTGGCCGCGGGAGCCAGAACCGTCAATATCCCCGACACGGTCGGCTATTCCACGCCGGACGAATACGCGGAGATCATCGGCCGGGTGGTGAATGCGCTTGGCGACACAGCGATTGTCAGCGTGCATTGCCATGACGATCTCGGCCTTGCGGTCGCAAATTCACTGGCCGCGATCAAAGCCGGCGCGAGGCAGGTCGAGTGTACGATCAACGGCATCGGCGAAAGGGCGGGGAACTGCTCGCTCGAAGAAATCGTGATGGTCATGAAAACACGCCATGACCGTTATCCGTATACAACCGGTATCCATACCGAGCACCTGTTTCCGTCGAGCCAGATGTTGAGTTCGATGATCAGCTTCGGGCCGCAGCCAAACAAAGCCATTGTGGGCCGCAACGCTTTCGCCCATGAGGCAGGCATTCATCAGGACGGGTATCTGAAGGAACGCACCACGTACGAAATCATGGAGCCGGAATCCGTCGGCGTTCCCGAGAGCCGCCTGGTCCTCGGCAAACACAGCGGTCGGCACGCTTTGAAGAATCGACTCGTCGACCTTGGCTTCGTTTTGTCAAAAGAAGAACTCGACCTGGTGTATACGGAAATCACCACACTGGCCGACAACAAAAAAGGTCTTATGGATGAGGAGATTGCGGAACTCGCGCGACAGAGCCGGCGGGTGCTCGCAACCGCCACAGTAGACTAGTGTCCTGGGCTCGCAAGGGCCCGAACAACAGGAGAATACTTGAACCTCAACGTACTGGTGCTGCCCGGGGACGGGATTGGCGCCGAAGTCACCGGAGAAGCTGTGCGCGTGATGCGCGTTGTGGCCCAGAAGTGGGGCCACCAGCTGACGATTCGCGAAGGCTTGCTGGGCGGCGTCGCTATCCATAAAACCGGCAAACCGCTGCCCGCCGAAACCGAAAAGCTGGCGCTCGAAGCCGATGCCGTGCTGATGGGCGCGGTCGGTCTGCCCGAATTCGACAACGCTCCCAGTGATCAACGCCCCGAAAGCGGCCTGCTCGCCATCCGCAAAGCGATGGGCGTGTTCGCCAATCTTCGGCCCGTGCGGAGCTACAAGGCGCTGCTTGATGCCTCTCCTCTTAAGAACGACCGCGTGGATGGCGTTGACATGATCATCGTCCGCGAACTCACCGGCGGCCTGTATTACGGCACCCCACGCGGCATCTCCGGCAGCGGGATGGACGAGCGTGGCACCAATACCATGACCTACACGCGTGGAGAGATCGACCGCGTGACCCGCATGGCGTTCGAGCTCGCGCGCAAACGCCGCCGGAAACTGACCTCAGTCGATAAGTCGAACGTGCTCGATACATCTCAACTCTGGCGCCGCGTAGTGGTGGAAGTTGCGGCCGATTACCCGGATGTTGCGCTCGACCATGTGCTGGTCGATACCTGCGCCATGCAGTTGGTCCTGAATCCAAGGCAGTTCGACGTTCTGGTCACCGAAAACATGTTTGGCGACATCCTGAGCGACGAGGGCGCGGTACTCGCCGGTTCAATCGGCATGCTGCCTTCGGCTTCGATCGGCGCGAAGAAGCCTTCGGGCGCATGGACCGGGCTCTACGAACCGGTACACGGTTCGGCCCCCGATATCGCCGGACAAAACAAAGCCAATCCGTTCGGCGCGATCGGATCTGTGGCCGCCATGCTCGAATACAGCTTCGGGCTTGCCGAAGAAGCGGCCGCGGTGAATCAGGCGATGGAACAGGTTCTCAACAGTGGCAGGGTAACGGCCGATCTGCGGCCGGCAGGTAAACCCGCCACCACGGAAGAAACAGGAGAAGCGGTTTGTCAGGCGATCTGAAAACATTAAGCCAAAAAGTCTGGGATTCGCACGTGGTTCATGAGGAACCGGGCGCGCCCAGCCTGATTTACATCGATCTGCATCTGGTACACGAAGTAACCTCCCCGCAGGCGTTTCAGGGTTTGCGGGACCGCGGTCTCAAAGTCCGGCGTCCGGAACTGACCATCGCGACCACTGACCACAGCATTCCCACCACCGACCGGTCGCTGCCGATCGTCGATCCCATCGCGGCCAATCAGGTGGCCCAGCTCGAAAAAAACTGCCATGAGTTCGGCATCACCCACTACGGCGTGCATTCGAACCATCAGGGCATCGTGCATGTCATCGGGCCGGAACTGGGTCTCACCCAGCCGGGCATGACCGTGGTGTGCGGCGATAGCCATACCGCGACCCATGGCGCGGTAGGCGCGCTTGCCTTCGGTATCGGGACCAGCGAAGTGGAAAATGTTCTCGCCACCCAAACGCTGTTGCTGCGGCCCTCGAAAACCTTCCGGGTCAATGTTACAGGCTCGTTAAAGACCGGCGTTTCCGCGAAGGACATCATCCTCGCTCTGATCGCGCAGATCGGGATCGGCGGCGGCACCGGCACGGTGCTCGAATACACCGGTTCGGCCATCTCCGCGCTCGATATGGAAGGCCGCATGACGGTCTGTAATATGTCGATCGAAGGCGGCGCGCGCGCCGGTATGATCGCTCCCGACGATACGACCCTGAACTATCTCCACGGCCGCCCGTTCTCTCCCAAAGGCGCGGAGTGGGATGCCGCCGTCGCCCGCTGGCGCAAGCTCCCGACCGACCCCGGCGCGAAGTTCGACCGCGAAATCACCATCCATGGCGACGCCCTCGAACCGATGATCACCTGGGGCACGAACCCCGGCATGGGAGTCTCCATCAATGCGGCCATTCCGGAGCCTTCGAGCGTCTCAGACCCGCTGGAGCGCGACGCCCTGGCCAAAGCGCTTTCCTATATGGGTCTCGAAGGCGGCAAGCCGCTGGCGGGCCATCCCATCGATGTGGTCTTCATCGGCAGCTGCACCAATTCGCGCATCACCGATCTGCGCATCGCCGCCAGCGTTCTGAAGGGCCGGAAAGTCAACCCGAAGGTCCGGGTCATGGTGGTGCCGGGCTCGATGGAAGTCAAACGGCAGGCCATCGCCGAGGGTCTTCCCGAGATCTTCCGCGCCGCCGGGTGCGATTACCGCGAACCAGGCTGCTCCATGTGCATCGCGATGAACGGCGATCAACTGCAGCCAGGCGAGTACAGCGTCTCGACAAGCAACCGCAACTTCGAAGGCAGGCAGGGCAAAGGCGGACGCACTTTCCTCGCCTCCCCCATGACCGCCGCCGCCAGCGCCCTCACCGGCGTGGTGACCGACGTAAGGACAATTCTGTGAAACCCTTTCTCCCGTTCGAGTCGCGCATGGTTCCCATGCCGATCAATAACATCGATACTGACCAGATCATCCCGGCGCGGTTTCTGAAGACCACTTCGAAAGAAGGTCTCGACAAACAGCTTTTCTGCGACTGGCGGTATGACGCCCAGGGGAATCCGAAGCCCGACTTCATCCTGAATACGCCACGGGGGCAGAATGCCGAAATCCTGCTGGCCGGCGACAACTTCGGCTGTGGCAGTTCGCGCGAGCACGCACCCTGGGCACTGACGCAGTTCGGATTCCGCGCCGTGATCAGCACTTCATTCGCGGATATCTTCAAGGGCAACGCGCTGAAGAACTCACTGCTTCCGATCGTCGTGCCGCAGAACATTCACGACAAGCTGTTCGCGCTCCCGGCGGAGGCCGGAATAAAGATCGATCTGGCATCGCAGACGATTGCCCTCCCTGACGGCGAGCGTGTGGAATTTCCCGTCGACCCGTTCTCGAAAACCTGCCTGCTCCAGGGGATCGACGAACTCGGCTGGATTTTGAAGCAGCAGAGCGCGATAGCGGCTTTCGAATCGGCGCGCGTCGGCTCGGTCGACACCCGGCGCGAGATCGCGTAAGCATTCAAAACAGCGGCTATAAAATCGATGCGCCCCTTTGTCCTCGAACTCGACGAACTGCAGAACAAGATTCTGGAGATGGGCGGCCTGGTTGAGACCTCCATCCACAACAGCATTCGCTCTCTGGTGGAGCGCGATGACGCCATGATGGCAACCATCTGGTCGTCGGAAGAGCGCATCAATCAGCTGGATATTGAAATCGATGAATTTGCCACGAAGCTGCTGGCCCTCCACCAGCCCGTGGCGCGCGATCTTCGCTTCGTGACGGCAGCCATCAAGATCAACAGCGATCTGGAACGTATGGGCGACCTGGCCGTCAATATCGCGCAGCGGTCTATCTCGCTGCTGAGCCGTCCACAGCTGAAACCCCTGATCGACGTGCCGCACATGTCGAAAACGGTGGAGTCGATGGTGCGCAAAAGTCTCGATGCGTTTGTGCAGCGCGACGAAAACCTGGCGCGCAGCGTTCTGCGCTGTGACGATGAAGTGGACGAACTCAAGGATTCCGTGTACCGCGAACTGCTGGGCATGCTGGAATCGGGCACCGCTCCCGTCGGCACCGCATTCGACCTTATTTTCATAGCCCACAATCTGGAGCGCGTGGCCGATCACGCGACCAATATCGCCGAAGACGTCCTCTTTCTGGTGAAGGGCATCGATGTCCGTCACAACCACCAGGCATAGGCTCGTTTTGTAATATTTTCTTCACACAGCGTTCATCTTTTTGCCGGGTACGAGCGGCTACACTGAAATCCAACAACAGCCGAAAGGCGGGGCAGCAAGCCACGGGTGCGCGGAAATGCGCCCCCCGTGCGCGCTGCTTTCCAAATTTCGCAGAGCTTCAGGAATTTTCAGGAGAGATGAATGAATTCAGGCATGAAGTGCGTCGGTAGAACCTCGCTTCTGGTAGCTTCGCTACTGGCGGGCACGGGGATTCTTGCCGCCGCGGACCACGCAGGCAACACCGCGGAAGTTTCCGCCAATACCGCGACGCAGAATGACGAAATTGCGCGCTTAAAGGCCGCCATCAACGCGCAGCAACAGCAGTTGCAGAGTCTCCAGCAGACTTTGCAGAGCCAGCAGACCCTGCTCGAACAGGCGCTCGGAAAACAGACGGCGGAGACTAAATCCGCATTCCAGGGCCTTGGCCAGGTCGCCTCAACTACGCCGATGATCCCGGTGAGACCTCTGCCGGCCGTCGCGTTCCCCGGCCCGGTGGCAATGCCGCAGTCGGTGCAGACGGCTGCCAACCGGAACCCGTGCGAAGCTCCGGTGAACACAGCGGTTCCGCCGTACCTGCGTCTGGGCGACGTCTGTATCGTGCCCGTCGGCTTTATGGACCTCACCTCCGTCTGGCGCGATAAGAACGCCGGCTCGGGCATGGGCTCGAACTTCGGCAGCGTGCCATACAACAACACAGTGAACGGAAACCTTTCGGAATTCCGTTTCACCCCTCAGAATTCGCGCATCGGCTTCCGCATCGATGGTGATTTGAAGGGCATGCACTTCATCGGCTATAACGAATTCGACTTTAACGGGACCAGCGGCTCGAACGGTATCAGTGTTTCGAACGGCGCTTTCGTACCGCGCCTGCGTCTCTTCTGGGTCGACGTCCGCAAGAACAAGCTTGAATTCCTCGCGGGCCAGAGCTGGAGCATGATGACTCCGAACCGCCGGGGCATCTCCGCGCTGCCCGGGGATCTCTTCTATACACAGGTAACGGACATCAACTATATGGCGGGGCTCACATGGACTCGCCAGCCTGGTATGCGCATTCTGTATCACCCAACCGATAAAGTCACCTTTGGTTTCTCGGTGGAGAACCCCGATCAGTATGCGGGCGGTTCCGCGGGCGGCTCCGGCATCACTTTGCCTGCCGCGTTCGCGTCGCTTGCCAACTCCCAGCTCGACGTGGCACAGAACGTCAGCTCAGGTCAGAACATCCTGAACCAGCCCACCCTGACCCCCGACTTTATCGCGAAGGTCGCGTTCGATCCCAGTTCGCGTTTTCACTTCGAGGTCGGCGGCGTCAACAGCAATTTCAAGATCGTGAATCCGTCGGTTCTGACGCAGCATTTCACCAAGTCGGGCGGCGGCGTTCTCGTCGGTCTGAACGCGGAAGTGATTAAAGGCCTGCGCGTGATCTCCACCAATTACTGGAGCGAGGGCGGCGGCCGCTATCTTTTCGGACAGGCGCCCGATCTGATCGTCCGCTCCAACGGTTCGCTGAGTCTCATCAAATCCGGCGGTACCATTGACGGCTTCGAAGAAACAATCAAAAACACGCTGCTCTATGCCTACTACGGCGGCATCTACATCGGCCGGAACACGGGGCTCGATGCCAACGGCACTACGAAGATCGGCTACGGTTATGCCGGATCTCCCAACAGCCAAAACCGGCTTATCAATGAGCTGACGTTCGGCTTCAACCAGACAATCTGGAAGAATGCGCGCTACGGCGCCGTCAATCTCATGGGCCAGTACGAGTGGCTGCAACGCAATCCCTGGTCCGTAGCCACGGGCGCGCCAAAAAGCACGCACGACAACACGATCTACGTGAACATCCGCTACACGCTGCCGGGCACCATGCCCAACTTCTGAGGTCCGCCGTACGCGGATTTTAAACAAATTGTAACGTAATTGAAACAGTGGGGTGGGAGACTCTTTAGTTGCCCACCCCTTTAATTCGAGACAGGGGATTAAGTATGAAAAAGATTAGACTCATAGGCCTTACAGTACTTCCCGCGCTGCTGGCGGGTCTGGCCGCGGCGGCGGAGACGATCAACGGCGCCGGAGCCACATTTCCGAATCCGATCTACCAGCAATGGTTCAGCGAATTCAAGATGTCCCACCCGGACGTTTCCATCAACTATCAGTCGCTCGGCTCGGGCGCCGGCATTCAGCAACTCACAAAAGGCACAGTCGATTTCGGCGCCTCCGATATGCCGATGACCGACAAGCAGATCGCCGACCTTAAAGTGAAAGCCCTTCATTTTCCGACTGTGCTCGGCGCGGACGTGCTGGCTTACAACATACCGGGCGTGACGAGTTCCCTGAAGCTTACGCCTGAAGCGATCGCCGGTATTTTTCTTGGCGAAATCAAAAAGTGGAACGATCCGAAGATCGCCTCGACCAATGCGGGCGTAAAGTTGCCAGGCGAGGACATTGTTGTCGTCCACCGCTCCGACGGCAGCGGCACTACTTTCGTGTTCGCCGATTATCTTTCGAAAGTCAGTGCGGACTGGAAGTCGAAAGTGGGGGCGAATACCTCCGTGAGCTGGCCTGTCGGTCTCGGTGGCAAAGGCAACGAAGGCGTTTCCGGCCTGATCAAACAGACACCGAATTCAATCGGCTATGTCGAACTCGTCTATGCCGTGCAGCAAAAGATGCCTTATGCGGATGTGAAGAACGCCTCGGGCAAATTCGTTAAAGCGACCTTCGACAGCGTGACCGCCGCGGCGGCTGCCGCGAAAGACATGCCCGACGATTTCAGAGTTTCGATCACCAATGGAATCGGCGACAAGGTTTACCCCATCTCGTCGTTCACATGGCTCCTCATCCCGACGGAGATCCAGGATGCGACGAAAAAGAAAGCCATCACGGACTTTCTGAACTGGATGCTCACGACGGGACAGAAGGACTGCCAGGCTCTCAGCTACGCTCCGTTACCCAAATCCGTGGTCGCCAAAGAGCACAAGCAGATTGCCCTGATCCGGTAGACGCCTTTCGAGTTGTTATGGCCACCTCATCCGCCTCCCTGCAAGCAGGAGCTACCGCGGCTTCAAAGCGCCGTTTTGGAGGCGATGAGGTGGCTTATCTTGTGACCGCGATTTTTGCGGCATCCATAGTGCTGGTGACGTTGCTGATCTTATGGCAACTCTGGCTGCACAGCGCTCCTTCCCGCGAGAAGTTCGGTTTCTCCTTCCTCACCTCAAGACTCTGGAATCCGGTCGAAGATAAGTTCGGCGCGTGGCCGTTCGTTTACGGCACGGTACTCACATCTTTTCTGGCGCTGCTGATTTCCGTTCCCCTGGGCGTGGGGGCCGCGATTTACCTTTCCGAACTGGCGCCCCCCGGGGTATCGAACACGCTGACCTTCCTGGTCGAGCTTCTGGCCGCGGTGCCGAGCGTTATCTACGGACTTCTCGCGATATTCACATTGGTTCCGCTCATGCGGGATTACATTGGCCCTGGACTGAAAAAAACGCTCGGTTTTCTGCCTTTCTTCAGCGGACCCGTGTACGGAGTGGGTTATCTCACGGCCGGTATGATCCTGGCCATTATGACTTTCCCCTTTATCATTTCCGTTTCCCGGGAGGCTCTGCTGGCTGTCCCGCGGGAACAAAGAGAAGCCGCGCTGGCGGTGGGGGCCACCCGCTGGGAATCCACGCGCCAGGCCGTGCTGCCCTTCGCCCGCCTGGGTATCATGGGTTCCGTCTTCCTCGCGCTCGCGCGCGCTCTCGGAGAAACCATGGCGGTCACGATGGTCATCGGGAACGACCCTTCCATCCATGCTTCGCTGTTGGCGCCCGGCTACACCATTGCGGCCGTCATCGCAAACGAATTCACAGAAGCCACAGGCGATGTCTATCTTTCCTCCCTCATCGAACTGGGGTTGGTACTGTTCGCGCTGACAATGGTCATCAACGGGTTTGCCCAGCTGCTTATTGTGCTGACTACCAAAAAAGGAACGGCAAGAGCATGACTGCCCGCAATGCGCGCCGCAACGCGATCAACAATTTCATGCTGGGACTCTGCGGCTGTTGCGCGGTTGTGACCGTATCCACCCTGTTTCTCATTCTTGGCTTTCTGGTTTATAACGGCGGAAAATCCGTCGACCTCAGTTTCTTCACAAAGCTGCCTCTGCCCCCCGGTCAGACAGGCGGAGGTATGGCGAATGCAATTCTTGGCAGCGCGCAGATCGTCATCGTGGCGACGCTGATCGGCCTCCCCATCGGGTTCTTCGCGGGCATCTATCTGGCGGAATACGCCGGGAAAACTCCCGCGGCTATCCTGCGCTATGTGGCGGATCTGCTGAACGGCATACCGTCGATTGTGATCGGGATCTTCGCGTGGACTGTGATCGTAGTGCCGCAGCACCATTTTTCCGCCCTGGCCGGCAGCTTCGCCCTCAGCCTCATGCTCATCCCCATTACCGCCCGGAGTACGGAACAATTTCTTCTGGTGGTGCCCCGCGCCATGCGCGAAGGCTCGCTCGCGCTCGGCGCCAAAAAATGGCGCACCATTGTGGGCGTCATCGTTCCCGCCGCCCGCAAAGGCATTATGACCGGCATGATCCTCGGAGTCGCGCGCATTTCCGGCGAGACGGCGCCGCTTCTGTTCACCAGCCTGAACAACCAATACTGGAGCACCGGTCTTTCGGAACCCACATCGTCTCTGCCCTTCATGATCTTTTACCGGGCTGTTTCGCCCTACGACGATTGGCATCGGCAGGCGTGGGCCGCCGGTCTGGTTCTGTTGGTGCTTGTTTTGCTCGCCAATATTGCGGCGCGGATGGTGATTTCGCGTGGGGCATCTCTTCCCCGATGAAGAATCCCCGATGAAGAATGAACGCCAAGGTCGTTAAAAATGAGTACGTCACACATGGTTATCAAGCAGCCGGCAACCTCAATGACTCCGCCCATAGCTGACACTGCGCCTCCAGCCAATACGGCAGTGCTAAAAATGCGCACCGCCAACGTCAATTTCTTTTACGGGAAGTTTCAGGCGCTGCACGACGTTTCGCTCGAATTCGTAAGCAACAGGGTCACCGCTCTGATCGGGCCGTCCGGTTGCGGCAAGTCGACTTTTCTGCGAAACCTGAATCGCATCAACGAAACGCTGCGGGATACGCGGATCGAAGGCGAGATCACGCTGGACGGCGAAGACATTTTCACCCAGGATGTCACCGAGATCCGCCGCCGCGTGGGCATGGTGTTTCAACGCCCCAACCCGTTTCCCAAATCCATCTACGACAACATCATCTACGGTCCGAAGATCAACGGCATGCTCAAGGGAAAGTCTGCGGCCGAGATCGTGGAAAAGAGCCTGCGCCGCGCCGCGTTGTGGGATGAGGTCAAAGACAAGCTGAACCAATCGGCTTATGCGCTCTCCGGCGGCCAGCAGCAGCGCCTGTGCATCGCGCGCGCTCTCGCCGTGGACCCTGAGGTCCTGTTGCTGGACGAACCCTGCTCGGCGCTCGACCCCATAGCCACGGCCAAGATTGAAGATCTGCTGGTTGGCCTGAAACAGCAGTGCACCATCGTCATCGTCACGCACAACATGCAGCAGGCCGCGCGCGTGGCCGATACCACGGGTTTCTTCCTGCTGGGCCGCCTGATTGAGCACGACAAGACCGACGCCATCTTCCGGAATCCGACGAAAAAGGAAACGGAAGATTACATTACGGGCCGTTTCGGTTAGACCGGCATGGTTTACCCGGTTTTGCTTTGCCCCGTTTGGTGGATGCCCGTTCGTACCTGGAGACCCTGATGCGCCCCTTCGAGGAAGATTTCGTTTTGCTGAACGACTCGCTCCGGGAAATGGGAGCGCTCGTTGCGCATTCCGTGCAGAGAAGCGTTCTTGCGCTCGTCGAAAAGAATGAAGATTACGCGCATCAGGTGATTCGCGACGAGTCGCGGGTCGATCAGATGGAGATCGGCGTGGACAATCTCGTGACCAGCCTCATCGTGCGCGAACAGCCGGTTGCGCGGGATATGCGGCTGATCGTCGCAGGCATCAAGATCACTACCGATCTCGAAAGGATGGGCGACCTTGCTGTCCACATTGCCGAACGCGCTCTGTCGCTCATGTCGCAGCCCCCTCTCCCCGAGCCGGTGGATTTCAGCGGGATCGCAGGGCTGGTCGAGTCCATGGTGCTCGGCAGCCTGGATAGTTTCGTAAAACGCGACGCGCAGGTGGCGCGCGGAATCCTGGAATCCGACGACGCGGTGGATACCTCCCGCAAGCACATTCAGCAGCAGTTAATCGACCTGATGGCCCGCGATCCGAATACCATCGCCCGCGCCCTCGATTACCTGATCGTGGCCCGAAAACTCGAACGGATCGGCGATCATGCGACGAACATCGCGGAGGACGTGATCTTCCTCACGCAGGGTGTGGATGTGAGACACCAAAGCCTGCTGGAACTCGCCTGATCCCCGGTCTGGTCGATTGCGTTTCCAAACAGGCAGGGCGCTACCACGACGATAGTCCGACCAGCTTCCGGCCAAGATCCGAAAGCACGGCAGGCTCGCCAGGCTCAGGGTCGAGTTGTCCGGGTAAACCTCGCCAGTGGTCGGGAGCTCGTCTTGTCAGCCACCAGGTTTTCATCGACTCGAAGTAAAGCGGACTTTCGGGCGGGGGCTGCATCGTGACAAACATTGCCACCCTGGGGCGCCTGGAAAGGTTGACGGCCGACCCGTGCGGCAACCTGGTAGACCACAAAATTACGTCGCCCGCTTTACCCTCCACCTGTGTCGTCTGGCAGTCGTTTAAGCCCGGCTCGAAGAAGTCGAAGTCTTGCCCGCCCGCGTGACGCTGAAGCCATGCGTTGAGGTTCTTATAGATTTCGGGGATGCATTGAAAACCGCCCTCGTTGGAGCCAACATCGGTTAACAGCACCACTGCCTGCAGGGAACCCGCACCGGGCGCGCGCGGATCGGTGTCCCAGTGAATGGCGCTGCGGCTGAGTTGCGGAAAAAACGGATGCGCCGGAGGACGAAAGAGGCAACGGTTCATATCCACCATCAAATGCGGGTTTTCAAAGTATTCGGCGAACAAATTGTAAAGATCGGGAGATTGCCGGATATTCCACAGCGATTGAGCGTGGTGAAGCGGGACAATGCCGTCGAGGCTTTTATCGCTGTTATACTAGGTGCCGTTATCCGAAAGGTCGGCGCCAATGAATGCGGCAATCTCGCGAACCGCGTTGTGGGCCATCTCCGGAGCGATAACGTTTCGGATCACCATGTAGCCCTCGGCGTGGAAATGGCGCCGGTCTTCGTTCCTGATCCATCGCAACA
Organism: Acidobacteriota bacterium; assembly: GCA_030776225.1. Taxonomy (GTDB): domain Bacteria; phylum Acidobacteriota; class Terriglobia; order Bryobacterales; family Bryobacteraceae; genus BOG-234. The sequence goes on along the minus strand of JALYHT010000051.1, from coordinate 13,211 downwards.
GCGGAGACGACGATGTGCTTAAAGTTGGTTTAACGCCGGCGGTTACCATAACTGAATTCTAGCTTTCCTGTGTCCTGATCTCGGTCCAGGACGCAGTTTGAGGCCCTTCAGCACTGCCTTCGCTGGCGAGATGCAGACGGCAGAAAAATGGCTATCTATAAAATCAAATGATGCGCCACCTGCGTACAATGGCGATCTTCCTCGTCTTGACGATCCTGTTTTATTGGAAGCTGATTTTGGTTCGTCAGTACTCCCTGATCCTCGGGTTTGAAGGCACCAATCAGATGTACGCGTGGTTTCAGTTCCTGACCACATGTATCTGGAAAGGGGTCTCGCCCGGATGGGATCCCTTCACATTTTCCGGCCACGCCTTCGCCGGCGAGATGCAGACGGGCGCATTCTATCCGCTTTACCGGATATTTTCGCTATATCCTTCCAAAAATGGCGGGATATCGCCCAATCTATATAACGAAATCTTCGTCCTCAGCCACGCCGCCGCCAGCCTCTTCATGTATGCCCTCTGCCGCGAACTTCGCGCCAGCTCTTTCGCGAGCATTGTGTCCGGGCTCGTCTTCTCTTTGGGCGGTATTCTGGCGCGCCTGGGCGACTGGCCCCATTTGCTGGAAAGCGGACTGTGGCTGCCTCTCCTGGTTTTGTGCATCTTAAAGGCATTACGCCAGTCTTCCGTCCCAAAATGTGCGGCCTGGTCGATTGCTGCCGGCTTAACAATGGCGCTCTCCGTCCTTGCCGGCGGCCTTCACTTTGTGATCATGCAGGGAATCGTAGCCCTCAGCGTCACGATCTACTATGCCGCGATCCCGCAGTTCACTGCGCTTTCGACCAAACGAGGAGGGTTGATCTTCGGCTTGTGTCTTTTGTTTGCGCTCACGGGCGGCGCTGTTCAGCTGCTTCCCTCTGCCGAGTATTCCCGGCTTGCTTATCGCTTCTACGGTACGGGCGCGTCCATTGCCAGCGAGCGAATTCCATATTCCTCAATCGGCGATAACATAACGCCCCAGGCTGCCATTGCACTTTTATTTGCCACGCCCGCCGGGCCTGTTGCCAGCGGTGAGTTTATCAATCCATATGCGGGCGTGTTTCCTTTGCTGGCGGCGATCATTGGCTGTTGGGCGAACTGGCGCTCGCACTTTGTCCGCTATCTGGCTGGGCTGGCTTTGCTCGCTTATCTATACTCCTGGGGCTCGTTTTCCTTGCTGAACGGCGTCGCTTACGCCCTCACCCCCTTCATTTGGATGGCGCGCGAATCGAGCCGCTTCATGTACCTGGTCGACTTTTCGCTGGCGGTACTGGCGGCCTTCGGTCTGGACACACTCTTGAGGGACCCTCTCTCACCGGCAGTTGCTAAAGCGGAACACGTGCTCCGATGGGCCTCGATCGCCGCCGTGGCTGCCACCATATGGCCCACAGTAACGGGTGGCGCCGCGATGAATGCGTGGGTAGGGCTGTCGCTGGTCCTGATCATTGCCAGCTGGGCGGTGGTCCGCTATGTGAGGACAGGGCACAATCCTGCATGGGCACGCATTTTAATCCTTATCCTCGTGCTCTTCGACCTCAATGCCTTCGACTGGTTGCCCGTCAGTATCAATGAACGCCGGGCCGCCGGGCAAGATCAGCTGGCGAGGCTCCAAAGCGCACACGGGGCAGTCGATTTTCTGCGGTCCCGGCCGGGGCCGTTCCGGGTAGAGGTGGCGGGCGAACCTCGTCCAAACGTCGGCGACTACTTTGGCATTGAGACGACCTGGGGCGCCGGAGTCACCGTTGGAGCGGATTATCTCGATATGCAGAATCGCCAGGATCTGCTCAATGCCCGCTACATTCTGCGTCCGGCGGCCACGCCTGAAGGCGGGTGGATCTACGCGGATGCCAACTGGAAGGTCTACGAACGGACGGATGCCTTCCCTCGGGCATGGATTCTTCACCGGGCCCAAAAAGTAGCGGGTAAAGAGGAACTCATCGCAAAGCTGAATATCCATGGCGCCGACCTGCGGCAAATCGCCTTATTCAAGGAGATTCTTCCCGAACGGTTGGAGCCCTCCGCCGCCGGGGAATCGGAACGCGTTGCGGTTTCTGAGCCGCATCAGGATCAGGTTGCGGCAAGAGTGCATGCTACAGGGCGGGGTCTCGTGGTGTTCAGCGAAATGTTTTACCCCGGCTGGCAGGCCAGCGTGAATGGCCAGCCCGCGAAGATATGGAAAGTGGATGGAGACCTCCGCGCGCTTGTGGTCCCCAGGGGGGACAGTACCATTCTGATGTCCTATCGGCCTGCGACGCTCCGCTGGGGGGCGATACTCTCGCTATGCGCGTTTCTGGGCGGAGGAGTTTTCATTTGCTGCATCCTGTGGGCAAACCGGCCTGCTTCACGCCCGGAGCGAATTTAATTCCCGTTGGTTTTCAGCACCCAGTCGGCTGAATCGGTTTCACCGGCCAGGGCTCATGGTAGTTTCGGGCTGCAATGAAAAAGACTATCGACGCCCGATCGTCCGCCGATATGGCGCGGGCACGCGTGGAATTGTTTCGAATTTTGATCGAACGTGGCTGGGCAGCGCTCCGGCTGGGGAAGACCAGGCCTTCCGTGACGGAATACCTTGCGATCCTCACGCCTTACCTGCAGCAGGAATGGCGGAGGCGCGAGCTGGCCCCTTGCGTTTGGGTGGATTAGCGCGTCTGTTCCTGTTAATACAAATAAAACAAACGGGTTAGATGCATTATGGGTTCGTTTGGCAAACACTGCTGCGATGCCGTAGGCCCGGCCGAAAAGTTAACATCAGTACTATCACCATTGCTTTCGGTAGCTGATGTTTATAAAGTAGGGCCTTGGAACAGAGACGTACTCAACGATACCGTTTGCAATTGCCTCTTCAAATTGTCCAATTGGGAGATCGGAGAATCAACAGTTCGCAGCGTACAAGGGATATCAGTTCGGGCGGGGTCTGCTTTTTATCTCCCACAGAAGTAGAGGTGGGCGGACGCATCGAATATCTGATCACCCTCTCCTCCAGCAATCCCCCGGTGCGAATCCGATGCCTCGGAAAGGTTCTGCGCAGCCGGAAACCCGTACAGGCCGAAATTACCGATTTTGAAGTCGCGGTTACAATGGAACGCTACCAATTTGTCCGTTCGGACGAGACGGAAGCGATGACTGTCTCCGCTTAGCACCTGGCTCTCGCGAGACAGCGATTGCGGAGTTTGGCGGTGGGGGCGATAATAGGGGTATTCCGATCAGGTCAAAGCGGATGAGTTAGCTGGGTCGTGTGACGATCCCTATAGAAGGAGACACCTTTGAAGCGCGCTGGATCCGACGACACACTTCGATGTTCCTTCTGCCATAAAAGCCAGGATGTTGTTGGGAAACTGATTTCGTCTCCGAGCGATTACCCCCGGGCCTATATCTGCGACGAATGCATCGCGGTCTGCAATTCCATTCTGGAAGACGACAAACCCGAAGCCGCGGCCGCAGGGACGCACAAGATTCCCAGGCCTCTGGAAATAAAAGACTTTCTGGATCAATACGTCATCGGGCAGGAAGCCACCAAACGGAAGCTTGCCGTGGCCGTCTACAACCACTCCAAGCGCATCCACATGAACCGGATGCGGAATTCCGAGATCGAGCTCGCCAAGTCGAACATCCTTCTGATTGGCCCCACCGGCACAGGCAAGACGCTGATGGCCCAGACACTGGCGCGCATTCTCGATGTGCCGTTCGCGATTGTGGATGCGACCACGCTCACGGAGGCGGGCTATGTCGGGGAAGACGTCGAAAATATCATTTTGAAACTTCTGCAGGCGGCGGACGGGGATGTGCAGCGCTGCCAGCAGGGCATCATCTACATCGACGAAATCGATAAGATCTGCCGCAAGGACGAGAACCCGTCGATTACCCGCGATGTTTCGGGCGAGGGAGTGCAGCAGGCTCTGCTGAAGATTCTGGAAGGCACCGTTGCCAACGTGCCGCCGCAGGGCGGGCGTAAGCACCCGCACCAGGAGTTCACCCCGATCGACACCACCAACATCCTGTTCATCTGCGGCGGGGCTTTTGTGGGCCTTGAGAAGATTGTCGGGCGGCGCATGGGCAAGAAATCGATCGGCTTCATGAGCGACGAGAACAACGGCAAGGCGGGCGAACCCGTCAAGACCGTCGGGATCAGCGACCGCCGCGATATCGATCTGCTGCGCATGTTGCAGCCGCACGATCTGATCAAATACGGCTTCATTCCGGAATTCATCGGGCGCATGCCCGTAGTGGCCACGCTCGAAGATCTCGATAAGGCGGCTCTGATTCAGATTCTGAGCAAGCCGAAAAACGCGATCATCAAGCAGTACCAGCGGCTGTTCGAATATGAGAACGTGCGTTTGCGGTTCTCCGACGATGCGATGGATGCAATAGCTTCGCTCGCGCTCGACCGGAAGGTCGGGGCGCGCGGGCTGCGCATGATCCTCGAAGATCTGATGCTCGATCTGATGTACTTCCTGCCCTCCTATAAGAAGGTCAAGGAATTCCAGGTCACGCGCGAGATGGTGCTCTCGCAGAAGATCAGCCTGACTCTGCTCGAAAAAGCCGGTTAGCGGGCCCGGGGTTAGCGGTTGGCATTGCCGACGGCGCTTGCGCCCTGCGTGCTTCACGCGGCCCCGCCGTACAATGGAATTGTCATCCGTCACATACATGCTTACCTCGAAGGAAAAATCCGATACCAGACGGCTCCCGATGATGCCCATCCGGGATGTAGTCATCTTTCCGTATATGATGACGCCGTTCGTTGTGGGCCGTGAATCGAGCGTGCGCGCGCTCGAAGACGCAATGGCCGGGGACAAGAAAATTTTCCTCGCGACGCAGCACGATGCGTCGACGGACGAGCCGAGCCCCAATGAGATCTTCAGCGTGGGCTGCGTGGTCAACATTGTTCAAAGCCTGAAGCTGCCCGACGGCAACATCAAGGTGCTGGTCGAAGGCGTGGAGCGCGCCAAAGTTGTCTCGGTCACCGACGACGAGGGATTTTTCCGCGCGGTGGTTCGCACCTTTAACTTTAAAGTGGAAGCGGGTCCGCAGCTCGAAGGCCTCACGACGCGCGTGACTACGCTGTTCGAACAATACGTCAAGCTCAGTCAGAACCTGAACTACGAGACGATGGTCGCGGCCATTCGCGTGGACGACGCGGGCAAACTCGCCGATACGGTGGGCGCGAATCTCCAGTTGACGATTGAAGAGAAGCAGGAACTGCTCGAAATCTTCGATCCCATCGACCGCCTGACCCGCGTGGCCGAGATGCTCGATATCGAAATCGAGAAGCTCAATGTCGACCGCACCATCCAGGGCCGCGTGAAGCGCCAGATGGAGAAGGCGCAGAAAGAATATTACCTCAACGAAAAGATCAAGGCGATCCAGAAAGAGCTGGGCCGGGGCGAAAAGAGCGAAATCGACGAGCTGAAGAAGCGCATCGAAATGTCCGGCATGTCGAAAGACGGGCTGGAAAAGGCTCTGGCTGAATTAAAGCGCCTCGAGAACATGCCGCAAATGTCGGCCGAGTCGACCGTTTCGCGCAACTATCTTGACTGGCTTCTCGCGGTGCCGTGGAAAAAGAAGTCGAAAGAAATCCGCGAACTGAAATTTGCCGAAGAGGTGCTTGAGAGCGACCACTACGGGCTCGAAAAAATCAAGGAGCGCATCCTCGAATTCCTCGCCGTGCGGCGCATGGTGAAAAATCCGAAAGGTTCGATCCTGCTGTTCGTCGGGCCTCCCGGCGTCGGCAAGACTTCGCTCGGGATGTCGATCGCGAAGGCGACCGGCCGCAAGTTTGTACGCATGTCGCTCGGCGGCGTGCGCGATGAAGCCGAGATCCGCGGCCACCGGCGCACCTATATCGGGGCGCTGCCGGGCCAGGTGATTCAGATGATGAAGAAGGCCGGGACCCGCAATCCGGTCTTTATGCTGGATGAGATCGATAAAATGTCGACCGACTTCCGGGGCGACCCCTCGTCGGCGCTGCTCGAAGTCCTCGATCCCGAGCAGAATTACATGTTCGTCGATCACTATCTCGATGTGGAGTATGACTTGTCGCAGGTCTTCTTCATTGCGACTGCCAACGTGCTGCACACCATTCCGGCGGCTCTGCAGGACCGTATGGAAGTGATCCGGCTCTCCGGTTATACAGAGCTCGAAAAGCTGGAGATCGCCAAGCGGTTCCTCGTGCGCAAGCAGATGGACGCGGCCGGGCTGACCGACGATCAGATCGAATTCAAAGATGACGGTCTTTCGTCATTGATCCAGTACTATACGCGCGAATCCGGCGTGCGCAATCTGGAGCGCGAAGTCGGAAACGTGGCGCGCAAAGTGGTCAGGAAGATTGTCGGCGCGGATCACAAAGAGAAGGTTGTGGTGAACGCCGATAAGGTCACCGAGCTGTTGGGGCCCACGAAGTACCGCGATACTACGACCGACCGGCATAACGAGATCGGGGCCACTACGGGCCTCGCATGGACGGAAGTCGGCGGCCAGATCCTGACCACGGAATGCATTCTGATGGAAGGGAAGGGCAAGTTGACCGTGACCGGCAAGCTGGGCGATGTGATGCAGGAATCCGCCCAGGCCGCGTTCAGCTACATTCGTTCCCGCGCGCTGACGCTCGGGCTGACACGCGATTTTTACCGCAACCTCGACGTTCACCTCCATATTCCCGAAGGGGCAATCCCGAAAGACGGGCCGTCCGCCGGGATCACGATCGCGACGACCATCTGCAGCGCGCTGACCAAGATCCCGGTACGGGGCGATCTGGCGATGACCGGTGAAATCACCCTGCGCGGCAAGGTGCTTCCCATCGGCGGGCTCAAGGAAAAACTGCTCGCCGCCCACCGGCATGGGATCAACGAAGTGATTGTCCCGCACGATAACCATAAAGACCTGCCGGATATACCGGAGTTCATCCGCAATGTGATGAAGCTGCATTTCGTCGAGCATATGGATGAAGTGCTGCGGATCGCGCTTGAGCGGGAATTGGTGGCGCTGCCTTTGTCGCCTGCGGGCGTGGAACTCGCCGTACTGCCGGAAATCGACCGGGCGCATTAAGGCCCGCCGCAGCGGGCTCCTGGAACTGCGCGTCATGATAACCTGAGGTTTCCGCTCCATGCAGCTACTATGCCCGCGCGCGTGAGCGAAGCCTTCGTTCTGCAAACCTGGCCGTTCAGGGAAGGGGACTTAATCGTCAGCTTCCTGACGCGCGACCTGGGAAAGCTCCGGGGCGTGGCGCGCCGGGCGCGGCGGCCCAAAAGCGGTTTTGGTTCCGGTTTGGAGCGCCTTTCGCACATCAGAATGTCGTACTTTCAGCGCGAGACGCGCGAACTCGTCAACATCGATTCCTGCGATCTCCTCCACTCGCAGTTCGCCATTCTGAACGATTTTGCCTCCGCCTGCACGCTCGACTTTATAGCCGAAGTATCCGAACAAATGCTGCCGGCCGCCGAACCGAGCGAAAAATATTTTCGGCTGATCGCGGCGGTCCTCGACTACCTGAAATCGGGAAATGCCTGGACCGCCGTCACTTATTTCAGCGTCTGGGCGGTGAGACTGGCGGGTCTGCTGCCCGCGCTCCACGTCTGCCTCGGCTGCGGCCTGAGTCTCGAAGGGCACACCTGGTTTTCGCGCCATCGCACGGGCCTCTATTGCCATAGCTGCGCGGACCGGGGGATGTGGGAGCTTTCGGCCGAATCCCGCGCCATCGCGGATGAAATCCTCCACACGCCTGTCGCCCAGCTCCCGGAGCGTAAGTGGACGCAGCACACGGCGGCCGACCTGCGCCGTTTTCTGGCTCAGCAGATGGAATCCCAGATCGAGCGTAAGCTCATCACCTTCCCGGTCCTCGAAGCAGCCGCCTGAAACCCCATGTCTGAATCCGCCATTCGCTCTACTGCCACGCCATCCACTGTCACCCCGGCAACATTCCAGGAAATCGTCTTCCGTCTCAAGAAATACTGGGGCGATCGCGGCTGCATCGTCCAGGAGCCGTTCGATGTGGAAGTGGGCGCCGGAACTTCGTGCCCCGAGACCTTTCTGCGCGCCCTCGGCCCCAGGCCGTACCGGACGGCATACGTGCAGCCCAGCCGCCGCCCGGCGGACGGCCGATACGGCGACAACCCCAACCGGCTTTACAAGCACATGCAGCTCCAGGTGATCCTGAAGCCTACGCCGGCGGATGTGATCGAGCAGTATATGGGCAGCCTCGAAGCCATCGGCATAGACCTTCGCAAGCACGATATCAAGCTGGAAGAGGACAACTGGGAAAATCCCTCGCTGGGAGCCTGGGGTGTGGGCTGGCAAGTGATGCTGGACGGCATGGAGATCACGCAGTTCACCTACTTCCAGCAGGTCGGGGGCATCGATCTGGAACTCGTGCCGGCGGAAATAACCTACGGCCTCGAACGCCTGACCGCATTTCTGCAGGGCGTGGACTCCGTCTACGACATCGTGTGGACCAGAGGGGAACAGGGGGAGGTGAAATACCGGGATGTCCGGTTTGCCGACGAGCTTCAATACTCTGTCTATAATTTCGAGCTGGCCGATATCCCGACGCTGTGGCGGCTTTTCGAAATCCACGAGACGGAGGGCCGGCGCCTGCTCGACCTCTACAAAGACTATGCGGACAAGAGCCGTTTTCCGCTGCTGGCCGCCTACGATCACGTACTGAAGTGCAGCAATCTGTTCAACACGCTCGATGCCCGCGGCGCCATCAGCGTGACCGAACGCGTGGGCGTGATCGGGCGTATCCGACGGCTCGCGGTGAGTGTGGCCGAAGCCTGGGTTGACCAGCAGACACCTGTCGCGCAGGAGCAAGCGGCATGAACCTGCTCCTTGAAATCGGTGTGGAAGAAATTCCCGACTGGATGCTCGCGGGGGCGCTTGAGTACCTCGGCGGTTCGATAGGGAAGCTCCTCAAAGACAACCAACTCGCCGGAACCGCGCTGCGCACCGACGCCACGCCGCGCCGTCTCGTGGTCCGCGTCGAAGACATCGCGATCCGGCAGCCCGACTCTGAAGAGCGCGTCTGGGGACCCGCTAAAGCCGCTCCTGCGCCCGCAGTCGCGGGATTCGCAAAGAAACAGGGCGTTGACCCGGACCGGCTCGAAGTCCTGTCGGATGGAAAGGCCGAGAAATACAGCTTCGTGCGTAAGACTTCCGGCCGCGCGGCGGCTGCGATACTCGCCGAAGCGCTCCCGGCTTTAGTCCTGAAGACGCCGTTCCCGAAGTCCATGTACTGGACGGGCAAAGGCGGCGTTCGCTTCATCCGCCCCATTCGGTGGATCGTGGCGTTACTGGACAACGAGACTCTGCCTTTTGAGATCGCAGGCATTCCGGCGGGCAATGAATCGTCGGGGCATCGGAAGCTCGGGGCCGCGCGCTTCGCGGTCACTTACGAGAGCTACGAACAGAGACTGCGCGATAACTTCGTGATCCTTTCGGCGGGTGAGCGCCGCACGCGCATCAAAGCTGTCGCAACCAAATACAAGTGCGACAACGATCTGTTGAACACGCTGGTCAATCTCACGGAATGGCCCACTCCCATCACGGGCAGTTTCGATCCTGAATATCTCGACCTCCCGAAAGAGGTCCTGACGATGGTGATGCGGCACCACCAGAAATACTTTGCGGTGGAAGCGGCCGATGGCAATCTTGCCCCGAAGTTTGTGGCGGTGACCAACACCGATGGCGATCCGGACGGGCTGATCCGGCAGGGCAACGAGCGCGTACTGCGCGCCCGATTCAACGATGCGCGTTTCTTCTGGAATGCCGATCAGAAGCGGGTGCTGAACGACCGCGTGCTCGATCTGGCGAATGTGACTTTCCAGGCCAAACTCGGAACCTATCTTGAGAAGACCGAACGGATTGAAGAGCTTGCGCTCACGCTTTCCCAGTTCGTCGCGGCATTGAATCAGGGAAAGCGGGTGACCAGAGATACCATCCGCGATGCCAAAGTTCGCTACACGTTCAGTGCCGACAGCCCCGAGTTCAACGTGGTACGCGCGGCACGCCTGTCCAAAGCCGACCTGACCACGGAACTGGTCAGGGAATTTACGGAACTGCAGGGCATTGTCGGCGGCCTTTATGCGCGCGCGCAGGGCGAACCGGAAGCAGTGGCTATTGCGATCTACGATCACTACAGGCCGGAGAGCATGGATGCGGCGATCCCACGCACACTCGACGGACAGTTGCTTTCCATTGCCGATAAACTCGATACGCTGCGCGGGTGTTTCGGGGTCGGGCTGATCCCGTCCGGATCGAAAGATCCATTCGCGCTGCGGCGGGCCGCGCAGGGTATCGTCAGAATCCTGGTGGAAGGCAAGCTTCGCCTGCCCATTCAATCCCTCTGCGAAGGCAGCATTCCGCTCGAAGAATTCTTCGCCGAACGCATCCGCTATTACTTCCGGGAGATTCGCGGGTTCCAGTATGACGAGATCAACGCGGTGCTTGTCTCGGGCTGGGACGATCTTCTCGACCTGGAAGAACGCCTCTCGGCGGTGCGTGACGTGCGTCCGACGGAAGACTTCGAGCCGCTGGCCGCGAGCTTCAAACGCATTCGCAACATCCTGAAACAGGCCGGTTTCGAAGGCCTGGGGGATGCCCTCGACCCGGCGCTTCTCGAAGCGGGCCCGGAGACGGAACTCTATGAAAAGTTCATGGCGACGCGCGCCGCCTGCCAGCTGATCTCCGAGTACCGGGGGAAGCTCGAACAGATCGCCTCCCTTCGCGCGCACGTCGATAAGTTCTTCGACAAGACTCTCGTGAATGCTCCGGACCCCGCCGTCCGTCAGAATCGACTCACGTTACTCCACACCATGCTGGCCGAATTTTCGACCATCGCGGATTTCTCCGAAATCGTAACCAATTCTTCAAAGGACACCACCATATGAGCAAGTACGTTTATTCCTTCGGCGGCGGTACAGCCGATGGCGATGGCACAAAAAAAGACACCCTGGGCGGCAAAGGCGCCGGGCTGGCCGAAATGTCGCGCGCCGGATTGCCGGTGCCTCCGGGATTCACCATCGCCACGGATGTCTGCAACATCTATTTCAAAAACAACAACCAGGTTCCCGAAGAGATCCAGAAAGAAATCGACAAGGCTGTCATCAAGCTTGAAAAGCAGATGGGCCAGAAGCTGGGCGACGCTTCCAATCCGCTGCTGCTCAGCGTGCGGTCGGGCGCGAAGTTCTCCATGCCCGGCATGATGAACACGATCCTGAATCTCGGACTCAACGACGAAACCACCGCCGGACTTGCGGCGAAGAGCGGCAATGAGCGTTTCGCTTACGACTGTTACCGCCGCTTTATTCAGATGTTCGGCGAAGTCGCGCTGGGCGTCGAAATGGAAAAATTCGACCATATTTTCGACGCGCGCAAAGCGAAAATCAAAGTAAAAACCGACTCGGATCTCCAGGCGGCAGATCTGAAGGCGATCATCGCCGACTACCTGAAACTGGTCCGTAAAGAGACCGGAAAGCCCTTTCCCCAGGACGCGCACGAACAGCTTTCGCTTTCGCGCGATGCCGTATTCCGCAGCTGGTGGACTCCCAAAGCGAAGTACTACCGCACCATGGAAAAGATTCCGGACGACATCGGCACCGCGGCTAACGTGCAGGCCATGGTGTTCGGCAACATGGGCGAAACCTCGGGGACCGGCGTGGGCTTCACCCGCGATCCCGGCTCTGGCGAGAAAGTCTTTTACGGCGAGTTCCTGATGAACGCCCAGGGCGAAGACGTGGTGGCCGGCATCCGCACGCCGGAGCCCATCGCGGATCTCGAAAAGGTGCTTCCCGAGGCTTTCAGTCAGCTCAAAGAAATCACGACCAGCCTTGAGAACCATTACAAGGACATGCAGGATTTCGAGTTCACGATTCAGGAAGGCAAGCTGTACATGCTGCAGACGCGCAACGGCAAGCGGACCGGCCCCGCGGCTGTGCGCATTGCGGTCGCGATGGTGGAAGAGGGCATGATTCCGAAACAGGAAGCGATCATGCGCGTTTCACCCGCGCAGCTCGATCAGCTTCTGCATCCCGTGTTCGATCCGAAGACTCTGAAAGATCTGGTCAAGGTCACGACGGGTATTTCGGCGTCGCCCGGCGCGGCGGTCGGACGGGTTGCGTTCACGGCTGAAGAAGCAGTGGAAATGGCGCCTGGCGGCCCCGTGCTGCTGGTCCGCAAAGAGACTACCCCCGACGATATTCACGGTATGGATGTCGCGCGCGGTATTCTCACGGCTATCGGCGGCAAGTCGAGTCACGCGGCGGTGGTGGCGCGCGGGATGGGACGGCCCTGCGTGGTCGGAGCGAGCGGCATCCGTATTGACGAAGCCAAAAAAGTTTTCACGGCGCAGGCGGGCGGAAAAACCATCACTGTTAAGGAAGGCGACTTCATCTCGCTCGACGGCACAACGGGCGATGTTTACCTCGGGCAGGCGCAATCCATCGAGCCCGATATGAACCACGATTACATTGGCAAGTTCATGTCGTGGACCGACGAGTTTCGCGGCAAGTTCGGAATTCGCGCCAACGCCGATATTCCGAGGGATGCTAAGGTCGCCCGCCAGTTCGGCGCCGAAGGTATCGGCCTCTGCCGCACGGAGCACATGTTCTTTGCGGAAGACCGGCTGCCTTTCGTGCAGGACATGATTCTGGCGAGCGACGAAAAAGCGCGCCGCAAAGCGCTCGGGAAACTGCTGCCCATGCAGCGCTCCGATTTTGCCGGTTTGTTCAAAGCGATGGACGGCTTCCCCGTGGTGATCCGAACGCTCGATCCGCCGCTCCATGAATTTCTGCCGAAGCGCGAAAACCTGATGGTGGACGTCGCGCTGCTTCCGTATGCGGATATCAAGCTGAAGAAGGAGCTGTCGGCACGCTACAGGATTGAAGTCAAAGACCTGAAGAAGAGCCTGCCGGAGCTTCTGAGCCGGGTGGAAGAGCTTCACGAATTCAACCCGATGCTGGGGCATCGCGGCTGCCGGCTGGGCGTTACCTATCCGGAGATCACCGAGATGCAGGCGCGCGCGATTTTCGAGGCCGCCGTACAGGTTTCGAAGAAAGAAGTGAAGGTGATTCCCGAGGTGATGATCCCGCTGATCGGCAGCGTGGAAGAGTTCGAGCATCAGAGAAAGATCGTGGTGCGCGTGGCCGAAGAGGTGCTCGGCAAGGCCGATATGAAGAAGCTGAAATAC